>JANMLQ010000024.1:0-7516 GCA_031372635.1 Akkermansiaceae bacterium | reverse complement strand
CGTGCAGGATCGAAGCCGCCTTGCTGCGCGATGAAGCCAGCAGGATGGAGCCGAGCGATGAGAAAAGCGCGATCACTCCGAGCAGGTGGAGGGTCTTGAAGGTGTTGAGGTGTTCGGGGTCCATGGGATGGGGCGGAGTGTCAGTGGATGGGGCGTTGAAGCAAGAATGTTTCTCGTGTTCTAATTGTTTGCAGCAGGCGGTGGGTGCCTTCCCAAACGACTTTCAAAGCCGCGAATGATCAGATGGGAGGAATTGTTTAAATCCAGAGCGATGGTAGTGGCGCGACCGACAGGTGTCTTGCCAAACACCTTGACTCCATCCCATTTGAAATGCCGGTCCGAGGAATCATCACGGGGATTGAAGAGCTTCACGGTTCTGCCGGTTCGTGGATCGATTGCACTCCGCTTCGCGCCCTTTCGCAGTGAACAATGGATGCAGGCAAGAGCCAGGTTTTCCAGAACCGTCGGGCCGCCGGCCACTTGTGGCAGGACATGATCGATGTGGAAGGTGGCTGCTTGGCCATCAGATGAAAGACAGCAATACTCGCAGCGACTTGCGGCGCGTTCGGTAACAGCGCGACGCAGTTTTATGGAAACCCCCATGGCATTCAGGCTTTGGCAGCCTTCACCTGCGCTCCGAGTTTCAGGATTGTAAGGGTGGTGGAGATGTTGGCGAGAGCTTCCGCTTCTTTTCTTTCGTTAGGAGTCAGGCTGCCTTTTCTGCCTTGCTCATCGAGTAGATGATGGAGCCGATCATCGAGTGCTTTGGGAAATCGCAACGATGCGAGACGCGCGGGCATCGGGACGGTGAGTTGGACTGTTTGACTCATGATTGAGTTGGACTTTAAGCCACACCGAAGGCCATGGCAAGTTTGGGGAGAACCCATTGCTAACGTGAGAGCGACTTTAACAACTGCATGGCTTCCGGGAAATCGCGGCGGATTTGGAGGGCGCTGGAGGCGGCTTCAATCGCTTGTTGCTTTTGGCCGTAGCGGGCGTGGATGGTGGCGCGAGCGTAAGGAATTGAGGCGTCGGTGGGATCGGCGGCTTCGCCTTGAAGCAGGGCTTGGATGGCTTCCTGCGGTTTGTTGGTGCTGTTGAGCGCGAGGCCGAGATTATACCAGGCTCGGGCGTTTCCGGGATCGAGTTCGACGGTTTTCTTGAGTTCCGCAGCAGCCTTGGTGACAACGCCAGCTTCGTTCCATGCGAGGGCGAGTTTGTAGTGATACTCAGCTTCGTTGGGATCGAGACGGATGGCTTCTTCAAGTGCCTTGATCGCGCCATCGGCATCGCCAGTGGTGCTGAGGAGGATGGCGAGATCGTGATGGAAAGGCGGTGAATTCGGATCCCAATGGATGGCCTTGCGGATTTGTTTGATGGCGGTGGCTGCGTCTCCACGGAGAAACGCGAACTGACTGAGCTGCATGCGTCCGGTCGGTTGGTCGGCATTGAGATCGAGCATGTGGATGAGTTCGCCACCGGTCTTGTGGGTGAGGTCGAGCTTGTCCACGAGCGCCCACGCGGCGGCGACGCGGACGGAGCGCACGGAATCATCGAGCAGCGGTTGGATGGCCTTGCGCACGGTTTCGTTCTGCTGATGGGCTTGCGGGACGAGCGATCTAACGGCTGCCTCTCGCACGAGCGGGCTGGGATTTTTCAAAACGCCCAGCAAGGCAGTGGTGGAATCTGCATCACCGGCCCAGCGGCCTAACAGATGGCAGATGGTCGCTTGCCATGCGGAGATGGGTTCGGTTTTTAACAATGCGATGAGTCCCTCGCGCGCGGTGGGATCGCCACGGCGTGCGCGACCGATGAGCAGGGCGCGGGTGCGCGTGGGGCGATTGAGTTTTTCCCCATACCACTCGTTGGAATGCTTGAGCGCCCAGTCTGCATCTTTGTCGGTGT
Organism: Akkermansiaceae bacterium; assembly: GCA_031372635.1. Classification (GTDB taxonomy): domain Bacteria; phylum Verrucomicrobiota; class Verrucomicrobiia; order Verrucomicrobiales; family Akkermansiaceae; genus Luteolibacter. The sequence goes on along the minus strand of JANMLQ010000024.1, from coordinate 5,611 downwards.
GGCAGCGGTTACAGGCGTTGGGTGTGCCGAATTCTTTTGTTAGAAGTGGATCGGGGATGGTGAAGCCGTGGTCATGGCGTGGGTGGCGCTGCATGTAGTTGGTGATGGGCATGTGGCACGATGTGCAGTCGTTGCCAGTGCTGCCGGGCTGATGATGGCCGTGGGTGGCGGGATCAATGACGGTCGCGGGTGGCTGCGTGCCGCCGCCGTGGCAGCGCATGCAGAGCATGTTTCCCTCGATGAGCCGCTTGTTGCTGTGTGGCTCGTGGCAATCGACACAACGGATGCCTGCGTGGCCCATCTTGCTGGAGAGAAACGATGCGAACTCGTAGTTTTCATCGCGCACTTGGCCATCCGGGTGGTAGATGTCGGTTTCATCGGTGACTGTTAGGGAGAAGTGATCGAAGAACGGCTCACCGGGAATGAGGTCGCCTGAGATTTCGCTGCGGCGCGCGTGGCAGGCGGCGCAGGTATCGAGCATCTGATCGCGCGACTGGCGTTTGATCGTGGGGTCTTTGGCGTCCTTCTTGATTCCGGGCGGGGGATTCTTCTGCCACTGGACGTGGTCTTTCATCGGGCCGTGGCAGGACTCGCAGCCGACGCTCATTTCGGCCATCTTCGTATGGTAGCTGTTAGTGGAGGGTTCGTAGTTTTTCCGCAGGCGGGTGTTGTGACAGGTGGCGCACATGGCGTTCCAATTCATGCCCTGGCCGGTCCACGCGCCCCAGTCGCCGGGGTTTCTCTCTTCCTCGCCATAGACATCGAAGAACTCGTTTTTCTTGGGATCGTAGCTGACATCGCAGGTCTGCAAACGTCCGCCGGGCGCGGCGATGAGGAATTGGCGCAACGGATGATTTCCGATGACGCGCACGACCGGATAGGCGCGTCGCTCGTTATTGAAACCGCGGGTGAGGATTTTCGCGAGACCGTCCGCATCGAGGAATGCCTCGGAGCTGTCCTTGCCGTGGGTGAGGGTTTGTCTGGGCGAGAAGCCCTTGTCGTCCATGTCCTTGCGGTATCCGCGCTCGGCGAGGCCGTGATTGGAATTCTGCCAGTGGCCGTAGGCGGCTTCATGGCATTCCTTGCAGGTCTCGGAGCCTGCGTATTTTGCATGCACCTCGTCGTCCGGTGCGAGGATCGGCTTTTCATCGGCGGTGGAAACCCCGGCCCGTCCTGCAGCGGCGGGGGTGCGTGAATGCCGATATGTTAGAAAACCGACACCTGCCACGACAATTGCGAGGAGCAGGATAATGAGCGGCTTTTTTCGGAGTCCCATGAAGGTCTGTCGTCTCCGGCGAGTCAATCGCGAGCCTTATGGAACGTCAATCAGGGATGCGCCTTGATGACGCGGGTGCCAGCGATGAGGTCGTGAATGCAGCGGCGCTGCCGACCGAAGATGAAGAGGATATCGATGAGCGATAGATACAGGCCGACCACGGGGATCTCGACGATAAAAGTGAAGAACGCCTCTCGTTTGAAAACGAGATCGACCATCAAGGGAAGCCGCCCATCGAGAGTGACAATCCGGGTTTTCGCCATCTTCTTGCCGATTGTCTGCCCGGAGGTGGAGAGGAATTTCCAGTTGATGCTGATGTGGAAAGCGAAACTAACGAAAGACAACAGCGTAGCCCCCAAGATGCCGAGGTTGTCATAGTCATCAAATGATCGGATGAACCCGGCCAAGTAGAGCGCGTATCCGCAGAGAAAATTGAATGCGGTGAAGATCAGGCCGTCGATGAACGCGCCAAGGAAGCGCTGGCTTAAGCTGGCTAGTTCGAGCGAAGTGCTCTGCAGTAGCGAAGCTGCGACTTCCTCCACTGCGGGTGGCTCATAGGGATTTTCAGACTGCATGGGCGCAACCTGTCAGTGGCTACGGATGGCAGCAAGCAATAGCTCCGGCGTTTCCTGCGGACTCACTTTAATGGCTTGCTGGCCGTTATTGGCTCAGACCTGTTTATTATGGCGGGATTTTTTCCTTGGACTACTACCTCATTGACCGCGCACAGTAGTCTGCATCATGAACTATCAAAATCCGGTAACAAGCCAGCACCCAACAGCGTGGCGACGCGAGTGGCCGCTGCTTCTCGCATTCGGCACATTGGCATGCACGCTCGCAGGGAAATCCGCCATGAAGGGAATGATGGCGCACCCGCTGGGCCTTGTCGTCCTGCTTGTGGTCATCTGCGCCGTGCTTTTAGTCACTGCCATGGCCATCGTCCGCCATGCGGATGTCGTCGCCCACCGTCTTGGTGAACCAGGTGGCACGCTGCTGCTCACTCTCGCCGTCACCGGGCTGGAGGTGGCGATGGTCGGCTTCGTGATGTCCACCGGGGATGAGAAACCCACACTCGCCCGTGACACGATGCTGGCCGTGGTGATGCTGGTGCTCAACGGCTTCATGGGGATTTCACTTCTGTTAGGCGGAATGCGCCACAGCGAGCAGCGTTTCAACCTGCAAAGCTCGCACTCGTTCCTGGTGATGATCATTCCGCTCACCGTGCTCGGCTTGATTCTGCCGAACTACACCCGAACCACGCCGGGACCCACGCTATCGAACTTCCAGATGGTGTTTCTCTCCGTGATGTCGATCGGCATCTACGGTGTGTTCCTTTTCGTGCAAAACCACCTGCACCGTGGCTTCTTCATCATGCCAGATGGTCGGACCAAGGAAACCGATGAGCTGCCGGAACATGATGATTCCCCCTCGTCCACCACGTTTCACGCGGTGATGCTTGGCGTTTACGGATTGCCGCTGGTGATGCTGGCGAAACAAATGTCCTACCCGCTGGACGCGATGGTTGAAAACCTCGGCGCTCCACTTGCGCTTGGCGGCTTCCTCATGGCATTGCTGGTATTGACCCCCGAGTCGGTATCAGCCATCCGCTCCGCGCGGGAAGATCGCCTCCAGCGCTCGGTGAACATTCTGCTAGGCTCCGTGCTCGCGTCCATTGGCCTGACCATCCCGCTGGTGATCACCATCTCGATGATCACCGGTCGGGCACTGGTTCTCGGCATCGATGCGGTGGACACGGTTATGCTCATACTCACGCTAGTCACCTCCATCGTCACCTTCTCTCAACCGCGCACCAACATGCTGCTCGGCTGCGTGCATCTGTTGCTATTTCTGGCATACATGATGTTGATGTTCGAGCGGTGAAATTCACTTGAGTTTGATGTTTGTGCAGCGCCTATTTGCCGTTCAAGGAAGACAAGCCGTGTGGATCATCCGTGCGCGCGGCACATGATACTGGCAGTTGACACCGGGCGGTATGTAATGTGGCCTGGATGCTGCTGTTTCAAATCCCCCATCACATGAAAATCATACGTTCCGCGCAGTGTTGGAAGATACTCGGTGTCGGGCATGTGGTGCATGACAGCCTGGAGTCGCTGGCCTTGAGTCAGGGCTACCGGGTTGACGCGTTCTGTCATGCGCTGGGTGTTTCCAAACCTTATCTGAGGGAGATTTTCATGAGGGATCTGGGGCTGACTCCGAAGGAGTGGATGCGGTGGGAGCGGATGGTGGTGGCGCGGCGCATGTTGGGGTGGAGGATGGATTCGATGGAGGTCGGATATTTTTTGGGTTTTTCGAGACCGAAGAGTTTCCAGAGGGAGTTTCAGAAAGTGCATGGGGTCACACCGCAGAAATATCAGGAGGAGCCGCAGTTGGAGTACATCTGAGGACGGAATTTTTGGGGAACTGCCACTTGAAACCCTGCGACCGGTCCTACAGGCTACGCGGCGTGATTCCCAACGTCCTCGCCGAACGATACGCCTCGCCCGCCCTGCAAGCCATCTGGTCCGCCGAAGGGAGGATCGTGTTGGAGCGCGAATTCTGGATCGCCGTGATGAAATCGCAGCGCGATCTCGGACTGGATGTGCCCGCCGAGGCCATCGCCGCTTATGAAAAGGTGAAGGACCAGGTGGACACCGCCGCCATCATGGCGCGGGAGAGAATCACCCGCCACGATGTGAAGGCGCGCATTGAGGAGTTCAACGATCTCGCCGGGCATGAGCAGGTCCACAAGGGCATGACTTCCAGGGATCTCACGGAAAACGTCGAGCAGCTTCAGGTGTTCCGCTCTCTGCTGCTGGTGCGGGACAAGACGATCTCCGCGCTGCGCCGCTTCCGCGAGCGTTCCGAGCAGTGGAGTGATCTGGTGCTTACCGCGCGCACCCACAACGTAGCCGCGCAGCCGACTACGCTTGGCAAGCGCGTGTCGATGTTCGGCGAGGAATTGTTAGGCGGGCTTGCCGCGCTTGAGTCGGTGATCGCGGGCTACGCCGTGCGCGGACTGAAAGGCGCGGTCGGCACGCAGATGGATCAGCTTTCGTTGTTCGAGGGAGATGCTGCGAAGGTGGCTGATCTTGAGCAACGAGTGGTCGCCCATCTTGGCATGCCAGCGGTGTGGACCAACGTCGGCCAGGTCTATCCGCGTTCGCTGGACTTTCGCGTGGTGGCCGCTCTAACGGATCTGTGCTCGGGACCGTCCTCGTTTTGCAAAACCCTGCGCCTGATGGCCGGGCATGAGACGGCGAGTGAGGGATTCGCACCGGGTCAGACTGGTTCCAGCGCCATGCCGCACAAGATGAACTCCCGCTCTTGCGAGCGCGTGAACGGTTTCCATGTGATGCTAAAAGGCTACCTCGCCATGGCCGCCGGACTTGCTGGTGACCAATGGAACGAAGGTGATGTTTCCTGCTCGGTCGTGCGCCGCATCATGCTGCCGGATTCGTTTTACACGATCGACGGCATGTTCGAGACCTTCCTCACCGTGCTCGATCAGATGGATGCCTACGAAGCCGTTATCAACGCCGAGACCGCACACTATCTGCCCTTCCTGATGACCACCACGATCATGATGGAAGCGGTGAAAGCTGGAGTCGGTCGCGAGACGGCACACAAGGCGATCAAGGAGCACGCCGTCGCGACGGTGAACGATTTGCGCAGCGGAAACATCGACCGCAACAACCTGATCGAGCGGCTGGCAGAGGATTCGCGTCTCGGTTTATCTCGCGAGACGCTGGATGCGATCATCGCGCGCGGCGACAGCGAATCGGGCGCTGCGAAAGCGCAGATCGCTTCATTCGCCGCGGCGGTTAGAAAACTGGAAGCCGCGCATCCGCAAGCCGCCGCATACGGGCCGGGATCGATCCTTTGACCCGTGGTGGAGGTTGCCAAACGGCCTGCATCTTAAATCCATCTGAAAAAGAACCCGGTTCAATCCCTTAATACTGCATATCTCAAATGTGAAATATTTTTGGGTTCAGGCTATTGAAACAGGAGTTTCCCTGTATCGCCCATCACACGAATCTTCTGGTCCGTAGAGATTTTGCCACCTAGCAGCGCCTCTGCGATCAGCGTTCCCAACCTGCGATCGAATACTCGCTCCAGATTTCTCGCGCCGTATTCCTTGCTGAATCCTTCCCGAAGGATGAGTTCTTCGGCGCTATCGTCCAGCGCCACAGTCACATTGCGATCTGCTAGACGCCGGTTGAACTCCGCCACCAGCTTCCCGAGGATCTCCCGTGCCGTCTCCATTTCCAGCGGTTTAAAATGCACCACCTTGGTCAACCGGTTCACCAGCTCGGGTCGCAGGTGTTTGCGGATGGC
>JANMLQ010000020.1:0-7126 GCA_031372635.1 Akkermansiaceae bacterium | reverse complement strand
CAATTCCTCGCCGAAGTGCGCGGCCTCAAGCACAAGAACGTCGCCGCCGAGCTGCTGGAGAAGCTGCTCAAGGACGAACTGAAAGTCCGCTCCAAGCGCAACCTCGTGCAGAGCCAGGTTTTTTCCGAAAAGCTCAAGAAGACCCTCAACGCCTACCACAACCGCGCCATCTCCACGATGCAGGTCATCGAGGAGTTGATCAAACTCGCCAAAGACCTCGACGCCGCCACTAAGCGCGGTGAGAACCTCGGCCTCACCGACGACGAAGTCGCCTTCTACGACGCCCTCGCCGCGAACGACAGCGCCGTGCAAGCCATGGGCGACGACAAGCTCAAGCTGATCGCCGCCGAGTTAATCACCCAAGTGAAGAAGAGCGTGACCATCGACTGGACTCTTCGTGAAAGCGCGCGTGCCCGAATCAAGGTGATGGTGAAGCGCATCCTGAACAAACACGGCTACCCGCCGGACTTGCAGGAGGAAGCCGTGAAGACCGTTCTCATGCAGGCAGAGCTGCTGTGTGCCGAGTGGGTTTAGGCAACGCCTGCTTTGGCGTGGTAGGCTGCGGGAAACTGAAAACCCGCTTGTCAGCCGGACTCCGGGCGGGACACGATGGGTTTCTTGAGACGAGTGATCATCCACACCGACGGCGCGTGCAAGGGAAACCCCGGGCCGGGTGCTTATGGCGCGGTGCTCGTGAGTGGCAGGCACCGCAAAGAGATTTCCGGCGGCTACCGGCTCACCACCAATAACCGGATGGAACTGCGCGGTGCCATCGCAGCGCTGGAGCTGCTTTCCGAACCCTGCGAGGTGGAACTCCACTCAGACTCGAAGTATCTCGTCCAAGCGATCACGGAAAAATGGCTCGATGGCTGGAAACGCCGCGGTTGGATGACTTCGGACAAGAAACCCGTGAAAAACCAAGATCTCTGGCTCCGGCTGATGGCCGCGATGGCCCCGCACCGCATCGACTGGCGCTGGGTGAAAGGCCACGCCGGTCATGCGGAAAACGAACGCTGCGATGAGCTGGCGAACCTCGCCGTAGCTGGCAAGGAACTGCAAGAGGATCCCGGTTTCGAGGGCACGCGGGCTTAGCTTGCACGAGTCCCCTGCCCGGTTTTGCATGACGGCCTTGCCTGACGAAATCAAATCACGGTGGGCCGGGCGGCTCGGGGTTTTCGGCGACTTGCCGACGCGACTGCTCACTCGCTCGCTGCGGGTGGTGCCATGGTTTCTCGAACCCGCGCTGACTGCTGGCTGGACACTGCTGTTCTTCTGCATCGCCGCAGCCCAGCGACGCGCCGTTTCCTCGAATCTGCGTGCGATGCACCCGCAGTGGGGGCCGTTTCGTGGAATGATCGGAGCCTGGCGGGTATTCTGGAACTTCGCGCTGACCTACGTGGATGCGCTGCGTTGCAATACCAGCACTGGCGCTGTGGATTGGGTGATCGAGGGACTGGCAAACATGGACGAACTCGCCGGTCGCAGTGATGGCTGCGTCGTTCTAACAGCCCATATGGGAAACTACGACATCGCCGCGCCGATGTTTTCCGAGCGTTTCAACCGCACGCTCTACACCGTGCGCGCTCCCGAACGCGAACCGGAAACGCAGCGCATCCGCGAGCAGGAAATCGCTGAAAAAGAGCGGCTGCATCCAAATTTCCGCACCCTCTACAACCGGGACGGCAACATGCTCGGCATCGAGCTGGCGAAACTGCTCGGGCAGGGAAACATCGTGGCCGTGCAGGGCGATCGGGTGATGTTCGATGTCTCGCCGATGCTCGTGGAGGTGGAGCCGGGGCTTCACATGAAGCTGCCGAAAGGCCCGCTTTTCCTCGCGAGGGCCACCGGTGCGCCGTGTTATCCGCTCTTCATCACGCGCGATGGCTGGCGGCGCTACCGGGTGACTGTGCATCCGCAAATCGCGCTGCCGCCGAGACAACGCGGCGATGAAAAGGAAGTGGCAGCCATCTGGGCGGCAGTAGTTTTCAAAACTGCGAAACGGCACTGGAACCAGTGGTTTGTCTTCGAGCCGCTGCTTTCGCGCGATGCTTCCGGCAATGTTCGCTTTGCTCAGGACGGGAATTCGACTATGAACGGAACATGAAATTGAAAATTGCCCTCATCAGTGCCTTGTCCGCATTCGCCGTCTGCGGCGCACTGGCCCAGACCGTAGTTCCCACCACTTCCGCGCCGAGACTGCCGATGGGCGTGGTGTTTCAGGGCGAGTCGAAGTTTCACGCCGTCATTGCCAAAGCCGAGCGTGAAAACTGGCGCGCCCTGCCCATCGGCGAGCGCACCGTGCGTGTCGCGCGCGAACTGATCGGCACACCCTACGTCAACTACACGCTGGAAGTGGACGACCGCATCGAGTCGCCGGTGGTGAACTTGAAGGGCTTGGACTGCTGGACTTACTACGAGAACTCCCTCGCGATCGCCCGCATGCTCCGCTACAAACCCGGCCCTTACAAAGCCAACGACATGCTGAAAATGGTGGAAATCGAGCGTTACCGAAACGGCATCTGCACCGGCAGCTACCTCAGCCGCATGCACCACCTGGAGGAGGTCTTCGCAGACAACCAGCGCCGCGGCTACGCGCAGAACATCACCTCCCGCATCCCCGGTGCCGAGCGGCTCCAGCGCGAGATTCGCGAGATGACCGTGCAGTGGAAAAACTATCGCTACCTGAAGTCCAATCCCTCCCTCATCGAGCCGATGGGGAAAATCGAAGCCCAAGTTTCAAAATTCCCCGTCTATCACGTCCCGAAGTCCAAGGTCCGCGCCGCCGAGAACTACCTCAAGGACGGTGACGTCTGCGCCATCACCACCAACGACACCTTCGGCTACACCTCCCACGTCGGCCTCATCGTGCGTCTCAACAAACGCGCCTACTTCATGCACGCCACCTCAGACCGCGACAAGGGCCGCATGACCGTGATCGACCGCCCAATCACAGACTACCTCAGCGGCGCATCCAAGCACGCCGGCATCATCATCTGCCGTCCCAACGACGTACCCCCTTCCCCGCTCTGGCAAAAGGCGGTGGTGAAACAGTGAGGGCGTAAGCTAAGCCACGCCTTGATAGAGGTATTTTTGAAACCCGGTGAACGCATCGCCAATGTCCTCTCCCAGATCCGCCACGGCGTCGTTGATTGAATTGTGGTAACGTAGCTTCAGCAGCGGAGCCAGTTTCGTTTGATCCAGTTCCTCCACGCCCACGCTGACGTAGTGGGAGAGCACGAAGTCGAGGAAGACCTGCTGCTTGCTGTTGAAGTGGGTGCTGATTTCCACCTTCGCCTTTGACGCGCGTTCTTCGCGGGTCAGCGGTGGCAGGGCGTAGGCGACGTGGGCGAGTACGTCGAAGAGATCGCTGTTTTCGGCGTCGATGCACTTCTGCATCTCCGCGAGTTGATCGTGGCCGAATCCTTTTTCCTCCAGACCTTCCAACAGTTTGGCGCGGGTAGAGGGAACGCTCCAGAGCTCGCGGAGTTCGTCTTCGTTAGAAAAGAAATCCGGCAGCGTGCCGAAAAGCATTTCCATGAACTGCTGGGCGGACATCGGCGTGCCGTCGGGATGCCAGAAGGTGGTCATCATCATGTGCTGGATGGTGCGCTCCTTGCCGTCGGCCAGTTTCACTTTGGTCTTCGTGCGCTTGTTGCAGGTGCATTGAACCTTGCCGCAGACCTCGCAGGGTTCCTTGGGGCACTCACAGGGCTTCTTGCCACAGACTTCGCAGGGCGGTCGAGGTTTCACCTCACACGTGCAGGGACGGTTGCCACATTTCGGGCAATCTTCTTCTTCCAGCGGCTCTCCATCCCATTCCGGATCGGCGAAGTGGAGGTGAGCTTTCACGAAGTCGTAAACCGTGAAGTAGTCCTTGCCATCATAGAGCCGGGTGCCGCGGCCGATGATCTGTTTGAACTCGATCATCGAGTTCACCGGACGCATCAGCACGATGTTCCGCACGTTGCGGGCGTCCACTCCGGTGGAGAGTTTCTGCGAGGTCGTTAGAATCGTTGGAATGGTATTCTCGTTGTTTTGAAAATTCCGCAAATGCTCTTCACCGAGCGCGCCGTCGTTGGCGGTGACGCGTTCGCAAGTGCGGATCCTTGCTGGTCTTGATTTGGTTGATGAGGTCGCGCACTAACAGCGCGTGATCTTGGGTGGCGCTGAAAACGAGGGTTTTCTCGTTTTGGTTGATCTGGCTCATGAAGATCTCCACCCGCTTCTTCTCGCGCTCGCGGATCTGGATGTTCTTGTTGAAGTCCGCTTCCTCGTAAACCTTGCCAACCTCGATCTCTCCCTCCACCACCGTGTCGTCCGAGGTGTAAGTGTAGTAATCGATGGTCGTCTGGATTTGCTTCACCTTGAACGGCGTGAGGAAACCGTCGTTGATGCCGTCCATGAGCGAGTAGATATACACCGGCTCGCCGAAGTAGGCGTAGGTGTCCACGTTGTCCTTCCGCTTCGGCGTCGCCGTTAGGCCGAGCTGCACGGCGGGCGAGAAATACTCCAGGATGCCGCGCCAGTTTCCTTCATCATTCGCGCCGCCGCTGTGACACTCATCAATGACAATGAAGTCAAAAAAGTCCTCCGGATATTCCCCGAAATAAGGAGTCTCTCCCGCACCCGACATGAACGTCTGGAAGATCGTGAAAAACAGGCTGCCGTTTTTCGGCACCTTGCCGCGTTTACGGATTTCGCTCGGATCGATGCGGACCAGCGCGTCCTCGGGAAATGCTGAGAACGCGTTGAACGCTTGATTCGCCAGAATGTTTCTATCCGCCAGAAACAGAATGCGCGGACGCCGCGTCGCCTCGCGGCTCAGGTTCCAACGGCTGTGGAAAAGCTTCCACGCGATCTGGAACGCGATGAACGTCTTGCCCGTGCCGGTGGCGAGCGTGAGCAGGATGCGCTGCCTGTTCTCCGCGATGGCTTCCATCACCCGGGTGATCGCCACGTCCTGATAGTAGCGCGGCTGGAAATAACCACCGCGATCCTCGAAAGGCACGGCCGCGAAACGATCCCGCCATGCGTTTGTTTTGGCGAAGGTTTTTGCCCAGAGTTCGTCCGGTGTCGGGTAGGCGGAAACCTCGCCTTCCTTGCCGGTTTCCATGTCGATCCCGTAGATCCCCTGCCCGTTCGTGGCGTAGGTGAAACGAATGGAAAGCTTGCTGGCGTAGTTCTTCGCCTGCGCCACGCCTTCCGTGAGGGCCGTGTCCCAGGCTTTCGCCTCCACCACGGCGAGCTTGGTGTTCCGGTATTCTAGGACGTAGTCGGCGGAGAGGGCTTTGGCGCGTTTTCCGTGGCCTTCGATGCGGCCGAGCGTGATGGGGTGTTCACGCCGGATGCGGCTGCCTTCCGTGACGCCCCAACCCGCGGCGACGAGGGCGGGGTCGATGTGCTCGGCTCGGGTTTCGGCTTCGTTCATGGGGTGGGTGACTTTGTTTACGGCGCTGACAATAATGACGGTGAGGTCAATGAAGTCATATCGGTTTCGTTCCTTTACATGTCGGATACCCGGTGCAGCCCCAGAACTCTCCGTTGGCGGATTTCCGGCGGCGCATGGAGAGGCTGCATTGCGGGCAGGGTGGGGACGGCTCGCTGCTGCGTTGTTCTCCACGCACTTCCAGCCGGCGGGTGATGAGGCGTTCGCTGAAACCGCCGCTTTCCTCGAAGGCTTTGCCTTGCGCGGCGATCTGGCTTTTCAGCATGTTCAAGGCGCGGCCGATGATGAGCAGCATGGCGTTTGCGGCTACCACGGGGTCCTGCGAATCCAGCCAGCGGGCGTATTTCCGGCGCTGCTCGAGCGCGTGCTTGGCGGACTCGTGGACCATGTCGTCCTGGAACGGCGCTGGGTCGATGGAAATGGCGTTCACCGCGCGGGCTTCCTCGGAGTGGACGGACCAGGGTAGCTCGCCGCTGTCGATGATGAAGACCTCGTAGTCACCGCGCAGCTCGCTGAGGCTGGCGCGGGCCACGTCGGTGAGTTTCATTTCGGTGTCCTTGGAGGTGGACGAGCGTTCCGAGCCTTCGATGATGTTCTGGCGTCCGCTGCGGGCGGCTTGGGTCATCTGGTCGTATTGGCGGCCTTTGGGGTCGTAGAATTTTTCGGGCGTCTGGCGGTGGTCGTGGGTGAGGAAACGGCGGCAGAAACGCAGGGTTTCGAGCTGCACGAGGGTGGCCAACGTGAACGAATGCAGCTTCCGGAATCCGCCGTGTTTGTCAAAAAGCTCGGCCATGGCGGGGTGGGTTTGGGGACTGGGTGGATGGGATGGGTGACCCGGTTGACGAGGCCTGTGACGTTGTTGACCGGGTTGACGGAATTGACCGTGTCAATGGCGTCAACTCCGTCATCCCCGCCAACATGGTCATCATGGCTCTTTCTGACAAGTTCCGTTCACAACTCCCCGCTGAACGCCTGGTGCAGCAGCGACTTCTTCAACGCCTCCAGCGCCGCGAGCTTGCGGGTGTAGAGCGTGGCGAGGCGTTGGGTTTCTTCCACGAGGGCGTCGAGCTTTTTAGCCAAGTCCTTCTGCGTCTTCACTGGCGGCAACCAGACCTTGAATTCAAAAAGATGCTCGCGGTTCACTTTGGGCATCCCCGCGCGGGCGGAACCTTGAATCGCGTAGTCCGTGAAACCTTTACTCATCAGCAGATGGAAAAGGTAGTCACGTGTAATTTCCGTTGGAAAAGGCGCCAGCGGATACATGTCTGCGCTGCACAAACCGCTGAAGTCAGGTCGAGCAACCTTCATGAGATAGGGGCGGATCTTGCTGTAGAGAACCATCGATGGATCAAAGAGGAACTTACCGGAAATCAAGCCTTCCTCCCGCGCTGTCATGAGATCAACGAAGGCCGCTGTTTGTGATTCGATATTCCCTGCCCCAACATGCGTGAGATCGAGAAACTCCTTTTTGCGGGGATCAACGAGTTTTGAAGTAATCTCACAGACATCACTAAGCTTCTTCTCCACCCACCCATTCCCGCGCTGGGAGAAGACGGATTGGAGGTGGCTTTCGAAGAGGGCGCGGGCGTTTTGGAGGTTCTTTTCGGCGTTGGCTTTGGCGGTGGCGATGCCCTCAAACGCTTCGTCGAGCAGGCCGACGATCCGCTGCTGTTCGGCGAG
>JANMLQ010000010.1:0-9786 GCA_031372635.1 Akkermansiaceae bacterium | reverse complement strand
GTCGAGGCGCAGCGGCAGCTCGCAGCAGCCGACTCGTCGCGCGGTCGCATCAAGCAGTGGCCGTTTGAAGTGGTGCCGCGCTGGCGCTGAGCACGGTGGCGGCCAGGAGTATCGTAATGATTTGGAGTCGCTTCATGTGCGCCGGAACCCTGTTGGATGCCCCGCCGTTTGTCCATAGCGGAACTGAATCGCCGACAGGTCTGAGGGTTGGGATTGACCCCATGCGGCGGCCCGACTAGTCATCCGCACAAGTTTATGGAACCTACAACGACAGCCTACGGCACCTGGAGCGGCGGACGCTTCATGCACTTCGGAGAAACCCTCGGCGAGGAGCGCTTCATCGGCTGCATTCAGACCGCTTACGAATCCGGCATCCGCACCTTCGTCACCTCCGATGTTTATGGAAACGGCAAGGCGGACGAGTTGCTTGGCATCGCCCTGAAAGGCATCGATCGCTCCACTTACAGCCTCGTCGGCATGATCGGCCATGATTTCTATGAGGGCCAGCGCCAGGGCAGCCGAGGCTATCCTCGTTTCACTGATCCCGAGCTGCGTGGACCGGAAAAATATGCTGATTTCATCCGCATGGCTGCCTCCAATGAACTCGAGCGCTGCGGCACTGATCACTTCGACTTACTGATGCTCCACAATCCCGACGAGACTGGCTACACCAGCGAGGTGCTCTGGCAGGCGATGGAATCTGCTAGAAACGAAGGTCTCACCACCCGCCTCGGCATCGCTCCCGGTCCGGCTAACGGTTTCTCGCTTGATCTCGTCGGCTGCTTCGAGCGCTTCGGTGAACTCATCGACTGGTCGATGCTCATCCTCAATCCGCTGGAGCCATGGCCCGTCGGTCTGACGCTTCCCGCGTGTGAAAAACACGGCGTCAAAGTGATGACCCGCGTGGTGGATTACGGCGGCGTGTTTCATGGCGATATCGGTTTGCCCGGCCATGAATTTAAACCCGGCGATCACCGCACTTACCGGCCGGAAGGATGGGTTCAGCATGGCATGGAAAAAGCCGAACGCATGCGCCCGATCTTTGAGAAACACGGACTCACGCTGCTGCAGTTCGCATCCATCTGGAATCTCAGCCACCCGGCGGTGGAGAGTGTCGTGCCCACGTTCATTCAGGAAGCCGGTGAAGGCGCGCGCCCCATCGAGGACAAGATTCGCGAGTTCGCCGCGTTGCCGGACATCCGACTGAGCGCGGATGAAGTGGAAGCGGTCCGTCAGATCGGCGACAACACCGGCTGCATGACTCTCAAAGGCGCCAGCAAACGCCACCAAACCAGCGAACGCCCCGACGAATGGCCGATGCGAGAGGACTTACTCGAACTCGCCGGACGTCATGGTTTGGGAAGCGAATGGTGAGAAAAGATGAAAAATTTTGTTGATTAATCATCTTTCGTGTTCAAATTCGCGGCATGCGAATCACCATCGACATTGACGATCAGATCCTGGCGGATGCCATGCGCGTTACCGGGGAGACCAAGAAAGGTCCAGCCGTCGTGAAAGCCGCACGCGAGTTCGTGCGCCGCCAGATGGCCCGCGAATTCGGCAGGAAAGTCATGGAAGGGGAGTTCGGAGACTATCCGCTGACCAACGATCAGATCGAGGATTTCGACCGATGAACAACCTCGTTCTGGTGGATACCAGCGCGTGGATCGAGCTCCACCGCAAGGATGGCGACCCGGCGGTGAAACTCGCCGTCCGAGGGTTGCTGGATGAATTCGAGGCCGCGCTTTGCGGTCCTGTGGAAATGGAATACCTCGGCGGCGCGCGGCCTGCGGAACGCGAACGCCTCCAAGCCTGGTGCAACGTGCTTCCCTACATCCGCAGCGATCAAAAACTCTGGCGTAAGGCGGCTGCGAATTTCTCCCTGCTGAAATCCAAAGGCGTCACCGCTCCATGGAACGATGTGCTCATCGCCACGATCGCCGTGGAAGCGGAATGCCGGGTCTATGCCGTGGACAAACATTTCGCCCTCATGGCACCGGTGCTGCGCTTGTTTCTCTATCAGCCCGGCTACGGTGGGATGTACAATCCAGATTAAAGACCTGCCGCGCCGCCGCAGCGTCTATTGCCACTGGATACTTCCATCGGATGGTGAAACGCTGCGCCCATGCCTAGCGCAACCCCCATTCTTGAGGCGGACTGTCTCGTCAAAACCTACGGCTCCTCCACCGCATTGGCAGGCTTGTCATTCACCGTCGCGGAAGGGGAATCGCTCGGCCTGCTCGGCGTGAATGGCGCGGGGAAAACCACCGCCATGAACCTTCTTCTCGGGCTTACCACGCCGACATCCGGCTCGGTCCGCATGTTCGGGCTCGATCTCTGGAAACACCGCATCCGCATCCTCAAGCAGGTCAATTTTTCCTCCGCCTACACCAACCTGCCATCCAACCTGCTCGTCTGGCAAAACCTGCTCGTTTTCGCCAAGCTCTACGGCGTGCCGCGCCCGAAGCAGCGTGTCGAAACACTGCTGGAACTGCTCGACATCACCCACCTCCGCAAGTCCGTGACCGGCCGCCTTTCCGCAGGCGAATCCACCCGCGTCAACCTCGCCAAGGCACTGCTCAACGAACCCCGCCTCCTCCTGCTGGACGAACCCACCGCTTCGCTCGATCCCGACATCGCGGACCGTGTTAGAAAACTGCTGCGCAAGCTCCAGCAGGAAACCGGACTCTCCATCCTCTACACTTCCCACAACATGCGCGACATCGAGGAAGTCTGTGATCGCCTCATCTTCCTCCACGGCGGCAAGGTGCTCGCCGAGGGCACTCCCGGCGAAGTGCATGAGCGTTTCAATCGCACATCCCTCGAAGATCTCTTCATCGGCGTCGCCCGCGGAGAGATCGCATCCATCGGCATTCAATCGAAACCATGATTCCATTCACCGCAAAGAACGCAAAGAGCACAAAGCAATGATTGCACAGCGGATTGAATCTATCCTTCTTTGCGATCTTTGCGTTCTCTGCGGTTAATCCTCTTCTCTCCATGCCCTTCTCCTTTCACACAGTCAGCGCGCTCGTCCTGCGCTACATCTTTCTCTACACGCGCCATCCCGTGCGTTTCGTCGAGTTGATCTTCTGGCCGCTCGTCGATCTACTCGTCTGGGGTTTCCTAACACTCTACCTACAGAAACAAGGCGGCGGATTTCCTGCCACGATCACCTTCCTCATCGGTGGCATGATCCTGTGGGACGTGCTCTTCCGCTCGCAGCAGGGCGTCGCGATTTCATTCCTCGAAGACGTGTGGACGCGTAACTTGCTCAACGTCTTCGTCGCGCCGGTGCGCACCGTCGAATACGTTGCCGCCACCTGCGTGGTCGGTGTGCTGCGCATCTGCGTCACGCTCGTCATCCTCATCGTGGTGGCGGCGCTCGCCTACCAGTTCAACATCTTCCAACTCGGCTTCGCACTATTGCCATTCCTCGCCAACCTCATCCTCTTCGGTTGGTTCCTCGGCATGGTTTCCACCGCACTCATTATGCGCTGGGGCCAGGCTGCCGAAAGCCTAGCCTGGGCGGTGCCATTTTTCATCCAACCACTCGCCGCAGTTTTCTATCCGGTCTCCGTTCTTCCCGCGTGGCTCCAACCCATCGCCAACTCACTACCCTGCACGCCGATCTTCGAAGGCATGCGCGCCGTGCTTGCCGGCAAGGCCATCCCATGGGGAAACATCGAGCACGCCCTGCTCCTCAACCTCGTCTGGGGAGCACTCGCCAGCCTCTTCTTCGCCGCAAACCTCAGCCACGTCCGCAAGACCGGCCTACTCGTCAAAGTGGCGACTCAGTAGCAGCGACGCTAACTGAGCGCCTCCGGCCACCGCAGAATCTGGAAAGAACTTACCGATCAAAACGTCGTCTGTGCCCCCGACCTCGTGCTCTTCATCAACGCCGCCGAGTATTTTGTTAAGGGCAAGCGCCAGAACCAACTGAGCGAGGAACCCTCACCGAAACCATCCGGCTGATGAAGAAGATTGATGAAGTCATTGATCAACACGGCGGTTGGCCATTGAAGTAGCCTAAGCCTCGCGCAGGAAAATAAGCGGTTCAATCGTCGCGGCCCAGTGGAGTGTCCAGAGTTCAAGCTTGTCTTCATCCGGGGCACGGTAAACCGTGAAATCAGGGTAGTCTCCGGTGGCGTCCGCTGCTGGGATTACGGGAAATGCTTTTGGCAACCCGTCCAACGGCCGATCCGAAGAATGAAATCCGGACGGGAAGAGAGCGCGAATGCAAAAAAAGCGGGACCGCGTGAGCAGTCCCGCTTTTGAGATTTTTGTTAGAACGGATCAGAACGGGATGTCGTCCTCTTCCTGGAAATCCTCGGCAGGAGCTGCGGATGCGCCTTGCGGCGGGCCGGGGCGTTGCTGCTGCTGTTGTTGGGGTGGGCGGGATTGTTGTGCTCCGCCTTGTCCACCAGCGCCACCACGACCATCGGGGAGGAACTGGAGGGTTTCACCGATGACTTTGAGTTTGCTGCGCTTCTTGCCGGTTTCTTTGTCGTCCCAGGTGTCCATTTGCAGACGGCCTTCGATGTAGGCTCCGCGGCCTTTCGTGAGGTATTGCTGGGCGAGTTCCGCTTGGCGGCCCCAGAGGGTGACTTCGACGAAGATGGTCTCTTCCTGCTTCTGATTCTGCTCGTTGTTCCAAACGCGGTTGATGGCAAGCGAGATGTCCGCCACGGCGGTGCCTTTGGGAGTGTAACGCAGCTCGGGATCGCGGGTCAGATTCCCGATGAGCATGACTTTGTTCAGATTGGCCATAGGGGATGGAGTCTGGAGGCTAGGCTTGGAAATGCAAGCAAACAGGTTGTTCTCATGAACAACCTGGCATCAGGCGAGACGCAGGAAGTGCTGGAGATGCACGTGGCCGTTGAGACGGAGGCGGGCCTGGATTTTCGCAACGATGTCCGCAGCGCCTTGGAAGGTGTAGTTCACGTAGTGACCGGCTTCGAGGTGGCGCGAGTTGTATGCGAACTGGCGGCGGCCGAGCTGGGTGATTTTTTCGAGCTTGGCGCCTTCGGCTTCGAGTTCTTTGGAGACGGCGGTGACGAGTTCGTCAACGGTGCCATCGAGGGATTTGGTATTAAGGACGATCAGGCCCTGGTATTTGCGACTCATCGGATTGAGGTGATTGGATGCGTGTGTGGTGGCGGTTCGCCGCGGCGGCGATGCCTTGGGAACGCGCAAGCTGCACAGCTTCCAAAGCGGTGGCAAGCGTGTTTTCGAGAAGCGTTTGCTCGTCCGGTGAAAATTTCCCGAGCACATGGCCGACCATGTTTCCGGGCTGGCTGCCGCCGATGCCGATCTTGAGGCGCGGGAAGGCATCGGAGCCGAGATGTTCGAGCATGGACTTGATGCCGTTGTGGCCGCCAGCGGAGCCTTTTTCGCGGAAACGCAGCGTGCCGAGTGGCAGGGCGGCATCGTCATAAACGACGAGCATGTTTTCCGGCAGCCACTTGTGAAAGCTGAGGATTTGCCGAATGGCGCGACCGCTGAGGTTCATGAAAGTCTGTGGCTTGACCAGCACGGTGCCGCTGCCCGGTAGCTTGGCGAGGTGGCACTGGAACTTCGGAGATGATTGGAAAACCGCGCCTTCACTCGCAGCAAGACGGTCCATGACCATGAAGCCGACGTTGTGGCGGGTGTCTTCGTATTGCCTCCCCGGATTACCGAGGCCGACGATGAGGGTGAAGGACATGGTGGGGATAGTGGATTGTAGATTGAGGATCGTGGATAGTGGGAAACTTCGATCTTCGATCCTCTATCTACTATCTTCTTCAAGAAAACGCCCGGGCGCTGGTCGGCGGCCGGGCGTTTGGAAGGAATTCAGAAGCCCTTCGATCAGGCTTTCTTAGCGGGGGCTGCGGCAGGAGCGGCGGCTTCGACAGCAGCTTCGGCATCGGCACCGGAGCCTGCACGACCGATGTGGACGATGACTACATCTGCAGCGTGCGTCGGGCGGACGCCTTTCGGATAGGTGACTTCGCCGATGTGGAGGGAGTCGCCGATCTGGAGGCCGGTGATGTCGAGTTCGATGGTGTCCGGCAGGTCGTCTGGAAGGCAGGTGATTTCGATGGCGTGCACGTATTGTTCGACGACGCCGCCGGCTTTCACACCTGGGGCGTCACCGTTGAGGTGGGCCGGGATGTGGGCGGTGATTTCGGTTTTGTCGTCGATGGAGAGGAAGTCTGCATGAACGGCGGCACCGGAAAGCGGATCGTGCTGGATGGCCTGGAGGAACGCGAGGCTGGTGCCTTCGCCTTCGATCTCCAAGTTGATGACGATGTTGTCCGAGCTGCTGCGGGCGAGCAGTTCGGTGAAGGACTTGGCGTCCACCTTGAGATTGCGGTTTTGAACGCCACGACCGTAGATCACGGACGGGAGCCAGCCTTCACGGCGCATTTGATTGAGGCGGCCGGAGCCGGTGCGGGCGCGGGGTGCTGCTTTGAGGGATGTCTTCTGGGCCATGACGGAAAAGGCGTTGGTGTTGGTGTGATGCGCTGGAAAACACTGTGAATCAAGCGCGGGGCGGGCTGTGTAGCGGGCGGATGCGCGCTTGTCAAAAAATTGTTTACTGGGGCGGGATTTTAAAAAGTGGGATGGTTATCCTACCTGCTGAGTGGCTCGGTTCAGGCTGGAAGCCCGAACTCCGAAACAGCCTGGAAGGCTGTTCTCCATAGCTCACACGGAAAACAAAGTGGTGATCGACTCGCCGCCGTGGATGCGGCGGATCGCCTCGCCGAGCAAGGGGGCGATTCCGACGATCTTGACCTTCGGCCCTTCGGCCTGCGGGACGGAATCCGTGGTGATGATTTCCTCGATCTTGGAATCGCGGATGCGCTGGTGAGCGAGTTCACCGAGGATGGCGTGCGAGACTCCGGCGTAAATGCGCTTGGCTCCGAATTTGTGGAGGATTTCCGCGGCGGCAGTGAGCGTGCCGGCGGTTTCCGTCATGTCATCCACGAGCATGACGTCACGCCCTTCGACTTCGCCGATGACATTCATCGCCTCCACACGGGTGGCGCTGACGCGGTGTTTGGCAACGATGGCCAACTCCGCGCCGAGGGCGTCCGCATAGGCGCGTGCCATTTTCACACCGCCGACATCCGGCGACACGACGGTGAGGTTGGAGGTGTCCGGGTGACGCTCGCGCAGATAGCCGATGAGCACGGATTTCGCATAGAGATGATCGACGGGGATGTCGAAGAAGCCCTGGATCTGGGGTGCGTGCAGATCCATCGTGAGCACCCGGTTGACGCCGGCGGAAGTGAGCAGGTTAGCGACGAGCTTGGCGGTGATCGGCACGCGCGGCTGGTCTTTGCGGTCCTGGCGGGCGTAGCCGAAGAACGGCATCACGGCGGTGATCCGCTCGGCACTGGCGCGGCGCGCGGCGTCCACCATGATGAGCAACTCCATGATGTTGTGGTTGGTCGGCGGGCAGCTCGGCTGGATGATGAAAACATCCGCACCACGGACGTTTTCGTTGATTTTCACTTCGGTCTCTCCATCGGGAAACGCTGAAACGTGGACGTCAGCGAGAGGCTGTCCTAGGTTTTCGGCGATGCGCTCGGCGAGCGCGCGGTGGGCGGTTCCACTGATGAGTTTCATGTGAGAAAAAGAGCGGGAGGCGGCAGGGCGGCGGATTGTTGACACCTTCCAGACAGTCGGCAATACTTTGCTCGCAATTCCTTCAAACCATTCCGCCGATGCCCAAACCAACACCCGAGTCCGCACCAGACGGGCTGACCCATAGCGGCGGAGAATCCGTGGAACGCAGCTATTGGGGTCCGCTGATCCTCGCGTCGCTGGCGCTGATCTGGTTCTACGTTTTTGAAACGCGCTACGGCGTGGCCCGCCATCAGTCTGCGTTGAGTTGGCTTTGGAGCGCGTGGAACCCGGAGACCGGATACGAACACGGGCCGATGTTTCCCCTGATCGTCGCGGGGTTGATCTTCCACCGCTTTCAGACGTTCAAGAGTGTGGTGAGCAAGCCGGAAGGATGGGGGCTGCTCATCGTATTCATCGGCGCGGCGTTTTATGCGGCGGGCTACCGCACTCTCCAACCACGCGTCGCGGTGGGCGCGCTGCCGATCATTATGTGGGGCGCGGCGTGGTTTTTCTGGGGCAGGCAAGTTGCGAAGAAACTGATCTTCCCGTTGTTCTTCTTCTGGCTGGCGGTGCCGCTGCCGAGTTTTCAACAGGCCACTGTGCAGCTTCAGATGATCGCCACTTCGTCGGCCCATCATGTGTCCTCGCTTTTCGGTGTCGAAACGATCGTCAAAGGCACGGAAATTTCCTCGGCTCAGGGCAAATGGGATCCGCTGGAGATAGCCGAAGGGTGCAGTGGAATCCGCTCATTGATGGCGCTGCTGATGATTTCCGGTGCATGGGCTTACATTTCTGACATGGTGACATGGAAACGCGTCCTGCTGTTCTTATCCGCCTTTCCGCTGGCGATCCTAGGTAACATCCTGCGTGTGACATCGATCTTCGTCATCGCCGAATACGGTGATGCTTACTGGGCTCATAATACTTGGCACGATTGGTCCGGGCTACTCTTGTTCTATCCGTTTTCTTTGATGCTCTTATTGGTCCTCCACTCCATACTGGAAGGTGGACTGCCATGGAAAAAGGGCGCACTGAAACAAGTCCGCCGCATGACCGTCACCCGCCAGGTGGTGACCGGGCAACCCGAAACCACTGCCCAAGAATCATGAAATGGAACTTATGGCTGCTGCCCCTGATGCTAGGTGGCTCACTCAGCGCGGTTTATGTCCTGCCAAAGGCCGGAGAAACCGCTAACTCTGCCGTGAGCATGGAACTGCCCGGCGACTGTGGCGGATGGTCGTATGAAAAAATTGCAGCCAGCACGAAAGAAGTCGGCACGCTGGGCAAAGACACCGAGTTCGCCAAAGCAATCTGCCTCAAGCCCAGGCCCGGCGAGATTACTCTTGAAGGACGTCTGGTGCCTGACCGCGTGGATCTTTCGGTAGTGCTCTCGGGATATGACCTGAACAGCTCGATCCACCGTCCTGAGCGCTGCATGCCCGCACAGGGCCATTCGATCACGTCATCCAGCGATTTAAAAATGGCGGCTCCCGGAGGCAGGAGTTATCCGGTGAAGCGGCTTGGCTCATACCAAGCGATGAAGAACGAAAATAACGAGGTAGTGGCGAATTTCCAATGCGTCACCTACTACTTCTTCGTCGGTCACGACAGGATCACCAACGATCACCTCGAACGCACACTGGTGGACATGAAGGACCGCTTGGTGAAAGGCCTGGATCAACGCTGGGCCTACGTCTCCGTCTCCATGTGGTATGGAAAAATGCCGTGGATAAAAGATAAGGAAGTGACCGAGGCAGAGGCGGATGAGAAGCTGACCGCGTTTCTGAATGCATTCGCGGAGAAGCAGATCAATTGGGATCAGATCAAGAAGTGACCGCTCTTCTGATGCTCCGAAACCATTGGGGGTGAAGCGGGGATCCCCCCGGACCATCCGCTCCACCCCCGGTTTCCCTCTCCTGTCTGGAGATCTGTTATGCGTCGAGCCTGAGGGCGGCTTTCTGCGCGGCGGATTTGGCTTCGGTGCCTGACTTGTTGTCGTCGGCGGCGGTGAGGCGCATGCCGACGGGTTTGGAAACTCCGAACTCCTCCATGGTCACGCCATACATCACGTCGGCGCGGGCCATCGTGCGCTTCGAGTGGGTGACGATGATGAACTGCGAGCGGTCGATGAAGCGGTCCAGCACTTTGACGAAGCGGTTGATGTTAGAT
>JANMLQ010000009.1:0-10959 GCA_031372635.1 Akkermansiaceae bacterium | reverse complement strand
ATCGGGGGAGCCATCGACGCCCTGCGCTATTACCCGAAACTCCAGCACCTCTATCTGGTGGGCGATCAAGCCGTCCTGATTGAAGAATGCGCGAAACAAGGCCTCGATCTCAGTGATCCGCGCGTGAGCATCGTCCACGCTTCAGAAGTCATCGGCATGGCCGAGCCGGGTGCGAAAACCGTGCGTCGCAAAAAGGATTCCTCGATCAGCATCGCCATGGACATGGTCAAGGATGGCCGGGCCGATGCTTTCGTTTCCGCTGGAAACACCGGCGGCGCAGTGGCCGCTGCCACCCTTAAGTTACGTACCCTGCCCGGTGTGGACCGCGCGGGCATCGCCACCGCCATTCCGAACGAATTCGGACTCTGCCACATTCTCGACGCCGGGGCCAATCCCGAGGCAAAGCCCGAGCACCTCGTCGCCTACGCCGTCATGGGCACCGCCTACTCGCGCAACGTGCTCGGCGTGAAGGAGCCGAAAGTCGGCCTCATGTCCAATGGTGAGGAAGACGAAAAAGGCACCACTTTCACCAAGGAAACCTTCAAGCTGCTCAAGCAAACTCCCGGCATCCATTTCGTCGGCAACGTCGAAGGCCGTGACCTCTTCGAGACCGAACTCGATGTGGTCTTGTGCGACGGATTTGTCGGAAACGTCATGCTCAAGACCGTGGAAGCCACCGCCAAGGCAGTTTCCAAATGGCTCAAGACCGAGATCAAAGGCAACCCGCTGCGCCTCGCCGGAGCCGTGCTCGCCAATGGAGCCTTCAAAGCCCTCAAGGAAAAAGGCAGCTACGAAACCTACGGCGGCAGTCCGCTGCTCGGCGTGAATGGCGTGGTCATCATCGCTCACGGCTCCTCCACTGCTCTCGCTGTGCGCAATGCCATCCGCGTCGCCGTGGAAACCGTCGAGCACCGCGTGAACCAACGCATTCAAGAAGCCCTCGCCGCCATCACGATCACCACAGCGGACCCGGTTTGATTCGCTGGCTTCGCTAACATTCGCGCTTGTGAGCGCCGTGCCGTGGTTCCAATCTCCCGCCGCATGAGTGAAACGACATCCGTCATCGAGGTATGCATTGCGGGAACCGGCAGTTATCTACCGGAGAGAATTCTAACAAACGACGAACTCGCCGCGAAAGTGGACACCAGCGACGAGTGGATCGTCACCCGCACCGGCATCCGCGAGCGCCGCATCGCCGCCGAGGGCGAGTTCACCTCCCACATGGCATCCAAGGCTGCTAGAAACGCACTCGAACAAGCCGGAATGACCGCTGATGAGATCGAACTCATCGTCGTCGCCACCATCACGCCGGACACGCCCACGCCCGCCACTGCTTGCTACGTCCAGCATCAGCTCGGCGCGAGCAATGCCGTCGCATTCGACATCTCCGCCGCCTGCTCTGGCTTCCTCTACGCCATGAAAATCTGCAAGCGCCTCATCTCCGATGGCGCTTTCAAAAACGCCCTCATCATCGGCGCGGAAAAACTCTCCACCGTCACCAACTGGGAAGACCGCTCCACCTGCGTTCTCTTCGGCGACGGAGCCGGAGCCGCCGTCCTGCGCCGCGCCCAACCCGGAGAAGGCTCCATCGTCGCCACCGAAATGGGCACCGATGGAAATCTAACACACCTGCTCGAAATTCCCGGCGGTGGCAGCGCCTGCCCCATCACCTCGGAAAACGTCGGCCAACACCTCCACACCCTCAACATGCAGGGCAAAGAAGTCTTCAAGATCGCCGTCAACCGCATGAAGGAAGCTGCCGAAAAAGTCATCGAACGCGCCGGTTGGAAACCCGAAGACATCGCCTGCGTCATTCCCCATCAGGCCAACCTCCGCATCATCGACGCCATCGCCGACCGCCTCGCCGTTCCCAACGAACGCGTCTTCGTCAACCTCGACAAATACGGCAACACCTCCGCCGCCGCCGTCGCCATCGCCCTCGACGAAGCGAACCGCACCGCAGCCTTCAAACGCGGCGACAAGATCGTGCTAGTCGTCTTCGGAGCCGGCCTCACCTGGGCCGCCGCGGCGATTCGGTGGTGAAGTGGCTACCGTTACTTGTGCTTTGCTCCCATTCAAGACTTACTCACGGCACTGGATAAGAGCCTACTAGTTTTAGTTTGGCGCACTCGGTTTTGCCTTGGCTCTCACCCACGAGCTGGGCGTCAAAGGGCGGAGGTTCGTTTCCCAACAAGAGCGGAACAGGCGCACCCGCACCACCAGATTGGAGCGTTACCATTGTCCCCCTCCTCCCTTCACTGCTTCCAAGGACACTCCCGGTAAGGCTTTGGCGTATGAAATAGACCTCTCCTGCTTTCGTGTTTAGCACGATTTCCGGATATTTTCCTTCGAATTCCCGAACCCCGGGTGCATGGAGCGCAGCTTGAACACGGTAGGTTCCAGGACTGAGAGGCATCGCCACAAAGGTTCCGTTGGTATTACTCACGATATGTTCTCCGTTGATGATCACGGCCCGTGGAGCCGCCATGGCTCTGACGTTGGAAGGGCGGTAAACAAACAGCACGGCCTTCCCTTTCGGCGCTGAGAATGTCCGGGCTACCTGTCTTTCAATCTCGGATACGTCGGGACGGATCGCGCAGGATGAACTTAGAATGATAAGGAAGAGGAAAATCGCTGTGGAGAACAGATGGCGGGCTGCTTGCATGAAATTCTGCTTACATCCATGACAGACAGACTGTAACTGATGACGGCTAAGAACTCGCTTGTGGGGTAAAGGTCGTTGAAAAGACTGGTGTTAGTGATCGGTGGTGGTTTTGACTGTCACATTCATTCGCTGCGACTTTTAGATCTAAAAGGCGTTATACCAAGAATATTTGCAGCCGACCGGGTAAGGTTGAATCGGGGCAATGTGACCTTGCTGCGAGACGCAGCAACCACGATCCACGCCCTCCGGGGTGCGAATGCTTTGGAATCCCAACCGGGGGTGGTCGTCTCCCGCAAGGCGGGGCTACCTTGGGTTGGGCGCTCGCCATGGGTGAATCGCGAAACCCAACACGCCGCCGTGGGACCCGTTGGGTCGCCAATGCGTATGGGGCCGGTGGTTCCAGGGTTTCCTTAGGTCACCCTTCGCTATCACCGTGAGTCCCGTTGGGACCATGATGCCGTCTTGATGGGATCTGCCACGCCAAGGGCGTGAACGGTGGAAGCGAAGGGTGACGGGTATTTTCCCGTCACCCTGGAAATTTAGCACGAAGGATACAGCGCCCCAAGGAGGGCGCACGTAGCGGGTGACATGTGCAAATCACGAAACCCAACACACATCACTTTTCGTCCCAACGGGACGGCTCATACCAGCCCGGCACAAGGTGCCGGGTTTCGCGTTTGGATAGGAATCGCGTCCTGAAGGGACGCTTCATGCTGAGTGAGGTTGATCGAAGCGCCATCCGCATGAAGTGTCCCTTTCAGGACACGGGACAGCGGGCGATCACGATCCCGGCACTCTCGTGCCGGGTTGGTATGAATCGTCCCGTTGGGACGGTGGATAGCCGTCATTGATAACGCGCCCCGAAGTTGGCGCACGTAAATCCATTTTGCCCGTCTTCAATGATTCTGCTGTCCATGATTCTGTCAAAACCCGTTGGGATTGATGTCTCATCGCACCACTTCGGTGCCGATGCCGCCGTCGGTGAAGATTTCCAGGAGCAGGGCGTGGGGTTGGCGGCCATCGACGAAGTGGACTTTTCTAACACCGGCGTTGAGTGCATCCACGGCGCTGCGGAGTTTGGGGATCATGCCGCCGGAAACGGTGCCGTTTGCGATCAGACCTTCGGCTTCGTGGCGGGAGACGGATTTGATGAGGGTGGTCGGGTCTTTGGGATCGGAGAGGAGGCCGGGCACGTCGGAAAGATAGACGAGTTTGGCGACGCGGAGTTCCTTCGCCAGAGCGGCGGCGGCGAGGTCGGCGTTGATGTTGAGCGGTCGGCCAGTGGCGAGTTCCGCAGCGAGCGGCGAGATGACGGGGACGATGCAAGCCTGGTGCGCGGCATCCATGTGCGCGAGTTGGCAACCAACGACTTCACCGACGCGGCCGATGTCCACGCGGCTGCCGTCGGTATCAATGCCCTTGGTTTTCTCGCCGAGAAACACGTCGTTTCCCGGGATGCCGACGGCCTTGCCGCCGAAGTCGCGGATCATGCGGACGAGGCCCGGGTTGATCTCTTCGGATAGCACGCGGGCGACGATGTCGATGGCCTCATCCGTGGTGACGCGGAAGCCGCCGACGAATTTTGCTTCGAGTCCGGCTTTCTCCATGGCGGCGGAGATCGCCTTGCCGCCGCCGTGGACGACGATGGGGTTGATGCCTGCGACTTCGAGAAAAACGACATCGCGCATGACCTTAGCGACGAGGTCCGGATCTTCCATCGCGGAGCCGCCCATCTTGATGAGGAAGGTCTTGCCACGGAAGGCCTGGAGATAGGGCAGGGCTTCGATGAGGACGTCCGCTTTGTCGATCGGGTTCATGCGGCGGAAGCGTCGCGATCTGCCGGGGGGAAGGCAAGGCGCAAGACGGCTCGGGGAAACCGCTGAAGAGAGTTTTTTAGCAGCGAAGGAACGCGAAGTCTTGTTCCTCCGCATTCTTCAGAATGATTCAGTGGCTCATTGATTGTGGGACTCCTTGCGCATCAGCTCTGCGAAATAGTCCGGGCTGGCATTCACCTCTTTGACTTCCTCTTTGATCAGATCTGTTGCGCTTGGATCATTTCCCTGAAGCGCCTTGATTCGGATGTTCAGGCCGGAAAGGTAGGTTTCTTTCTGCTTGGTGAGCGCGGCTACCAATTCCTTGTTGATGGTTCGCTCCTTGGCCTGGGGTTCCTCATGCAACTCGACGAGCCATTTCTTGAACTTCAAAGGGGAGGGCAGTTCTTTCCCCATGTGGCTGCCATTCTCCTTGCGCTTGCTGATGAAGCCATCGAGTTCGCTTTTTTCGGCGTCATTGTAATTTTCCGAAAGGTTCGTTTTGATCAGTTTCCTGGCGTCTCTATTGAAGTCGGAGAGGTTTTTTTTCGACTGCCGCATTGCGCTTGGCGAGTTCATGGCCGCAGCGTTTGAGCATCACGGATCTGGCGTGGCTGAGGAACTCGACCACATCAAACTTCGGTTGCGCGGGTGTGGTGGATGGAGGGGTTTCCGGGAGGGTTACGGGTTCGGTTTTCTCCGGTGCCGGCACCAGCGCCAGCGGCGGGGCATCGGGTGTTAGAGGTTCCTGGCTGGCTGTTAGAGGAGCAGGCATGGGTGCCTGCGGCTCGGGATCGGGTGCTGCGGGCTCCGGTGTTTCCACAAGGATCGGAGCAGAGGCGGGGCTTGGTTCCGGGTTGGGGAAAATCCGATTTCGAAACAGAAACAACGCTGCCAGAGCCGCGATCAGCAGCACGGGCACCTGCCATCCGCCGCCGGTTTTTTTGGCGGGCCGTGTGGCATACGCGCGAACTGCGGGTCTTCTGGATACTGCGGATCGGGATGGGTGGCTATTTTTACCACCTCATCGAAGCGCGGATCGCAACGCGCTATCAGCGCGCGGCCAAGACTTTGGCGATCGCGTGGAAGGCGGGCTTGGGATTCGCGTCGCGGTCGTAGAGCAAGCCGTGGTTGACGCGCTCCCACGGCCATTTGTTGAGCCAACTGTTGCGATCAGTGATGCCCCAGAAGCTGATGCGATCCACATGCTTGCGGTTGGTCATTACGGCAGCGAAGATATCGCGATAGACTTTCGCCTGCTGCTCTAGGATTTCTGCTGGGCAGCCGTTCACATAAGGATTGCGCTGATTCGCATCTGCGGTGGACTTGCGGGAAATGACATCCACGTCGAGTTCGGTCAGAGCGCAGCGGAATCCATCCGCTGCAAACTGTTGAATCATCGCACCGATGCGTTCTTCGGATTTATCGCCGAGTTCGATGTGGCTCTGGCTTCCCACCACATCGACGCGACATCCTTTGTCCCGCAGCGAGCGGACAAACGCGAGGATGGCCTTCATGCGATCCGGGTATTCGATGCCGAAGTCATTATAGGTGAGCTTGGCTTTCGGATCGATGCGGTCTGCGATCTTGAAAACCCTAACTGGGAAGTCCGCGCCCAAGACGCGGGTGAGGTCCGTCACGCGGTAGCCAGGATCGGAAACTTCCACGAACTCATTGAGCACGTCCCAGGACTCCACGCGTCCGATATAGCGGGACATCAGTTTTTCGATGTGGGCTTCTATCCGTTTCCAAACAAGCTTGGCATCGGCCTCCTTACCGCCATCGCGGAAAATCCAACCTGGATAGTCACCCTCGCGGTTGAAGATGAGTGTGTGCCCTACGACTTTTTGCCGGTTTTTTGCAGCGAAGTCGAACAAGCGGTCGAGCGGTTCGAAGTGGTATTCGTTTTCGTTAGGGCAGAGGGCCGTCCACTTCATGCAGTTCTCCGGCGTGACTGAGTCGAACTGTCCGGCGAGGATGGCGAGTTCCTTTGCGTTGAGGTGCGTTTCAAAATTCGTGGGAACGGCGGCACCGATCATCGGCATTCCGCGAGCCAGTTGGCGCAGAGATTGCGATGGGGTCGTGGCGGCGGATGCCCGTGGAAACAAGGCAAGCGCCGAACTGGCGGCGGCTCCCTTGAGTAATCTCCTGCGGGAATAATTATGTGGGATATGGTGTTCGGTTTTCATGTGAGAGTCATCCGTCTTTCTTATGCTATGCGGCGAGTGCGTCCGCCAATGCCATGCCGATGCCGCCGCGGGTCTTGGCGGAACCGTGGTAGCGAAATGCCTGGTTGGAACGGTTCTTAGCGAGGTAGTTGATGAAGGTGTCCTTCACGACCTGCGGCTCTCCATTGGAGTCGCACTTTTCCTCAGACATCGGCTTGGTTTTCGGGTCCATGGCGATGCCGGCGATGGTTTCCACCTTGGCATGTCCCTGCATGTTGGACTGGCCCGCCAGAATGAAGATTTTGAGCGGTTTGTTCGCGGCGGCGGCCATGTGCCCTGAAAACAGGAGCACTCCTAACAATGCGATCAGGGGTTTGCAGGGGTTCATGATGCCCATGGCCTATCCATGCGGACCGGTGCCGTCAATGCGGCATTACTTGGTCCCTGAGTGTTTCACTGTGAGCCTGAAATCAACCGATTTGTGTGAGTTTGTAATTTGGATGGAACGCCTGCCGCATCTCGTCTTTGAAAACGCTGGCAAGCTGGTGGGTCATGAACCGGTGTTCCTCGAAAAGAAGGGTGGCCCGGAAAAAATCACCTACGATGATCGGCTCACAACCGAAGCAGTGCTACATTTCGTTTCGTGACACCTCACCGTTTCACAAGGATCGCAAGCAACTTCAACTACCGCCCGCTCGCTACTACCGCAGCGTTTTCAAGCCGGAGAAGAAGATTGTCAGCGCCATCGCCCACGCCTCCGCGCTTGGCATCTACGAACTCCACGTCAACGGCCAGCGTGTCGGCGATGCGTATTTCGCGCCGGGTTGGATGGACTATCGGAAACGCGCTTACTACCACACCTGCGATCTCACATCGCTGCTGAAGGACGCGAGAACGTGATCGGTGCTTGGCGACTACGGGTTCGATGATACGGAGTGAGAGAGTGCTATCCTCGCGCAAGACAACGGCTGCATCACCGAGCGGTTAAGGGATGCTTCGTGGTGAAGTAGGCGCAAAAAAAGGCAACTATCCAACTACGGCATCCAATCCCAACGGGATTGCGCATCTCGCATGGCACGAACGCATGAAGGGCAAATGGTGGTGAATCAGGCAGGATTTTCTGCTTTATCTGATGAAATGTATCGTTTAAGGATACTTTGTCGTGCCGATCAAGCATCCATTCTACCTGCCGTCTTCATCGCCCCTGATCTCCCATGGGCAGCTCAAGGACGCGCTGGCAGCCTATGGAAATCCACGGATGAAGGTGTCCCGGATGCTGGCGGCGGGAGAATTAATTCCTCTGCGACGTGGTCTCTATTTGCGCGACCGCACGGTCAATCCGCTTGCCTTGGCTCCGGCGATCTGCGGGCCATCCTACGTCAGTTTCGAGTCCGCGCTGGCATGGCACGGGTTGATTCCTGAGCGCGTCGAGGAAGTCGTATGCGCCACGCTCAAGCGACCGATGGAATTTGAAACTCCAGTTGGCCGCTATCGCTATCGGTATGTCCCGGCGCGGGTTTTCTCGATCGGGATTGAGCGCGTGGAGGATCCTCTGCTCCCATGGCTGCTGGCCTCTCCGACGAAGGCTCTCTGTGATTGCGTGGCTCTCGATCCCTCCATCCGTTCGCAAAAGGATGTTCGTGCCTGGCTGCAGGCGATGCGGATTGATGAAATTCCGCCGCTCGACGATGAGCAGCTCATCGCCTGTGCCGCGAATTATGGCCGGCCCGCGGTGCGCCACTTCGCTCGTTATTTTCAGAAAACTCCGATCTCACCATGATTCATCCCGCGCTCGCCGGTCTGATCGACCGCTACCAACCCCAATCCGCCAACGACTATCAGAATGCCGTGCGCGAGATCGCCCAGGAGATCGCACTGCTCGGTCTCTGGCGCACGCCGTTCTACGATCATGCCGCGTTCTACGGTGGCAGTGCCTTGCGTATTTTTCATGGCATGCAGCGGTTTTCGGAAGATCTGGATTTTTCATTGCTCGCGCCCAAGCCGGACTTTTCATTCAGGGCATATCTCGGCGCGGTGGCGGATGAACTGGCGGCCTGGGGTTTCGAGTTTCGGGCGGAAGGAATTGAGAAAAGCCACCCGTCGCCCACCGAGTCGGCTTTTTTGAAAGGCAGCACGATGATCAACCTTCTGCAAATCGGAGCGCCGCCGGAACTTGCAGCTCGACTTCCGAGAGGGCAGCTAATCCGCATCAAGTTGGAAATCGATACCGACCCACCACCAGGCGCGACCACCGAAATGCTCACTCGCCTCGTGCCCACGCCTCACCAAGTCCGAGTTTACAATCTCCCCAGCCTATTCGCAGGCAAGCTCCACGCAGTGCTTTGCCGGAATTGGAAGAGCCGCGTCAAGGGCCGGGATTTTTACGATCTTGTCTGGTATGTCGGCCGTGGCGTTCCGCTGAACCTCGCCCATCTGGAAGCCCGGATGCGGCAGTCGGGCGATTGGTCGCTTGAAACGCCACTTGATGCGCCCGCCCTACGGAAACGCTTGGTTGAACGATTTACCAGCATCCGCTTCGACCAGGCGAAGGAGGACATCGCACCGTTTCTCAAGGACCCCCGCGAACTCAGCCTTTGGTCCGAAAGGTTTTTTATGGATTTGATTCCGTCTATTCAGATTGGCGACAAAAACATAGAACCATAAGGTTTCTAGGATTTTGAGATAAGTACCCCGGCTTGGATTCGAACCAAGGACCAATTGATTAAGAGTCAACTGCTCTACCAACTGAGCTACCGAGGCAATTCACAGTGTCCTAGGGCGGTAGTTTCCGCCTGCGGACGACGCGCTGAGAATTAGCAAGCGTGCGCGGCAGGGCAATCGGAAAATGTCGCTTTCTTGCGCAGGGCAAGAAATCCCAACGCCGTGCCTTCAGACGTTGTTCGCTGGATCTTCGCTGACGATCACCTGTGAGGCCGAGTTGTTTCCGAGACCGGGGATCACGCGGCGCACGAGTTTCTTGAGACCGGACTCTGTGGCGTCCACCTCCGCCTCGCCCTGACGCAGGGCTTTTTCCCATGCGGGTGCGAATCCGGGTGCCTGTTCGCGCATCGTGCGGATTGCGAATTCATAAATCTGGAGCTGTCGTTGTTCCGCGCGGCCGGGTTTCTGTTGGAGCGCGGCGTTGTTCACACGCAGCGTTTCGTTGTGCTGCCTGAGTGCGTTGAGTTCGTTCTGCAGCGCCTCGTTGCCGCTGGCATTGATCTTGAGCTGGGTGTTGAGGTGGCCTTGGAGTTCCTTTATTTCGGTCTCCACGCGCTTCAGCTCACGGGCGGCGTGGCGGCGTGCGGTGAAGCCCGATTTCCAGGTAAAACCCGCTACCAGCAGACCTAACAGCAGTCCCCAGGTGAAGGGGTGTTTCAGGGCTTCGATCAGGATGTCCATTGGATGTCAGTGTTTTTTGGACGACTCGGATTTTGGTTTCTCGGGTGCTGCGGGAGCTGATGCAGCGGCGTCCTTCATCACGGCTTTCACATCGTCTGTTAGATCCGGTGAGTTTTTGTTGCTCAGGACGAAGGCGACTCCGGTGTTGGTGTTTCCGGAACCATCGAATACTAGATCGTATCCCTTCTCCTTGGCGACCTTTCGCGAGGCCTGCATGATGCTGTCGAGCGAGGCGCGCATGCCATCCACCATCTTGCGGTTGATCTGCTTTTCCTGCTCCGCACGGAAATCCTCGAACTCCTTTTGCAGCGTCTGCGCCTCCTGACGCTTGATTTCATAACTGCGGGCGAACTTGCGGCCGGTGGCCTCGTCGAGCGGGTGCTCTTTGTCGGAGAGCTTGGCTTGCAGACCTTGCAGTTCGTTGATGATCTTGCGGAGTTCTGTAGCGCGTTCGCTTTTCATGATCGCGTCGCGCTCCTTTTTGATCTCCTGCTGGAGCCCGGCGGTGGAGGGGAGGGCTGAGTAGATGTCCTTCACCCGGATCACGGCGAATTTGGGTGCCGCGCTGGCGCTGAGCGCGGTGGCGGCCAGTAGTATCGCAATGATTTGGAATCGCTTCATGTGCGCCGGAACCCTGTTGGATGCCCCGCCGTTTGTCCATAGCGGAACTGAATCACCGACAGGTCTGAGGGTTGGGATTGACCCCATGCGGCGGCCCGATTAGTCATCCGCACACGTTTATGGAACCCACAACGACAGCCTACGGCACCTGGAGCGGTGGACGCTTCATGCACTTCGGAGAAACCCTCGGCGAGGAGCGCTTCATCGGCTGCATCCAGACCGCTTACGAATCCGGCATCCGCACCTTCGTCACCTCCGATGTTTATGGAAACGGCAAGGCGGACGAGTTGCT
>JANMLQ010000316.1:0-3177 GCA_031372635.1 Akkermansiaceae bacterium | reverse complement strand
GTTTCATCCATCATGTTGAGCACCTCCTCGTT
Source organism: Akkermansiaceae bacterium (assembly GCA_031372635.1). Lineage (GTDB taxonomy): Bacteria > Verrucomicrobiota > Verrucomicrobiia > Verrucomicrobiales > Akkermansiaceae > Luteolibacter. The sequence continues at coordinate 3,145 of JANMLQ010000316.1, read as the reverse complement.
CATGCGCAGCAGATCCCATGGATAAATGACGGGGAAGCAGGTGGCGTCGGTGACGATTTTGTCATCGCACTCTTCTGGATTCGGGCTGCCTTTCCAAGCGAGTGTGTTGCCGCTGCTATCGAGCAGGCAGGCGGATTTCGGATTACGGCCAAGCAGTAGGAGTGCGCCAAGCTCGATCCAGTTATCGAGGGGAATGCGGATCGCGCGTGGTTCCGCGTCCTTGTGGGCGACGATTTGCAGCCCTGCGCGGCGGAGATCGGCCTCAAGCAGCTCCCGCATCGGCACGTTGGCGATCAGACAAGCGCCGAGATCCCGGTTGGAAGTGATGGGCGCACAGAACGCGGGATTTCGCGGTGGTAGAAGGGTCGCCTGCATGGGTTAACGACAGTCCATCACGTACCCGCAGAAGGATCACTAAAAATCCTCAGAAAATATGAGACGACGGGAGGCGGTAGCTGCATCCGCACGTTTTCTTTCCTTCACTTTCGTTCACTGGCACCCCCATTCTTGCGGCGTCCTCCTGCGTTTTTGTAAACCGTTTCCTGTCATGCATCTTTCCTCACTCACAAAATACCGACCGTTTCCACCCGTGCATCTGCCGGACCGCACCTGGCCGGAGCGGGTGCTCGATCACGCGCCCGAGTGGTGCTCTGTCGATCTGCGCGATGGAAACCAGGCGCTGCCCCAGCCGATGTCGATCGAGGAGAAGCTGGAGTTCTTTGATCTGTTAGTGCGCGTCGGCTTCAAGCAGATCGAGGTGGGCTTCCCCTCCGCCGCAGATACGGAGTTCAATTTCCTACGTCGCTTGATCGATGAAAACCGCATCCCTGACGACGTGACGATCCAAGTCCTCGTGCAAACGCGCGATCATCTGATCCGTCGCACCTTCGAGGCCATCGACGGAGCAAAGCGCGCCATCGTTCATATCTATAACTCCACCTCGCCCTTACAGCGCCGCGTGACCTTCAGCGACGCCTCACGCGAGTCGATCCGGGACATCGCCATCGAGGGCGCGAAGCTGGTGAAGAAACTCGTTCCCACCATTCCGCGCACGGAAGTCGTGCTGCAATACTCGCCTGAATCGTTCTCAGATACGGAACTGGATTTCGCGCTCGAATGCTGCAACGGCGTCATCGGCGTTTGGCAGCCGACACCTGATCGAAAGATGATCGTCAACCTGCCGGACACCGTCCAGTGGAGCACGCCCAACGTCCACGCGGACATGATTGAATGGATGTGCCGCCATCTGGACCGGCGGGATTCCGTCATCGTCTCGCTGCACACTCACAACGACCGCGGCACCGGTGTGGCCGCCACCGAACTCGGCCTGATGGCAGGTGCAGACCGCGTGGAAGGCACGCTCTTTGGAAATGGCGAGCGCACCGGAAACTTGGACATCGTCACCGTAGCTTTGAATTTCAACAGCCACGGCGTGCCTACCGGCCTGGATTTCTCAGACATCCAGTCGATCCGCACGGTGTATGAACGCGTCACGCGGCTCATCGTGCCGGAACGCCAGCCCTACGCTGGTGAACTCGTATTCACCGCGTTTTCCGGCTCCCATCAGGATGCGATCAAGAAAGGCCTCGACCGCCGCGAGAAGGAACTCAAGGCCGACTCTAACATCCCGTGGGGCGTGCCCTACCTGACCATCGATCCGCAGGACATCGGCCGCTCGTATGAGGCGATCATCCGTATCAACTCGCAGTCCGGAAAAGGCGGCGTCGCCTACGTGTTGGACCGCGAGCACGGCTTCGATCTTCCGAAAACCATGCACCCGCAAGTCGGCAAGCGCATCTACGACATGGCCGACGAACACGGCAGAGAACTCACTACTGACGAGATCCGCGAGGCGTTCTTCCGCGAGTTCGTCAACCTCGCCAGCCCGCTGGATGTCGTCGATTACAAACTCATCCACCAAGTGGGCGAGCGTGGCCAAGTGAAATGCGAAGCCAGCATCCTCCACCACGGCGAGATGCAGCACATCGAGGGACTCGGAAACGGCCCGATCAATGCCTTCGTCCATGCGCTCGGAAACATCGGCCTCAAGGATTTCAAAGTCACCGATTACCGCTCGCATGCGGTTAGAGGAGGCTCGGACGCCAGCGCCGCAGCCTACGTCCAAGTCCAGCACGACGATGGCCGCCTGCTCTGGGGAGCTGGTGTCGATCCCTCCATCGAAATGGCCGGTCTGAAAGCGCTCGTCACTGCATGGAACCTGCTGAGGCCGTGAGGTGATTCATTTGAAGTAATAAAGAAGGCAGGGAAAAATTTCAGTGGCCTTGGCTGGAAATTCAGAGGTGCATCCCGACAGGGGTATTACGCTTCGATCTGGCTGCGGACGCTCAGAATTGGGTTGTTGAACTTTAGACTGCGGCGGGCATCGCCGCTTTGAGGGGTGACGTGAGCGTTCACTTTTAAGCTTGGACTCTCGGAGCAGGCATTGATGCGGGCGGTCTTGGTGGGTGGGAACAAGCCGTGATGCGAAAGGCGGACTCTGCTGCCAAAGCGGCGATGCTCGCCGCAGTCCAAAGTTCGCGACGGCACGATTGCTAATCCTAGCGCCACAATCGACTCACGGGAAACGCCATCTGCCGCGACTCCGTTCCGGGGGGAACGGAGCGCGGCTCCAACGACACGGGGGAAATGCTTATTTCTTCTTCTTGGCTTCGAGGCCTTCCTTGACCTTGCTTTCGATGTCTTCGTAGATCGCAGCATCGGCTTTGAGTAGTTCCTTGGCGGCATCGCGGCCTTGGGCGAGTTGGGTGCCGTTGTAAGAAAACCAGGAACCGCGCTTCTGGACGATTTCCATCTCAAGGGCGAGATCGAGCAACGAACCGGTGGAGGAAATGCCTTCGTTCTACATGATGTCGAACTCGGCCTCGGTGAACGGCGGGGCGACCTTGTTCTTCACGATCTTGATCTTGGTGCGGTTGCCGGTGACGGTGCCGTCGGTGGCCTTGATCTGGCCGATGCGGCGGATGTCGACGCGCACCGAGGCGAAGAACTTGAGGGCACGGCCGCCGGGGGTGGTTTCCGGGTTGCCGAACATGACGCCGATTTTCTCGCGGATCTGGTTGGTGAAGATGCAGACGGTGCGCGCCTTGGAGATGAGAGCGGTGAGCTTGCGCATGGCGGCGCTCAT
>JANMLQ010000304.1:0-19438 GCA_031372635.1 Akkermansiaceae bacterium | reverse complement strand
CGTCACCATCGCGACGAAATTATCCACCCCAAACACTTCATCCATCACGCACCTGACGCGATGCAGATTTTCATCGCTGATTTGCACAAAAATGCTGCCAGAATCGGCAAGGAGTTCCTTCGCCATTTGCAGGCGGTCGCGTAGGTAGGCGAGGTAGGAGTGGATGCCGAGCGTCCAGGTGTCGCGGTAGGCTTTGACCATCTCCGGCTCACGAGTGAGGTCCTGCTCGCGGTCCTTCACGTCGCGCTGGCCGAGCTGCGGCTGGAAGTTCGAGGCGAATTTGATGCCGTAGGGCGGGTCGAGGTAGATCATCTGCACCTTGCCCATGAGGTCTTCGCGCCGGGCGAGGCTGGCCATGACCTGGAGCGAGTCGCCGAGGATCATGCGGTTCGCCCAGTCCACGTCGTGCTGATAGAACTGCACCGCCTTCGCGTAATCGTGCTGCGGATCGGCAAAGAGATCGCGCTCGACATCCTCCCGCGCCAGCACGCGCAGGATGGCCTGTGTGGAGATGCGTTCGTGCATGTGCAGCGCTACCGGCTCGACCTCGCACCACGGCTTCTCCCGCTTCCCGCTCCACTCCAGCCACGGCTCGTGGCGGCGTAGCGCGTCGGCCAGTATTTTCGCCTCAACCTCCGTCAGAGCCCGTTTCCGCGCAAGCGCCAGCAAATCGGGCAGTTTGTCAGTCTCCGCCGCATCCGGCGACGACCGCAGCACGGGAGGCAGGTGCGGATTGTATTCAAAGCGAACTTTCGGTGCCTCCTGCAACACGCCCTGCGCTTCGAGTCCGGCGGGTGGAATGTTGCGGCGCTTGGCTGGATACTTGATGGAACCAATGGAATCGCCGGTATTCTTGGGGGAAACATCCGTCTTTTTCCTGGCAGGCATACTCGAAATTCGGTCGGTTGAAATGTGGCTCCTGCCCTGCTCGGCCGAGTTTTTGGGATCCGGCTTTGCAATGGGGATTGTCGTTAGAGGCAGGCTTCGCCGATAGACTAGAAAGACAAAAAATATCAGGCAAGCCGGGAAATGGTTTCGTGATACGATTTGATTGCCGGACGCGGAAGGGGAATGAATTGCTGACAAGATAGACATGGAATCGACAGATCCAACTCCTGCATTCCTCCGCCCCAGTCATCTCCTATTTTGGAAAGGTGATTGACTATCAGGACATTCCACATCGTTTGGCTGCCATTCGCAAAGACCGGCGCTGGTTGGCGAAACAGCTCCGATTCAGCGAGAACACGATCCGCCAATACCTCGGACCGAAGGGCAAGCGGACGCAGGAGCTGATGGAGAAAATCGAGCGCGTGATCGTGCTGGAAGAGGCCCGGCAGCGGGAGAACCAGGCGGACGCCCCGCCATGGAACGTGCTTTTCCAGACGGCGGATGAATTCGACCGGGTGGACCGGGCTAGCCGGGCGGTGAAGGCCGAGAGTGTGATCGAGTTCTGCCGGGGCGTGCTGCTGAGACGTGCGGACGAGATTCTAGAGGCGAAGCGGTTGTCACCCGGCCCGAAAGTGGTGAAGTTGGCGGAGAAAAAGCAGAACAGTGACTGATCCTACTAGAAGGGATTCACGACGCGCACTCCGCCGTAGTCCTGGCCGTGGTTCATGTCTTCCGTGTAGAGGATCTCGCAGCTCAAACTGTTCGCGGCCGCAATGATCTTGGAATCCCATTGGGATAGCTGATAGCGGCGGCGAAGTTTCCATGTGGCAACGATCAGTTCATGAGGATCGGCAGCACTCGGACCATAGTTGCCATTTGAAGTGTGGCGTCGATGTTGGCTTCCGAGATTCCGAGTCGCGGCTTGCGCAGGGCGTTGGAGATAAATTCCTGCAAAACCTGGGCGGAAAGAGCGAAACTACCTTGTAGGATGAGATTCTCCGCCACCCTCCGTTTTGTGGCATCTTCCGGTGCCGCCGAGCAGGAGTAGAGCAATACATCCGAATCCAAAAACGCTTCACCGGTCATAAATCTCCTCCCGTGTCATGGGCACCATCGGTTCCGTGTTGCTGGCCTGCATAGCTTTTAGCAACTGTACGGCTTTGGCACGGCGATTTTCCAAGGTCAACTTCTCTGATAGCTCCTTCACATACTGCAATCCCTCGATCACCAGTTCGCTAAACGAGGTGTTGCGGTGCGCCGCCAATACTACGACTTCTCGGAAGAGTTCGTCGGGTAAATCAATAGTGGTTTTCATGGAGTCATGGATACAGGGATATGGGTCCGACGACAACCGTGAATCAGGGCGTAACTAAAACTTGTGGACACGGAGTTGCCCGTAGGGCGCAGAGGGGAGCGCACGCGCCATCGCGTGCTGTTTCCGGCGCCCTCGCCGGAAACTTGGCTGTTGCGCTCATTGGGGTGCATTCCCGTTTCGGAGTCCGCACGGCGGATCAGCCAGCGGAGCGCGAGGGCGCACTCCGCGACACGCGAGGGCGCGTGTGCTCCCCGTCCAGACGCATCCGCGCTTCACAACTGTCCACCAATTTCAGTTACACCCGAATCAACCATGCGGCTTGAAGCCGCCTGCCCGCGTGATGGCGCTTCGGAAAGCGCCACTCCGTAACTACGCCTTCTGCGCGTGCTCGAGAGCGGCGGCGACGAAGCCTGCGAAGAGCGGGTGGGGGAAGTTCGGCTTGGACTGGAACTCGGGGTGGAACTGCGCGCCGAGATAGAAGGGGTGGTTTGGTAGCTCGACGATTTCAACGAGACCTTCCTCGGCGGAGACGGAGGAAATGACGAGTCCGGCTTCCTGGATGCGGTCCTGATAGTCGGAGTTAAACTCGTAGCGGTGGCGGTGGCGCTCGTGGATGCGCTCCCGGTTGTCGTAGAGCGCGGCGGCTTTGGTGCCTGCGAAGACGATAGACTCGCAGGAACCGAGACGCATGGTGGCTCCCATGTCTTCGACGCCTTTTTGTTCTTCCTGAAGGCAGATGACGGGATGTTTCGTGGTCTTGTCAAACTCGGTGGAGTTCGCGTTTTTCAAGTCGCAGACATTGCGTGCGAACTCGATGGTGGCGATCTGCATGCCGAGACAGATACCGAAGTAAGGGATCTTGTTTTCTCGGGCGTATTTCGCGGCCTGGATTTTTCCCTCCGTGCCGCGGTCGCCGAATCCACCGGGAACGAGGATGCCGTCCACATCACCGATGATGGATTTCGCGCCGTGATCTTCGATGGCTTCGGTGTCCACTCTAACAATGCGCACCTTCGTATCGTGATGGGCACCGGCATGGATGAGGGACTCGTAGATGGACTTGTAGGCGTCCTGAAGTTCGATGTATTTGCCAGCGACGGCGATGGTGACTTTGTGCTTCGGGTGGATGACGCGTTGAACGAAGCGTTCCCAGTCTTCCAATGCGGGTGATGGCGTGTGGCCGAGACCGATTTTGTCCACAACGAGTCGGTCGATCTTGTCGCGTCGCAAATCTAACGGGCATTCGTAAATCGTGTGCGCCACATCGCGGAAGGCGACGACGTTCTTGCGCTCGACGTTGCAGAACATGGCGATCTTTTTGCGGTTGTCCTCATCGAGATCCGCCTCGGTGCGGCAGATGATGATGTCTGGCTGGATGCCGATCTCGCGGAGCTTGGCGACGGATTGCTGGGTAGGTTTTGTTTTCACCTCACCGGCGGCCTTGATGTAGGGCAGCAGCGTGACGTGGATGAAGCAGACGTTTTCCTTGCCGACTTCGAGCGCGTATTGGCGCAGGGCTTCGAGGAAAAGTAGTCCTTCCATGTCGCCGACGGTGCCGCCGATCTCAGTGATGAGCACATCGACTTCCGGGTTGTTTTCCGAAACGAGTCGGATGCGGTCCTTGATCTCGTCGGTGACGTGCGGGATGAACTGCACGGTTTTCCCGAGATACTCGCCGCGGCGCTCTTTCTTGATGACGGAGTCGAAAACCTGGCCGGAGGTGAGGTTGTTCATACGTGACAACACGCCGGAGGTGAAGCGCTCGTAGTGGCCGAGGTCGAGATCGGTCTCCGCGCCGTCATCGAGCACATACACTTCGCCGTGCTGATAGGGCGACATGGTGCCGGGATCGACGTTGAGGTAGGGATCGAACTTCTGCATCAGCACCTTGAGGCCGCGGGCTTCAAGAAGGGTGCCGATGGATGCGGCCGCGAGGCCCTTGCCGAGTGAGGAAACGACGCCGCCGGTGACGAAGATGTATTTCATGAGTGTGAGGAGTGAGCGTTGAGTATGGCTTCGATTTCGAGGGCTTGTGCGGGAGTATCGACGCCGGGTGAGGTATCGTTTGTTAGAATGACTTTGATGGATGCGCCGTTTTCGAGAGCGCGGAGTTGTTCGAGCGACTCGGCTTTTTCCAGAGGCGAAGGCGGCCAGGTGACGAAGCGTTCGAGGAAACTCCGGCTGTAGGCGTAGATCCCCTTGTGGCGGAGGACGGGGAGACCTTCTACGGCGTTGCGGAAAAAGGGGAGGGGAGAGCGGGAGAAATACAGCGCCTGTCCATCGAGGGCGGTGACGACTTTGACGACGTTGGGATCGCTGACCGCCGGATCAGCCGGATGGAGCGGGTTGGCGGCGGTGGCCATGTCGAGCGAAGGATCGTTCGCCATCGTTTCCGCCAACTCGTCGATGAGTGCGGGGTCGATGAGCGGTTCATCGCCCTGGATGTTCACGATGTGGGTGGCACGGGGCACGGCGCGGAGAGCTTCCGCGATGCGGTCGGTGCCGGTCGGGTGATCTGGCGAGGTCATGACGGCCTTGCCTCCGAAGGCTGCCACGGCCTGCATGATGCGCTCGTCATCGGTGGCGACGATAATTTCATCGAGTCTCGAACAGCACTGGCAGCGTTCCCAAACGTGCTGGATGAGCGGCTTTCCAGCGATGAGATGCAGGGGTTTACCGGGGAAACGGGTGGAACCCCAGCGCGAGGGCAGGACGCCCAAAATGTGTGTGATGTGTGAGGAATGGGCCACGCCTGAAAAAGGTTGCGCGAGGGTAGGCCACGGATGCGCCAACGGACAAGAGCGGTTTCGGGAAAATCATCGCGACTGTTTTCATCCAGCCGCCAATAAGCTGCTGTTTGTCGCAAATGCGCTCTGAAAAGTCGTTGCCGCCGGAAAAACCCGGGCTAGTCCCCAAACGCTTGCTGTAATCACCAATTATTGCCAAGCCAATTCACGCTTTCGCTCATGGTGTTGCTGACCATTCTCGCGGTGGGATTACTGACCTTGTCAGCGATCAGCCTGCGCACCACTTCACAGGATTCAGCCCGCGCGGAAGCTCAGGTCAATGCAAGGCTGGCTCTGATGCTCGCGATCGGTGAACTACAGAAACAGATGGGACCCGACCAGAGAGTGTCCGCTTCCGGTGCGATCACCGATGTTTCCCCAGTCAAACACCCGCACTGGGCTGGCGTTTGGGATTCATGGAAGGCGGGTATTATTGATCCCAATGATAAAAAGACAGGCGACGTCGCCAGCGAGCATAGCACCATTTTGGGGGCAAAGAACGCGGGTATGTCCCCTACCTACGTGGAACGTCGCAATGGCCATTTCCGCGCATGGCTGGTCTCCCTCAACCCGGAGGAAATGAAGGTCGTGCAATCGCCTTCCAGCGTTTCGCTCACCGGCACCACCATGCCTCCGGCAAAGGCGGATGCGGTGCGACTTGTCGGAAAAGGATCACTCGGGAAAAGTAGCTCGGAAAACGACTACGTTCACGCTCGTCTCCTTGCATTGAAATCCGGCTCGTCATCCGGTCGTTACGCCTGGTGGGGCGGCGATCAAAGCCAGAAAGCGCGTGTGATGAGCGATTCCTATCTGGAGGACAAGGCTCTGACATCTGCGGAAAAAATCTTCCGCCAACAGTCTGGTGGATGTGTCGCTCTTCTACCGCAAGGAAGAAGAGACCAAGCCATTCTTCAGTTCCACGTGGCCCACCAACGACAAGGCGAGAACCATGGTCTTCTTTTACGAAGATCCGATCACGGGGCACCTGTGCCTTCACAGCATCCGCGATTTCCTTTGATTTCGATAAGCCCTCCCATGTTCTGCATTCCATTTCCTCCCTTCATCGGATAGAAACTCTCCATGGCGAAGGGCTACGATCTCCACCAAGCGCGGATGATGGCGCTGCAAGGCATGGGCAAGGATCTTGCGCGCCGTGCGAAATCGAAGTGTGAAATCACCGGTGCGTCCGGCGTTTCCCTGTGGCCATATGAAGTGCCGCCGGTAGCTGCGGAGCCGGACATCGAGCGCACGCTGCTAGTTTCCGAGCAGTGCCATGAAATGCTCGATCACCCGGAGCGTCTGGTGGGCAGGGCATGGCAATGTCTCGCGGAGTCGGTCTGGAGCGAGATGCCTGCGGTGCAGGTGGTTTGTTGGCGGATGCTCAACGAGCTTGCGAAACGCGAGGACTGGGCGCGTGAGGTGTTGGATGAGGTTTTTCTGGAGCCAGCAGTGGAGGCTTGGGCGAAGGCGGATCCGGCTTGAGCGACCGGGCTTTCGCACGCAACTTCGTGCGGCCCGCGAGGTTGAATGGCTCATGTTGAGCGCCGATGCCGCCGCGACACCGATTTTCCTGAACATGGAGGAACCCGTCACGCCAGCCGCTGCCGACGAGGGCGCATTGGATCATGCCTTGATGAAACGCATCGGCGATGGTGATCACGCGGCCTTCCGTCAGTTGGTGGAGCGCCATCAGAATGCGGTCATCGGCACCGTCGCGAAAATGCTCGGCAATCCGAGCGAGGCGGAGGACATCTCGCAGCAGGTGTTTCTCCGTATCTGGCGCAATGCGAAACGCTACCGCCCAGAGGCCAAGTTCACCACCTACCTCTACACCATCACCCGCAATCTCGTCTTCAACGAAACCCGCCGCCGTGGGCGAAAAAAAGAGGTTTCATCCGACGAGCGCGAGGAAAACGCCCACCTGACAATCAGTGAAAACCCGGACCGCCAGCCGGATGCCGAGCTGCTTCAGTCCGAACTCCAGCAAGCGGTGGATGCGGCCATCGCCACTCTTCCCGACACCCAGCGCATGGCGGTGGTGCTCCGCCGCTACGAGCAGCTTTCTTATGAGGAGATCGCCGAGGTGCTTCATCTTTCTGTGTCCGCTGTGAAAAGTTTGTTATTCAGGGCGCGCACCTCGTTGCGGGAATCGCTGTGCAGCTATTTGGAAGGCTGAGGCCGCATTTACGCGATTGCGGCATGGCGATGGGGCCGGTTTAGTGACAGATTCTTGCTCGTTAGGGATAGCACAATTGCCCCCCAAAGGGCCAAAGGGCGTCGGAACAAGGGATCCGCCGCCCTTGGTTTTTTCCTGCATCCGGTGCTCAGGTTGGAGACGGTAGGAAGCACGATATCGAAGCTATCCAAACGACCATTGATGCCACCGCCGATGGCTGATGGCGGGATTGTATCCTTCTTGCCTAGCAACAAAGCCCAACGGGCCGCGACGGGGGCGGTCTTCGCGCCTTGGAGGTTCAATCCCCATCTTCCTCTTCACTTCAATGTTCTATGTTGGGCGTTTGATGGGCTATTTCCCCGGCGCAAATTGAGATTGCCCATCCTTGGCAAGGCACCGCAACATTGAGTTAGAGAACGAACCTCAGAACGGTTCGTCTTCCGCCCACGGGTTGTCGTTTCCAACGTTCCATTCTTCGACAAGATGCTGCGTGAATGGGGTTATTGAATGGTATCAGAGTAATCCGATTCACATCCACTCAACGATGCCGCGCCTCCAGTACAGCCTGTGGTTTGGATTCGGTGACGCGCAGGAGGTGGCGAGAAGAGAATATCGAACGTCGAACGCTTAACTTTGAACGTCGAAGTGGAGATTGGTGGTGTTTTCATTCCCGTTCATCTCCAGGCGATGGAGGCGCGTCGGGCACTTTGCAGAGTATTTCGGCGAGGTCTTCCTTGAGACGATTTCAAGATTGCGACTGCGGGATGAGGGGATTAGCGTGGCTTTATGGATGAGTTGCTACAGCGCATTACCGCCAACCCCGCCCGCTGTGGCGGGCGTCCTTGCATCCGGGGCATGCGCTTCCGGTCCGGGATGTCGGCCTGCGAGACGCCGACGATGAAATCATCTATCGGGAGGCGGCCAGAGCGGGCGTGGTGGTGGTGACAAAGGATCGCGATTTCATCGACCTGCAACACCGCATCGGCCCGCCGCCGCAGATCATTTGGCTGACTTGTGGCATTACCAGCGAGGCACGGCTCCATGAAATCTTCTCCAAACACCTTGATGCGGCCCGAAGGTTGATTGAGGCGGGAGACTCTTTGGTGGAGATCTCCGGGATGTGAAGGTGGATGATTGGTTTTCCCACTAACTTGTCAGTTTTCGTGGCGGAATCGTGGCGGCGGATTGCATCCGCCATGCCTAATATCACCAGATCGGCCGTCTCCGGTGCGCAGGTCTGGAAAGGAACAGGGATGTGATTTATTTGGGCATGCTCAAAAGTGCCCAGGAACGCTCGGTTTGTCATTGTGGGGGAGTGGAGGGAATGTAGTTCAGGACTTCAGTCCGATCTTGCGTTGTTTAAGAACGGACTGAAGTCCGTGACTACATTTTAGAACGGCTCGTCTTCGCTCCACGGGTCTTCGTTTCCGACGTTCCATTCTTCGACGAGGTGTTGGGGGTAGTCGTCTAGGAATTGGGAGGGGCGGCAGATGATTTCGCCGGTGTAGGATTTTGGGTTCATCATGGGGTAGGTGAGGTATAACTCGTCTTTGGCTCTTGTGAGTGCGACGTAGAACAGGCGGCGTTCTTCTTCGAGCATGTCGTTATCGTCGGCTTCGAGGATGCGGCCGTTGGGGAATTGGCCGTTGACTAGCCAGATGAGGAAGACGGCTTGCCATTCGAGGCCTTTGGCTTGGTGGATGGATGACAAGGTGACCTTGTCGTGATCAGTGATCGGTGAGCGGTGATCAGTGGAAGAGGTTGCCGGGTCGCCGTCAGTGGAGGACATGAGGGAGAGTTGTTGGAGGAACTCGAGGATGTCGGTGAAGTTGGCGGCGTATTCGGAGAGTTTTTCGAGGTCGGAGTGGCGGGAGTCGGCGTTGTCGTAGGTGGTGCCGAGGTAGTCGTCGTAGATGCCTTCGAGGATGGAGAAGATCATGGCGGACGGCGTGGCGAATTGGCCGTCGGGGGTGAGTTCGTCCAAGGTATAACAGAGTTGTTCCCAGTGTTTGGCGGATTTTTTGGGGACTTTGAAGTTGAGGAAGAGATCGGACCAATTGGCGGGCGGGGTTTCGTTTCCTGAGAGTCCGGTTTTGAGCCACTCGTTCCAGAGTTTGGCGGCGGTGCCGGGGCCGCAGCCGGGGAGGAGTGATACCATGCGGAGGAAGGAGACCTCGTCCTTGCGGTTGACGACGAAGCGCATGAAGGCGGCGACGTCTTTGATGTGGGCTTGCTCGAAGAAACGCAGTCCGCTGGTGATGAGGAAGGGGATGCTGCGGACGGTGAGTTCGAGCTGGATTTCGAGGCTCTGGAAGTGGGCGCGGTAGAGCACGGCCATTTCGGAATAGGGGATGCCGTTTTCGTGGAGTTCTTGGATGCGCTGGGCGACGAAGGCGGCTTGGGTGTTGGGGTCGGGTAGGGCGATGAGGCCGGGTTTTACGCCTTGGGCTTCGCGGGAGGAGCGGAGGTCTTTCTCGAAACGGCCGGTGTTGGCGCGGATGGCGGCGTTCGATAGTTCGAGGATCTCGGGGACGCTGCGGTAGTTGGTCTCGATGGTGTGGACTTTCGCGCCGGGGTAGCGCTGCGGGAAACCGAGGATGAGCGACATGTCCGCGCCGCGCCAGGAGTAGATGGATTGGGCATCGTCGCCTACGCACATGAGGCTGTTAGAGTCGCCCGCGAGCAGGTCGATCATGCGGCCCTGGACGTGGTTGGTGTCCTGATACTCATCGACGAGGATGTGCTTGAAACGCTTCTGATAGAGATCGAGTAGGTCGGGGCGCTCATCGAAGAGTTTGACGGTCTGGCAGAGCAGGTCGTCGAAGTCCATCGAGTTGGTGTCGAGTTTCTTGGCGATGTAGCCGGAGCGGACACGTTCGATTTGTTCGGTCCATTCGTAGAAGTGGTCGTAGCGGTCGGCGATGGTTTCCTCGAGGGTGGAGCCGGTGTTTTCGATGAGCGAGAACATGGAGGCGAGCACGTCGGGCTTGGGGAAGCGGCGCTGGGTGGTGTCGATGTCGCAACCGGCGATGACGGCTTTGAGAAGGGATTTTTGGTCGTCGCGGTCGAGGATGGAAAACGAGCGGGTGAAGCCGATGTCCTCGGCATGGCGGCGGAGGATGCGCGAGCCGATGGAGTGAAAGGTGCCAGCCCAGAGGGCGGAGGTGTCGTGGGTGGCGAGTTCGCGGACGCGGCCGGTCATTTCGCGGGCGGCTTTATTGGTGAAGGTGAGGAGGAGGATCTGGCGGGCTTCGATGCCGTGGTCGAGCAACCAGGCGACGCGGTAGGTGAGGGTGCGGGTTTTTCCGGAGCCGGCACCGGCGATGACGAGGGCACGGCCGGGAAGGGAGGAAACGGCGGCGTATTGCTCGGCGTTGAGCGCGGCGGGGTAGTCGATGCCCGAAGCGTGGGGTGCTGGGGTGGATTTGTGGAGGGTGTAGGAACGCGCCATGGTGTGGAGGGAATGTGAACATCGAACATCGAACGCTCAACCTTGAACGTTGAAAGGAAGAGGAAGAAAAACGGCGTTCGGAATGTGCAAAGAATCCGTAGTGACGCGGAGAGGGGCGAGAGATTCTGATTTTCCGGATCGTTTTCTTGTAGTCAGGGGCGGGCTGGCCGTACAGCTTGCGCGCATGATTTGGGCATGGGTGATCTTCATTGGATTTGTTCTGACGATGCTGGCGCTGGACTTGGGGGTGTTCCACCGGAAGTCGCATGCGGTGAGTTTCAAGGAGTCGCTGGGTTGGTCGGCGGTGTGGATCAGTCTCGGGGTGGCGTTTTCGGTGCTGGTGTATTTCATCTATGACGGCAAGTGGTTCGGGCTCGGACTGGTGCCGGACCCAGTGGATGGGCTGGTGAACACGGGCATGATGGCGGCGACGAAATACCTTACCGGTTACGTGGTGGAGGAGTCGCTGAGCATGGACAATATTTTCGTGATCGCGATGATCATCGGCTCGCTGAAAGTGCCAGCCCGCTATCAGCATCGAGTCCTGTTCTGGGGGATTCTGGGCGCGCTGGTATTGCGTGGGATGATGATCGGAGTGGGTGTGACGCTGGTGCAGAATTTTCACTGGGTGCTTTATTTGTTCGGCGGGTTTTTGGTGCTCACGGCGATCAAGATGTTGTTGATGAAAGAGAAAGAGGATCATCCAGAGGACACTTTTATCATTCGGTGGATTCGGAAAAAATTCCCGATCACGAAACACTATCACGGCCAGCATTTCTTGGTGTGGGCCGGGAGTCCGGCATCGTTAGAAGCAGCCGAGCCGGGTGAAGTCGTCCATGAGGATCCGGTGGTGTCCGCCGCGCCTAAGGGCAAGTGGCTGCTCACTCCGCTGGCTGTGGCGTTGGTGTTGATCGAAGTGACAGACCTGATTTTTGCGGTGGATTCGATCCCGGCGATCTTCTCGATCACGGCGGATCCGTTTCTGGTTTTTACGAGTAACGTGTTTGCGATTCTGGGGCTGCGCTCGCTGTATTTCGCATTGGCCGGGATGCTGACGAAGTTCATCTATCTAAAACCTGCGCTGTCGCTAATCCTGCTGGTGGTGGGTATGAAGATGCTGACCGCGAAGTGGCTGAAACTGTGGCTTGGGGATTCGTTTAACATGATCATCCTCGGCGTGATCCTGGGCATTCTGGTGACGGGAGTGCTCACCTCGCTGCTGGTTAGCAGGACGCAGAACGCTGCGAAGTAGAGAGCATCCACAGGTTGCAGAGGCGGGGATTTCCCGCTTGAGTCGTCGGGTGTTCCGCCGATTTGCCATTCCGCTGCTGCTTGTTGCTGCGATCCTGCTTTCGTGTGTGGGCTTGATGCGGCTGCGATTTGATACGGACATCCTCTCGATGATGCCCGGTGAGTTGCCGGAGGTGAAAGGCTTGAAGGCTTATCAGAAAGCGTTTTCAAAAAACGATGAGCTGGTGATGCTCATCGAAGGTGGAGAGAAGGACGAGGGAGCGCTGGCTGCGGCGGCGGAATCGCTTGCGAAACAACTCGAAGCGGACGGCGTGGTGAAACGCGCGCGCTGGAAACCGATGTGGGCGGATGATCCGGCGGCTCTGGCAGAAATCATCGCCTACGCATGGCTCAACGGTGATCCGGAGTCGGTGAAGGCGCAGGTGGAACGACTCGCGCCGGGAAACTCGGAGCAGGTTCTTAGGAATTCGCTGGAGAACGTGGGCACTGCCTTCGAGGGGCTGGACATGGTGATGCTTGCGCACGATCCGTTCGGGTTTCTGGCGCAGCCTGCGGTGGCGGCGTTGTTAGAGTCTTCCGGCAAGGGCGGTGAGGCGTTTGAAAGCGGAGACGGCAGGAGTCACTTGTTGTTCGCAGATGCTCCGGAGCCGTTAGATGGCTATCGCGAGGCGGATGAGTGGCTCAAGCGCGTGCGCGAGTCAGTGGCGGGATGGCGGAAGGGCGATGGGTCGGGATTGAATGTGCGCTTCACCGGTGATCCCGCGTTCACTGCGGAGATCGGCAGGGCGATGGAGCACGACTTGAGTGGCTCGATCAGTCTCACGCTCGGGTTGATAGGGATTCTCTTCTGGTGGATGCAGCGGCGTTTCAGTTTGTTGTTAGGACTGGCGGGCGTGTTGGTGCTGGTGTTCGCGGTGGCGCTGGGTGTCGCGGGCTGGCTGTATGGTGAGTTGAGCATCATCGCGCTGAGTTCTGCGGAAATTTTGATCGGATTGGCGGTGGATTATGGGTTGGTCATTTGCCAGGAAGCGAAGTTGGCGGGACATGACAAGGTGAAGCTGCGGAAAACATCCGGCCCGCCGGTGATGTTCGGTGCGCTTACGACGACGGTGGTTTTTCTCGCGCTGAACCTCGGCGGGCTGCCGGGCATGGCGCAGCTCGGCACGATCGTGGCGGTGGGACTGATTGCAGCGGCGGTGTTGATGCTGGTGATTTATCTGCCCTTCGTCGCGAAGGCCGGAGTGAATCGCGCGCCTGCTACGGGCAGCGGCAGGATTATTCCGCGCGATAGGATTTCGTGGGCGATCACAGGGATTTCATCAGTCGTTGCCGTGACCGTGCTGATGGTGAATGGCCTACCTGGCGCGGACTTCGATTCGAAGATTATGCGCCCGCGTCACAGTGATGCGATGGATTCGCTGGATGCTCTGCAAAAAGCGTTTCCTGGAAAAGGCGCGGAGTCGCTGGGTGTGGTGGTGGAGGCGGATAGTGATGCTGAGATGCTGGAGCGGTTGGAGATTGCGAAGCAGCGGTTGCTAACGGCGCAGAAGAGCGGGTGGATTGAGTCATCCGAACTCGCGGCGGACTGGTGGCCGGATGCGAAGCGTCATGAAACTAACAGAGTCATGCTCGCCCGACTTGCCGCAGAACGTGAGCGACTGATCAAGGAGGCGGATGCAGTGGGTTTCACCGAAGAGGGCTTGGCGCTTGGGCGATCCGTGTTAGAAGTCCTGGAAAAACAATGCGCTGATTCAAAGGTCGCTTTTCCCGAATCACCCGCCGCCCGCGAGGTGCTGCGGCTTTTCCTGACGCGTGGCGAAAACGGTGGGGGATGTTTGTCGGGATCGGTGCAGCCCGCACACGGCATTGATCCTTCGGGAAAGGATTTTGAAAAGTTCCGGTCGATGACGGGTGAAGGTGTCTGGCTGAGTGGCTGGGAGCTTTTCAAGCCAGCCATCGCGGGGCTCGTGAAAAGCGACATGCCGCGAATGATCGTGCCGATGTTCATCCTTCTAGTGGCGATGATGGCGGTGATTTTCCGCCGTGCGGCGGATGTGGGCATGGCGCTGTTCGCGATGGTGGTGAGCGCGCTGCTGCTGCTGGCCGTCATGAGCGTGACGGGGTTGAAGTGGAACTTCATTAACCTGATGGCGACGCCATTATTGTTAGGAACGGGGATCGACTACGCCATCCACGTGACGCTGAGTCTGCGCCGCACGGGTGGGGATTTCAAAGACCTGTGGCAGGGCACGGGCAAGGCGCTGTTGTTTTGCGGTGCATCGAACGTGATCGGCTTCGGTTCGTTGATCTGGTCGTCGAGCGATGCGCTGGTGAGTCTCGGAATCGTGGCTGTGATCGGCATCGTGCTGTGCATGGGAGTGTCGATCTTCCTGCTGCCGGGGTGGCGGCATAGGGAATTGGATCAAGCGCCGAGATAGGCGGCTTGCACATCTGGGTTCGCCTTGAGTTCGGCGGACGGGCCTTCTAGCAGGACTTTTCCGGTTTCCAGGACGTAGGCGTAGGATGAGATGTCGAGCGCGAGGTTGGCGTTCTGCTCGACTAACAGGATGGTAAGTCCTTGCTCGCGGTTGATTTCCACGATGCGCTCGAAGATGGTTTTCACCAGCAGCGGTGCGATGCCGAGCGAGGGTTCATCAAGCATGAGAAACTTCGGCCTGCCGAGCAAAGCACGACCAATGGCGAGCATCTGTTGTTCTCCGCCTGACAAGGTTCCGGCGGATTGGCTTTCGCGTTCCTTCAGGCGCGGGAAGAGCGTGAAAACGTATTCGGTCTGTTGTGAGATCCACTTGCGATCACGCTGGAGATAGGCACCCATCAGCAGGTTTTCGTGGACTGTGAGGTTTGCGAAAATCATGCGGCCCTCGGGCACATGGCAGAGACCCTTGGCGACGATCTTATGAGCGGAGAGTTTTGAGATTTCCTCGCCGTCATATTTGATCGAACCTGCAGTCGATTTCACCAAACCCGAGAGTGAGCGAAGTGTGGTGGACTTGCCCGCTCCGTTCGCACCGATGAGCGTGACGATGCTTCCCTGCGGCACTTTGAGGTTCACTCCGTGAAGCGCCTTGATGGAGCCGTATGAGACGTGGAGATTTTCGACCGTGAGCATGTTAGGAAGAGGTAGGCACCGCGAATCTTACGAATTTAGCGAATCTTTTGAAGAGTTACCGGTGCGGACGATTCTTTCGTATTCGAGTTCGCCGTGTTTGCCGAAGTTCACGAGTAGGCCGACTTTGAAGTTGGATGCCTTGAGGTAATTGTGGACCTGCGCGCGATGTTCGTCAGTGCGTGACTTAACGGCTTTGATTTCCATGATGATTTTGGAGTGAAGAACGAAATCCGGTTCGTATTTTTTAGTGAGTAGCGCCCCTTTGTAATAGATTGGTAGTTTGGGCTTGGCTTCAAAGGGAATGCTTTTGGACTCGAGTTCTTGCTCCAGTGATTCTTGGTAAACGTCTTCTAGGAAGCCCGATCCCATTTCGTTGTACACCTCGAAACAGGTGCCGACGATTGCGTAAACTTCTTCTCGATAGATCAGGTCCATGGTTGGGTGTGTTGATGTTGGGAATTAAGAGTTAAGGCACCGCGAATCTGGCGAATTTAGCGAATCTTGAAGAGGAAGAATGGATTGGTTGAGGGTTTTCAAATACGGACTCTTAATCATTCGCTGGATTCGCATGATTCGCGGTGCCTTGACACTTAAACCGCAGCCGCGCCGAGGTAGGCTTCGATGACTTTTGGGTGGCGTTGGATTTCCTTCGGGGTGCCTTCGGCGATCTTGATGCCATATTCGAGGACGGCGATGCGTTCGCAGATGCCCATGACGACTTTCATGTCGTGCTCGACGAGTAGGATGGCCATGCCGAAGCGTTTGCGGATGAACTCGATGAGCTGCATGAGTTCGACTTTTTCCGCGGGGTTCATGCCGGCGGCGGGTTCGTCGAGTAGTAGGAGTTTGGGTTGGGTGGCGAGGGCGCGGACGATTTCTAGGCGGCGTTGGTCGCCATAGGGGAGGCTTTTCGCGGGTTCTTCGCGGTAGGATTGGAGTGAGAAGACTTCTAGCAGATCCATGACTTGGGTTTCCACTTCCTTCTCTGCGGCGTGATGGGACTTGCCGCGCCAGAGGGCTTCGCGGATGCCGTGGGAGCGATGGACTTGGGTGGCGGTGCGGACGTTGTCGAACACGCTCATCGAGCCGAAGAGGCGGATGTTTTGGAAGGTGCGGGCCATGCCGCGTTTGGTGAGGACGTGGGGTTTCTCGCAGGCGGTCGGTTTTCCCGCGAAGGAGATTGCGCCTTCGGTGGGCTGATAGACGCCGGTGATCATGTTGAAAACCGTGGTCTTGCCCGCGCCGTTGGGGCCGATGAGGCCGATGAGTTCGCCCTCTGCCACTTTCAGGCTCACTTCACTCACGGCCGTTAGGCCGCCGAAGCGGATGGTGATGTTTTCCAGTTCTAGCAGTGGCTTGCTCATGACTTGGCGGCTGAGGGCTTTTTTGCTCGCCCGAAATTGAAGAGACCTTGTGGGCGGGCGATCATGAGGAAGATGATGAGCAGTGCGTAGATGATCATGCGGTACTCCGCTACGGAGCGGAGAAACTCGGGCGCGAGCGTGAGGATGATCGCTGCGAGAATGACTCCGGCGGTGCGGCCCATGCCGCCGAGGATGACCATGACGACGACCTCGAAGCTCTTCATGAAATCGAACACCTGCGGCGTGATCGTGGTTTTGTGGTGGGCATACAAGCCACCTGCGATGCCTGCGAAAAACGCGCCGATGACGAAGGCGTTGACCTTGTAACGGGTCGGGTTCAGTCCCATTGAGCTGGCGGCGATCTCGTCGTCATGCACGGCGAGGAAGCCACGGCCATAGGTGGAATTCACGAGACAGCCGATGACATAGACGGTCACTGCGGCGACGGTGAATGTCCACGCAAGGCCTGTCAGGCGGGGAATGCCGCTGAGTCCGCTGGCACCGCCGGCAGCCTCCACGTTTTGGAAAATGACGCGGATGATTTCGCCGAAACCAAGCGTGACGATGGCGAGGTAGTCGCCTCTCAGCCGCAGTGATGGCACACCGACTAACAGACCGGCCAATGCGGCTACGACGCCACCCGCCATCAGTGCGGGAAGGAAGGTCCATGGCAGCGCGGCTGCGCCCATGCTCTTGTGCAGAGCCAGCGTGATCATCGCGGAAACGTAAGCGCCGACGGACATGAAACCGGCGTGGCCGAGGCTGAACTGACCGGTGTGGCCGTTGATGAGATTGAGGCTGACGGCGAGGATGATGGCGATGCCGATGTCCACGACGACACCGCTGTAATACGGGTTCATGAGGTCCGCGCAGAGGCCTGCGATGACCGCCAAGACGATGGCGGCGAGCAGGAAAACGCGCGGGTGTTTCATGGGAAGCGGTATGGTCAGACTTTCTCGATCTGTTTGGAACCGAGCAGGCCGGTCGGCTTGAAGATGAGGATGACGATGAGGATGGCGAAGGCTATGCCGTCGCGGTAGGTTGAGATGCCGGACATGCCGCCAGCGAAGGTTTCCACGACTCCTAACACCATTCCGCCGAGGGCCGCGCCGGGGAGGTTGCCGATGCCGCCTAGCACGGCGGCGACGAAGGCTTTGAGGCCGACGTTGACGCCCATCAGCGGCTCGATGCCGGTGTAGGTCATGCCGTAGAGGATGCCGCCTGCGCCTGCGAGAGCGGAGCCGAGACCGAAGGTGAAGGAGATGATGAAGGAGTTGCTGATGCCCATCAGCGAGGCTGCGGCGGAGTTATGGGAAACGGCGCGCATCGCCATGCCGATGCGGGTTTTCTTCACGATGAAAGTGAGTGCGACGAGCAGCACAACCGTCACACTCAGCACCACGAACTGCGTGGTATTGAACGACACACCACTCATTACGAAGTTATCAGCTTTCAAAAGTCTGGGGAATGCTTTTTGAGAGGCATCGAAAACGGCTTTGTGCTGGCAGGTGTATTCGATGAGTAGTGAAACTCCGATGGCGGTGATCAGCACGGTGAGTTTCGGGCGATTGCGAAGAGGCCGGTAGGCGAGCAGTTCGATGACGATGCCGATGAGCGCGCAGATGATCATGGTGAGCGCCATCACCAGCGTCCATCCGCCCCAGCCGGGCAGCGGGAATGCTTTCGCGACCTGCGGCGCGAGGTAGTAACCGGTGAAGGAGCCGAGCATGAAGACATCGCCATGCGCGAAGTTAATGAAACGCAGTACGCCATAGACCATCGTGTAGCCGATGGCGATCAGGGCATAGACCGCACCGAGGGCCAAGCCGTTGACGAGCTGTTGGGGAATCTCGTTCACGGGCGGTCGGCGGATGTCGTTGGGAAGATCATCGATGGAGCGAAACCGGACAGTCCATCAGGGGGCGATCGCTTCCAGGAAAGTGAACTTTCCGCCCTTGATCTGGAGTATGGCTGCGGATTTCACCGCATTGCGTTTGTCATCAAGCGAGAACTTTCCGGTCACGCCTTCGAAGTCCTTGGTGGCGGCGATCGCGGCGCGCAGCTTGGCGCCCTCGGTGGTGCCCGCGCGTTTGATAGCCTCGGCGAGCACGTAGGCCGAGTCGTATCCGAGGGCGGCCATTGCGTCCGGTGTCTTGTTATGCTTCGCTTTGTAGGCGGCGACGAAGGAAGTCATTTTCGGAGAGGTATCCTCGGGCGAGCAGTGGGTGGAGAAGTAGTGACCTTCCACGGCATCCTTGCCGACTTGCAGGAGGTTTTCCGACTCCCATCCGTCGCCACCGAAGAGTGGGATGTTGAGGCCGAGTTCCCTGGCTTGGATGGCGATGAGCGCGACATCGTTGTAGTAGCCGGGAAGGAAGACCGCATCAGGTGCCGCGCCTTTGATGGTGGTGAGTTGGGCTTTGAAATCCTTATCGCCGCCGTTGTAGTCGAGCTCGGTGGCGAGGGTTCCGCCGTTTTTCACGAACTGCTCTTTGAAATACTTGGCGAGGCCTTTCGAGTAGTCGCTCTTCGCATCGGTTAGAACGGCGACCTTTTGGGCCTTGAGAGTTTTGGTGGCGAAGTTCGCCATCACGGTGCCTTGGAAGGGATCAATGAAACAGACGCGGAAGATGTAGTCGCCCGCCTCGGTGACTTTCGGATTGGTGGAGGCCGGAGAAATCATCGGGATTTTCGCGGCCTGGGCGATGGGCGCGGCTTCGAGCGAGCGGCTGGATGCGACTTCGCCGAGGATGGCGACCACGCCGTCGCGGGAGATGAGTTTGTTGACGATGTTGGCGGGCTCGCCGGCTTTGGATTGGTTGTCCTCGGTGAGGAGCTCGATTTTTTTACCGAGCACGCCGCCGGTCGCGTTGATTTCCTCGATTGCCAACTCGGTGCCTTCATGTGAAGAGGTGCCGAATGTCGCTTCCTTGCCCGTGAGCGAGGCGAATTCTCCGACTTTGATGGTGTCGCCGCCGCCGGATTTGCAGGACGGGAGCGAGAGCAAGCCGAGCAACGTGGCGGCGGTGGCGAAAATCAGGTTGGCAGGTTTCATGGGGATACGGTGGGAAGCGAAG
>JANMLQ010000278.1:0-8134 GCA_031372635.1 Akkermansiaceae bacterium | reverse complement strand
TAGGACGCGTCGATGCCCGGATTCAGTCGCTTTTGAAGACGCGTGCAGAAGCAGCGGGCGCATCAGCAGAGCCCATGCCCGCTATCGCGGACTGTGGATTCGGTTCTCCATTTCGTAGTTCCGCATGTGTCATTTAGACTGTGGAAAACGGGACTCAGAACCATGCGCGGGCCTTCAAGATCAGGCCGCGCAACTGGGTTTGGAGTTGTGCGTCATCAGCCATTTCGAGAAACGGAGTGGCGATTACGAAGATGGCGGCCAAAACGATGACCCAGTAAAGGATGGCCAAGGCGATTCCGGGACCATCGTGTTTTTTATGATAGGCATAACCCGGCGGGCAGGTGAGGCAGCGGTAGCCAATCCAGAGATTCAGCAGCGGCGCGAAAATCCCCAGCGACCACCAGCGGCTCATGCCGAGATTGACGAGGCGATTCAGGGTGAAATGGAGTAGCACCGCCAGCGGCAGCAGCGGGGCGAATGCGAGAAATCTCTCCATCAGGATCGGGCCTGCATGTTTGGCAAGCAGAGGACCGGCCGCCGCAACTGTAAAGTGCCATGCGAATGGGAAAACCAAAGCGGCGAAGAGCAGACTGCGGCGGCGTGTGCCGGGCCATGGTCCGGTGACTTTGGGAGCCTTCGCCATTTGGGATTTCGTCGGAGTGGGAGCGGCTTGGTAAATCCCTAGGGTCTTGGTTTCCACGGGCACGCTGCGCCGCTCGAACAGTCCGTCGATCCCGCCGGCGGGTTTCCATTCGTCCATGTCCTTTTTCCAGACCATGTCCAAACGCGGGTCCAGCGTGGACGAGGCGGCCATGCTTCTCAACTCCTCGAAACTGACCGGCCCATGGCGTTCTCCTTCGCAGGTGTAGAACCACAGGCGTTTTCCGGATTTTGCCAGCGGCTTGGTTTTTTCGGCGGGTTCGGAAACGACTTCCTTCGGGGCTTCGGCTTCGGGCGAGGCGGTCTGGGTTTTTACTTCGGCGGCTATCACCTGTTCCGTCGCTTTGGTTTTCGCAAGATCGCGGAGTGTGCTTTTGACCTCCTTGCGCTGCCTGGCTCTGGTTGCGATGATGCTGGCCTTCAATCTAACTTCCTCGGCGGCCCGTGCCTGCATCTCCGCCTTGGCCTTGGCTTCGTTCTCCGCGCGCGCTCTCGCAATTGCGGCGATGTGTTCTTCCCGTTTTGCCAGTTCATCGATCTCCGCAATGGCTTTGGCTTCTTCTTGTGAAGCCTTTGCCTTGGCTTTTTCATCCTCCCTGGCGTGGGTGATTTCCTCGGCCATGGCCTCGGCGGCTTCGCGGCGTTTTGCTTCTTCGGCGGCTTTGGCTTCGGCAGCTTCGCGGCGTTGGATTTCCTCGGCCATCCGGGCTTCAGCCACGGCGCGGATTCTGGCCTCTTCTTCGGCGAGCGAGCGGGCTTTTTCTTCGGCCTTGTCACGGGCGATTTCCTCGGCTTTGGCGCTCGCCTCGGCGGCGATTCTGGCTTCTTCGGCTGCTTTCGTCTCGGCGGCTTCACGGCGTCTGGCTTCCTCGGCGGCCATAGCTTCAGCGGCTTCGCGGCGCTGGATTTCCGCTGCCATTCTGGCCTCGGCGGCAGCTTTCAACCTTGCCCCTTCCTCGGCGAGCAGGCGGGCTTTTTCCTCGGCCATGTCGCGGGCGATTTCCTCGGCTTTGGCCCGCGCCTCGGCGGCGATTCTGGCTTCTTCGGCGGCTTTTGCCTCGGCGGCTTCGCGGCGTTTGGCTTCTTCGGTGGCCTTGGCTTCGGCGGCTTCGCGGCGTTGGATTTCCGCTGCCATTCTGGCCTCGGCTTCGGCTTTCAGGCGGGTCTCTTCCTCGGCGAGCAGGCGGGCTTTTTCCTCAGCCTTGGCATGGGCGATTTTCTCGGCTTCCGCCTTGGCTTCGGCGGCTTCACGACGTTGGATTTCCTTGGCCATCCGGGCTTCGGCTGCGGCTTTCAACGCGGCCTCTTCTTCGGCCTTGCAGCGGGCGAGTTCCGCAGCCTTTTCCTCGGCAGCAGCGCGGAGTTGTGCCTGTAGCAGGGCTTTTTCCTCGGCAGCGGCGCGCAGGGCGGCTTCTTCCTCCGCCTTGGCCTCGGCGAGGGCACGGAGATTCGCTTCCTTGATGGCGCGCGCCTTTTCCTCCTGGGCCTTCGTTTCCGCTGCACGGGCGATTTCCGCGATCCTGGCTTCGGCATCCACCCTGAGCGTAGCCTCGGCGGCTTGCCTGAGTCTGGCGTCATCCGTGGCTTTGGACCGCGCCTTTTCCACCGCCAACAACCTGGCTTCCTCCGCATCCTGCGCCCTCGCCTTGGCTTCGGCTTGGGTGGCGGCGGCGAGCCATGCTTGCTCCGCAGCGCGGGCTTCGGCGGCTTTTGCACTCGCGGCGTTCTGTTCGGCGTCGATGGCATCGGACTCGTCCGGATCTGCCTTGAGTGGCGCGGCTTGTGGCGGAATTACGCTGGAATCCGGGATTTCGCACAATTTCCGGACTTCATAGACCGGCTTCCAATCGTCCATGCCCTCGGTCCATACGGACTTCACGGGAGGATCGAGTGTCAGATCGGCGATCTTGGCCTTGAGTTCTTCGATTTTCGTCGGGCCGAACTGTTCGCCATTCTGGATGTAAAACCACTCGTCCTTGCAGGCTGCGTTGATCCTGGCCTCTTCGGCGGCGATGGCCTCGGCTCTGGCCCTGGCGGCAGCGGCTGCCGCTGCGGCCAGCATCTCGTTCTCCACCCGCGCCCGCGCCCTGGCTGCGGATCTCGCCTCTGCGGTGGCCTGCGCCTCCTCGACTACGCGCCGCGCCTCTTCCTCAGCCAATAGCCTCTTGGCGGATTTTGCTCCGGTGTTCACACTGGATTTGGTTTCGGTGATCGGCACGGACGGATGGAACTACGGGATTGGATGCCTGCCCGGGCGAGCGCCCGCAGGGAAACCAAAGAATGCCTGAAAATCAGCATGACTAAATCCAATTGATGCCTCGATCCCGGCCAAGTGCTCCCAAAAGCGGCCATGTTTCAACGGATAGGGAAAACCGTGGTCAAAGGCACCGTTTTCCAAAGGTGGGCTTGAGTATTATCCCTGAAATTCGTGGTCCGAATTCAGCGTGCGGGTTCAGTTCGCCTGCGGTCTTTGCCCGGTGGATTTCTCGCCGCTGCTTTTGCCTGTTCCGTGGGACTCGCGGAGGAACTCGCACATCCTCAACGGCTGCGCATGGGATGTGTGCCCATCGAGAGCGAATTGATGCCAGTGATCCATGTGCCGCGTTGGGTGGCGCAGACCGGAGCGCTGGCATAGGCCTGGGTGTAGCGGAAACCCTGCTTCGCAAACGCGTCGATGTTGGGCGTGCGGGCCTCGGTGTTTCCATAGCAGCCGATCCAATTGACGCCCGCGTCCTCACATACGAGCCAGAGGATGTTCGGATGAACCGCTGAAAATGCGGACAAGGTCGCGATGAGCATCATGAAAATGGCGACGAGTGGTTTGATAGGGGTGTTTTCTGAAAAAACGGAGGTGCCGCGCAAGATGGTATTCAGGATTGCGTAAAGCATGGCGTTCCTACAAAAAACGACCTCAACCATGAATTCATCCACTACCCATCGCCGCAGCGTTTTAAAACTCCTAGCCGCTACTTCAGTGGCACCGATGATCCTTCCGGGCCGCCTTTTCGGCGCGGATGCACCGTCCAACAAGATCACCGTCGGCTGCATCGGCGTCGGTTGGCAGGGCGGCGGTAATCTTGACTCACTGCTCGCACTGGACGATTGCCGCGTGCTCGCCATCTGCGATGTGGATGAGGCCCATCTCATGGCTGCGGTGGACAAGGTGAACGCGAAATACGGCAATAAGGACTGCAAGGGCTACAAGGATTTCCGCGAACTGATCGCGCGTAAGGACATCGATGCGGTCAGCATTTCCACACCCGATCACTGGCACTCCATCCCGGCCATCGCCGCCGCGAATGCAGGCAAGGACATCTTCTGCGAGAAGCCGCTTTCCCACACTCTATCAGAAGGCATCGCGATGGTGGATGCGGTCCGTAAAAACAAACGCATCTGGCAGACGGGCTCGTGGCAGCGCAGCGTGGCGAGCTTCCGCTGGGCTGCCGAACTCGTGCAAAACGGCTATCTCGGCAAGGTCACGCGCGTGGAAGTCGGCCTGCCCTCCGGTCACGTGGATTTCGGTGGTACCGGCAACGATAAACCTAACAGCCCAGTTCCTGCCGGAGTGGATTATGAAATGTGGACCGGTCCGGTCGCCATGATGCCCTTCAATCCCTGCCGCTTTCACAAGAACTGGCGCTGGAACTACAACACCGGCGGCGGCCAGCTCATGGACTGGATCGGCCACCACTGCGACATCGCCCACTGGGGTCTCGCCAATCCCAAGTTCGGCTGCGGCCCGGATGACGCGATCGGCCCGATGGAAGTTTCCGCCACTGCCGAGTTTCCCGCGAAGGACGCGGTCTGGAACACCGCCACCAAATACCGCGTCGAGTGCAAGTATCCGAACGACATCGACGTCGTCATCGCAGGCGGCCACGGCGACATCGAAGGCGGCGCGAAGTGGATCGGCCCTAACGGCTGGGTCTGCGTGGATCGCGGAAAATTCACTGCCTCCAACGTCGAGTGGATTCGCGAAATCCAGAAGCGTGACAAGGCGGGTGATCTTGAAGTTCAACTCTATCGCAGCCCGGGCCACTTCCGCGAGTTCATCGACTCGATCAAGTCCCGCAAGCGCACGCTCACACCGGTGGAAATCGCCCATCGTTCGCAAACCCCCGGCCACCTCGGCTACATCGCGTCCGTCACCGGTCGCAAGCTCAAGTGGGATGCCGTGAAACAGCAAATCATCGGCGACCCAGAAGCCACCGCCATGCTCAGCTACAAGGCGCGCCAGCCGTGGAAAATCTGAATCGTCACGGCCCCTGCCTGCATGCAGACGGCGGGATGCCCATGTGCTTGCGGAACAGCCTTGAGAAATAAAATGGATCCTCGTAGCCGACGGCTGCGGCGGCTTCGGCGACGTTGTGGTTTCCCTGTTGTAGCAGGTCCATCGCGCGTTGAAGTCGCAGGCGGAGTTCCGTGAAATGCGGCACGCTGACATGCTCTTCGGCAGCCAGCTCTAGCAGCGTCCATGGCCGCCGCAGGTCTTCACGCATCCGAGCCAGCGTTTTCAGCAGCCGGTTTTCTCCGCGACGCGTGCGGCTATGGACTACGTGGCGGACCACGCGGTGCGCGCCTCGTCGTCGTTTCCGGAAGCCAACAATCCGTATTACGGCGTGGACTATCAGAATCGTCCCGGCGCGAGTGATCTGAGCTGGTATCGCAACATCCCCGTGCCGACGAGTTACATGGTTTGCCAGACGATGTTCGATTTCTTTGGCGGCTTACGGGCTCGGGAATTACTTCTATGATCGCAAGCGCCATGACGAAGCCATCGCGTGTTGGCGGCGTGCGGTGAAGGATGGTGCATCGTTCGCCACCGTGTTCCGCAATCTCGGCATCGGGATCTGAAACGTCCTCCGCGATGGCGAGCAAGCGCGTGAACATTACCTCCGCGCGGTGGAACTCGATCGACTCACAATGCCTGTTAGTCGGGTCTGGCCTTATTGAGAATCCATTGACGCGTGCTCGCCCGGTGCAGCTTTGGTTTTACTTCGTCACGATCTTCAACTCACTGCTCGGCAGACCATCCGAAGTGACGGTGAGTGTGGCGGGGCCGGGTGCGCCGGGTTTGCCGCGCAGGATGACTTGGCAGAGGCCGTTGAAGGCGGGGAGATTGTTGCCTTGCATGGATTCGAGGCTGGTGGGATCGCCGTTGCAGATGCCGGCGATCTCGGCGTTTCCATCTACCTTGAAGTGGAGACGGTTCATCGATTGTGGGACGAGGCGCTCCTTGTCATCGGCGATGGTGATGGTGATGTAGCTGAGATCTTTGCCGTCGGCCTTGATCTGTGGGCGGTCTGCGGTGACGAGTAGTTTGGAAGCGATGTTGGTGGTGGAGCGTTCGCCTTGCGCCCATGACTTGCCGTTTTTCCATGTCTTCACGGTGAGCGAGCCGGGCTGATAGACGACGTCTTCCCAAACGATGCGGTATTGGAATTTCTGCTTCTTCTTTCGTCCGAGTGATTTGCCGTTGAGGAAAAGCTCTGCTTCATCGCCGGAGGTGAAGACGTGGACGGGTGTGACCTGATCGACGCGCTCTGGCCAGTTCCAGTGTGGCAGGATGTGGGCCATCGGAAAGTCGGGCCGCCAGTGAGACTGATAGAGGTGGTAGCGGTCCTTCGGAAAACCTGCGAGGTCGAGGATGCCGAAGTAGGATGAGCGGGATGGCGAACTGCCGCCGAGTTTCTCGAAGAGGGCCATCGCGGTTTTCTTTTCGGCCTCGTTGTCGAAGTTGAGTTCGTTGGATTTGTCTGGGTTGAAAGGTGTGGGCTCGCCGAGGTAGTCGAAGCCGGTCCAGACGTATTCGCCGGCCATGAAGGGATTTTTTTCTAGCAGCTCGAAATCGAGATCGGGGCGGTTGGCCCAGCTGGGTGCATAGAGTTCGTAGGCGCTCGCATGAAAGCCGCGGAAACCCGCGCCTTTTTCCCATTTTACGGGGAAGAAATAACAGCCGCGGCTGCTCACGCAGGAGGCGCTCTCGGCGGTGAGAACCGGCACGTCGGGCTTCCGCGCGCGGATCTTTGCGATGATGCCTGTATCCTTCACGGGGTAATTGAGGCCGGTGATGTCCACGGTATCCGCGAAGGGTGTGAGCGCGCTGCGGAGGTGGTTGATGCCAAGCGTGATCTGGCGCGAGGGATCATGACTGCGGAAGAGCTTGGTGAGTTTTTCGGAAACCCAGAGGTGGTCTGGCTTCATCTGCTCCGGGATTTCGTTGCCGGTGCTCCATGCGATGACGCAGGCGTGGTTGCGGTCGCGGCGGATGAAGTTTGCTACATCACGCTCGTGCCATTGGTCGAAGTGGAGGCTGTAGTCCTCTTCCTTTTTGGGGAGTTTCCAGGCATCGAACAACTCGTCGAGAACGAGGATGCCCATGCGGTCGCAG
Source organism: Akkermansiaceae bacterium (assembly GCA_031372635.1). Classification (GTDB taxonomy): domain Bacteria; phylum Verrucomicrobiota; class Verrucomicrobiia; order Verrucomicrobiales; family Akkermansiaceae; genus Luteolibacter. The sequence continues at coordinate 1,083 of JANMLQ010000278.1, read as the reverse complement.
AGGTCTAACAACTGCGGCGCGGGCGGATTGTGCGAGGTGCGGATGGAGTTGCAGCCCATTTCCTTGAGCAGTTCGACCTGACGCTCTGCGGCACGAGTATTGAAGGCACCACCGAGTGCGCCGAGGTCGTGGTGATTGCAGACGCCTTTGATTTGGACGCGGCTGCCGTTCAGATAGAAGCCGTCGGCTTTCCACTCCGCAGTGCGGATGCCGATGGTGGTGTCCTCGCTATCGAGCTTCTCCTCGCCACGGACGAGTGTGGTGCGCAGCGTGTAGAGGTAAGGTTTTTCCGTGCTCCAGAGAGTGGGGGATTTGAGCTTGAGTCGGACGTCTTTGAAATCCGCAGGGCCGCGGGTTTGTTGGACGCGTTTGCCCTGATGATCGAGGATTTCGTAAATCACTTCAAGTGGCGGGCCGGAACTGCCGCCGGGCGCGAGTTCCACGCTTACTACGAGATCCGCTGAGCGCGGCGTGACGTTTTGCGAATGCGCGAAAATGCCGTTGTAGGCGATGTGGATCGGATTCGCCTTTACCAGCCAGACGTGGCGGTAGATTCCGCTGCCCGGATACCAGCGGGTGGATTCGGGAAGGTTCTCCAAGCGCACGGCGATGCTGTTGGGCGCGTCGAATTTCACGAACGGCGTGATGTCGATGCGGAAGGAGTTGTAGCCGTAGGCCCACTCGCCAGCGAGCTTGCCGTTGACGAAGACCTTCGGCTGGGACATCGCTCCATCGAAATCGAGGTAGAGCGCCTTGCCTTTGTCGGCTTCGGTTAGATCGAGCGTCCGGCGGTACCAGCCGATGCCGGCCCACGGCAGCTTGCCTGTTCGGTTCGGGAGATCGGCGCGGAAGGGGCCTTCGATACCCCAATCGTGCGGCAGGTTGATCGTGCGCCAATTGGAATCATCAAAAGCGGTCGCAGCGGGTGACGCGTCCGCAGTGGGCTCGGCGAGTTTTGAGCCGTCCGGCATGGTGCCGTAGCGCGCGAATTTCCAGGAGGCATCGAACGACTCGCGGGTGGCTCCGTGCGCGTTGAGGATGCAGGCCGCGAGAACAAGCAGGATAGTGGGTTTCATGATGAGA
>JANMLQ010000245.1:0-31764 GCA_031372635.1 Akkermansiaceae bacterium | reverse complement strand
TGGTGTTCCAACAAAACGCAGCGAGGATGAAGCGTCCCTACAGGACGCGGTTCCTTTGCGTGCATGAAACCCGGCACTTTGTGCCAGGCTGGTATGAGCCGTCCCGTTGGGACGAAGAGTGAGATGGGAACGATCCCATGCGAAATCCTTGCCAGCAGGCTGGCTGCGGGAAAGCGGCAGCAGGCTGCGCGCAGTCCAAGGTTAGGGCGTGCTCACTTCGCGGAAGATGTGCTCCATTTCTATGACGACAGCGGGCCAGCCGTGGTGTTCGGCGGTGCGGCGGGCTTCGCGGCCGAGGCGGTGGCGCAGGGTGGCGTCGAGTAGTTTAGTGGAGGCTTCGAGGAAGGCGTGTTCGTTGGACTTCGGCACTTTGAGGCAGTTGATGCCGTGTTCGCCGTGCCATGCGGCGGCGGCGTAGTCGAAGGCGAGGGTGGCGAGTCCGGATGCCATGCCTTCTAACAACACGTTTCCAAAAGTCTCTGTCTCGCTGGGGAAAAGCAGGATGTCGGCGGAGGCATAACACTTGGCGAGATCATCTCCGGTTTGATAACCTGCGAAATGCACGCCGGGATGGCCGCGCTCTAAGCGCGATCGGATGGGACCATCGCCGACGACGACGCAGACGAGATCATCGCGCTTGGCGCGCATGCGCTGGAAGGCGCGGAGTGCGAGGTCGATGTTTTTCTCCGCAGAGACACGGCCTACGACGATGGCGACGGGTGCATCACCAGGCGCGCCCCATTTGGAACGAAGGGTGGTGCTGCGTTTGGCGGGATGGAAGAGCGCGGTGTCCACGCCTCTGCCGAGCACGCTGACTTTGGAGAAACCGGCGGTGACGAGTTTCTGTTGGGCATCGGGCGAGGGCACGAGTGTGAGGGCGAGGCGTTCGTGAAACCATTTCTGATAGAGCCAGACCTTTTCGCTGAACCATTGCATGCCATACTTGCGGAGGTATTCGCGGAAGTTCGTGTGGAAGCCGCCGATGACGGGGATGCCGAGCTTGAGCGCGGCGGAGGCGGCGGAAAATCCAAGCGGTGTCTCGATGGCGACATAGATGAGATCCGGGCGTTGTTTGGTCCAACGGCGGCGGAAAAATCCGGGCATCGGCTGGCCGACTTTGATTTCCCAGTATCCGGGCAGCGGCCAGGACGGCACGGCGGTCTCGTGCTCGCCTGCTTTGCCAGAGCGGATGATTTCCACGCGATGGCCTAACTCGCGCAGGCCGTTGCAGAGGCGACCTAACGAAAACGCGACGCCATTGATGTCCGGCACGTAGGTGTCCGTGACTACTTCGATGTGAAGCGGCTTGGGGTTTTCCGTAACGGTAGGATGAGGCATGCGGCGGGTCGGTTAGACTGAAGAGGAAGAGAGAACCACGGATGGACGCGGATGAACGCGGATTATGGATGTGATTCTCTGGTTTCTGAGCACTTTATTAAGTCCGTGTTTATCCGTGTTCATCCGTGGTTCAAATTCTGTTGTTAGCGGGCGAGTCCGACCCAGAGTTTTTTCAAACTTGAGACGGCTTTCAGGTGCCACGCGCGTTTGTCTGCGGCGGTGGCATCGGAGGTGAGCAGACGGGCGACTTTGAGCGCGGTGGTGAACTCGCCGGTTTCAGGATTGAGGTAGCGGGGGTAGCGGATGAGTGCGCCGCAGACGAGTTCATTCAAACTGAGCTTTCGTTTTCGGCGTGGGCATTCGAGGCGATCGGTGGTGAGGCCCCAGCCTGCGTAAAACGGCAGCCCGTAAGTCACCACGGGCACTTCACGGATGAGCGCCTCGAATCCGACGGTGGAAGTCATGGTGTGGACTTCGTGGCATAACTCCAGCCAGTCGAGCACGTTGCCATCGGTGACAGCGAGGTCACAGGCTTCGGCGAAGCCCTCGGGCAGGATGCGGCCATGGCGTGCGCCGGCGACGAGGTCCGGGTGGGCTTTGAAGATGAGATAGGCATCGGGTTCGAGTTCGCGGACGCGGCGGAGTAGGGCGAGGTTGGTTTTGATTTCGGGGCTGCCGAAGGCGATCGAGGCATCGGCCTCCACTTGGCCGGGAACGAGGATGATCTTGCGGTTAGAGACGATGGCGGGATCGAGTCGGACGGGGCTGGCGGCGAGGTTGTATTTGGTGAGGCGTTTCTCGCGCAGGATGTGGATGAGGGCGGCGGCTTGATCGAGATCGGATGGTGAAAACCCGGCGTTGAGGAGGTTTTCCAAGTCCGAGGGAGCGGCGGAGTCGAAGTAGATGCCGCTGTGATCGACGACCCATGAGTAGGGGAAGTTGAAGGCAGCACCGAGTCCTCTGGAGCGGAGAAACCCGTCCTCCACCCGAGCGCTCCGGCTTTGGAGCGTGGTGGGGATTTCCGGGCGGCGACCCCAGACGAGGATGCGATCTGCGGTGGAAGATGCGGCTTCTGTTAGCGAGGAGAGTTGCTGGAGTTCACCGGCGGGGCTGCGCAGGTAGAAGGGGACGATTTGTTTCTGCCATGGCGTGAATCCGACGCTGAGGGTGAGGCCGCGATTGCGACGGAACATTTCCTTTTGGAGTAAGATGTGATCGAGTATCTCGCCCAGACCGCAAGGCTCGCCGCTATCGGGATCGAAGTAGTGGCAGTAGCGGAGGTAGGCGGCCTCGAACAGCGCAGTGAGAGTGACTGGCCGCCGGGTGATGGCTTCGTTTCCGCGATCTTCGGTGAGGCCACGGCCCGCGAAAAACGGCGTGCCATAAGTGACCACCCGGCAGCCATGGATCAGCGCCTCCATGCCCATCAGCGAGCTACCGATCATCACGGTGTGGCAGAAGGAAAAACACTGGGCGGGCGAGAGGTCCGGCGACAAGAGGCGGAGGCGCGAGTCCTTGAGTAGATCGCTGGAAAAGCAGGATTTCTTCGCGCGGTAGAGGTGGTCCGGGTGCGCCCGCAGATAGACTGGCGCGCCTTCACATTCGTCAAACGCGGCGCGCAGCATGCGATCAAAATCGCCATCCGCTAGGCCGCCCCGGCGGATCGCCATGTCGCCACGGGTTTGATCGACGACGAGGATGCCGGGTTTTTCCGCAGGCGGAGGATCGGAGAATTCGCCGGGGAACCAGTTGTATTTCGAGACGCCGCTCTGCCGGAAACGCTCCATCAGCACGGCGGAGTCCTCGTTGGCGTGAAGATTCGCGCGCATCCAGCCGACTGGTCCGCCGGAATCGAGGGCGGCGAGTAAATCCGAGCCGCCCTTGGCATCGTAGTGGATGCCTTGGGAGTCCGCGAGCACGCCATAAACTGGGCCATTGCCAGTGCGCAGCGAGCGGACAAACGAATCCTCCAGCAGTAAAAGCGGCCTGCCATCCGCCGCCGCAGCCTTTGCCGCAGCCACGCCGCTGGGCCGCATGCCCCAGCCGGCATGCACGTCCCGCCCGTCTGGCAGGAGTTGGCTGACCACGCGCTCCAGCAGGGGGTGGCTTGCCAGTTTCCGGTAGGGCCACCCGATCTGAATCCTGCTGTGCGCGGCCATTTGGTCGAGACTTTCCGCCATGCGAAATCTTGTCAATCCCGGCATCGCCGGATGACGGATCAATGACGTGCGAATCCCTGTGCCACGATGTTTTCCCGCCCTCTCCTCCACTCATAGGTGCTTGACAGGCATACGCCCAAACCTTAACCCGCCACTCACCGATCACGCCGCCGGAATATCCCCGGAACCCGGTCCCAAGCCACCGCATCGCAGTCAACTGAATCTTATGAGTATCCCTTGGTCCCATCTGCGCGTGCTGACTGTTTCCTGCATCCTCCCCCTCGCCTCCTGCAATCTGGTTTCGGAAACCGGCCCGCTCAAGAATACGATCAAGGACGGCTCCGAGTCGTTCCAACTTGTGGAGGTCAAATCCCGTGCGGACATCCCTGTGTTGGAGGATAGCTTAGGCAAGGCGGCCATTCCGCCAGCCAACAAGGGCGACGGCTACTCGGAAAAGATCATCGCTCGGGACACGCTGCACTTCGTCATCACCGACATGAGCGAGCAGAGTCCCTTCTTCACCAAGGGAGATCCCTTCAAGTTCGGGCCGCTGGAAATCCCTGAAAACGGGCAGGTGAACGTCCCCTACATCGGCGAGGTGAACGTGCTCGGGCGCCTACTGACCGATGTTTCCAAGGAGCTTGAAGACCGCTCTCACTCGATCTCCAACACCGCCCGCGTCTCAGTGATCCGATCCGCCCGTTACGACCGCACCGCCAATGTCATCGGCGAGGTCAAGAAAGCCGGACCCGTGCCGCTGATCCGCAAGGGCATCAGCTCGGTGGACCTACTCGCCGCTTCCGGCGGCCCCACCGAGGCCGAACACCTCTACAGATACACCTATCGCCGCGGCAACACGGACTACCTGTTCGACTCGGCCGGTTTCCGTAAAAACCCCTTCCCGGTGGAGGAGGGGGATCTGCTCAGTATCACCGAGGACATGTCCCACCGCTTCCACGTCATGGGAGCCATCAACCGCCCGATCACAGTACCATTCCCCTCACCGTCTCCCACGCTGGCGGACGCATTGGGAGCTGCGACCGGTCTCGACGAGCGCCGCTCCGATCCATCCGGGGTTTTCATTTTCCGCAAGGGCAGCCCGGATCAGGTCTATACTTTCAACATGAAAGACCCGGCCATCATCCCGCTCATCCAGCGTTTTCCCGTCAAGGGCGAGGACATCGTTTATGTGACCGAAGCCCCGCTCGTCCGCTGGAACAGGCTCATCAGCCAGTTGCTGCCGACCTCCGTGTCGCAGGCGGCGAACTCATCCGCCCGCTTCTACAACAACTGAGCCGCAAGACCCCGAATATGCGCCCGCTCCTCTGTCTTCCGGCCCTTGCCATCCTGCTGGCCGGGTGCATCATGCCTGCGCCACATTACGGTCTCCCCGCGCGCACCACCCACATCCAGACCGCCGCCAGGCCGAGGCCCGACACACCCGTGCTCGTCCGCCTGAACAACGGCCACTACCGGGTGAAACAACCATGGACCGTCAAACTCAACGGCAAACTCTGGCAGGTCCAAAAAGGCTTCAAATCCAACGGCATCACCGCCCCCGCCGCGATCAAGAAATCCCTCGGCGACGGCATCGGCCATCCGGAAACTTGGGCCGCCGTCTTTCATGACTGGCTCTTCACCCAGCCCGGCGTATCCCGCGCCCAAGCGGACCAGCTTTTCCACGACCTGCTCATCGCCTATCAGGTGCCGCGCGACAAGGCCCGGCTGATGCACTCCACCGTCGCGGCATACTCGCTTGCGAAATCTCTCCGCTGAACCTCATGCGCGAGCCCATCCCCATCCCGAGCCGCTCTCCCTGGGTGAGGCAGATCCTGGTGATCGTCGCCCTACTCAACCGCGAAGTCGCCACCCGCTTCGGCCAATACCGCCTCGGCCTGTTCTGGATGCTCGCGGAGCCGCTCATCGGCGTCATCGTCGTTGGCCTGATCATCGGCTCGATCGCCGGCCGCACCGTGCCGGAAATCCCCTACGCCTACTTCGTACTCAATGGCATGCTCATGCTCAAGCTGTTCACCGCTCCGATGAACAGCGGCATGAACGCCATCGAGGCAAACCAGGGGCTGCTCGTCTATCCCACCGTCCGCCCGCTCGATCCCTTCCTCGCCCGCTTCATCTTCGAGTTCCTGACCACTTTCCTGTCCTTCGCTGTCTTCTGCATCATCGGCCTCTGGATCGGAGCGGATTTCTCGTTCCGATACCTCAACATCCTCGCTGCCTGCTACCTCATCATCTGGTTCACCGGCTGCGGCTTCGGCCTCATTTTCGGCGTGCTCGCCGCGCACTTCAGCGACTTCGAGAAAGTCGTGCCCGTGCTGCAACGCCCGCTGCTCTTCGTTTCCGCGGTGCTCTTTCCGATCTCCGCGATGCCCACCCACGCCAAGGACATTCTGCTGTGGAACCCGCTTGTCCACACCATCGAACTCAGCCGCAAAGCTCTCTTCCCCTTCTACCATGCCGAAGGCGCCAATCTGCTCTATCCCACCATCTTTGCCATCATCGTCACCTCCATCGGCCTCTGCCTTTTTCATCTCAACCGTCATTTCCTCAGCACCCGCTGACTACGCCGCGCCATGATTGAGCTGAGAAACGTCACCAAGTTTTACCCCGTCCGTAACGGGGTGCGCTACATCCTCAACGATGTCTCGGTCACCATCCCGAGCGATACCAACGTGGCCGTCATCGGCTCCAACGGCGCGGGCAAATCCACCTTCCTGCGCCTCATCGGCGGCGCGGAGCCGGCCAACAGCGGCACGATCCTAACCGATGCCGAGATTTCCTGGCCGCTCGGACTTTCCTCCGGCTTCCAAGGTTCTCTCACAGGCCGCCAAAACGTGCTCTTCGTTTGCCAGATCAACGGCCTCAGCCGCTCCGAGTCCCGCCAAGTCATCCGCCAAGTCAGCGAGTTTGCAGAGATCGGCGAATACTTCGATATGCCCGTCAACACCTACTCGTCCGGCATGCGCGCCCGCCTCGGCTTCGGACTCTCGATGTCCTTCAAGTTCGATGTCTATCTCATCGACGAGCTGACCTCCGTGGGTGACACGAATTTCAAGAAGAAGGCGGTCAACGCCTTCGCACAGATCCGCAAGAACTCCTCGCTGATCTTCGTGTCCCACAGCGTCAACACGCTGCGCGAGTCCTGCCAGTCCGCCCTGTTCCTCAGGGACGGGCACGCCACTTTCTATCAGGACATCGAGGAGGGCATCGCCGTCTATGCCGAATACGCCCGCGAGCACCGCCACAAGGTCGGCAAGGACGGCGCGATGAAGGGTCTCAACACCAAAAAAACCCGCCACGTCATTAAGCAACTCAAGAAACAAAATCGCAGCGGAGAAACCGACCCGCCGCCTCCGGACCAGAACATCAGCCAGACACCATGACCGCCACCTACATTCACACCCGCAAAAAGGCCGGAGCCTCCCAGATGGTCCTGCGGTTCCTCACCTTCCTCTACTTCCTTTGCCTGCTCCTGAGCATCGCCTACATGTGGACGGTGATGGCGGATCGCTACGTCTCATCGGCCACTTTCAAAATCTCCCGTCAAGATTCCGGCGGCGGCGAGAACGGCCTCGCCCAGCTCGTCATTCCCGGCATCGCCGACTCAAGCTCCGCGGATTCCCAGGTGGCCATCGGCTTCGTCAACTCCGTGGACCTGCTGGTGGACATGGAGCGCGAATTCTCATTGGTGAAACACTTCAGCGCCCCGAAGCTCGACTACTTCTTCACCCTCGATCCTAAGGCTCCACTGGAGGAACGCCTACGATACTACCGCAACCGCATCAACGCCCACTTCGACCGCGAGACCGGCCTCACCCAGATCAGCGTCGAGACCTTTGAACCCGAACTCTCCAAGCGCATCGCCATCTGGCTACTCAAGCGCACCGAGGACTTCATCAACAAACTCAACCAAGACGTCGCCCGCCAACGCCTCGCCTTCGTCAACAGCGAACTCGACCGCGCGGCCAAACACGTTGAGGACGTCAATGCCCAGCTGCTCACCCTCCAGAACAAACACAACATCATCAGTCCGGACGACGTCATCACGGGCAAACTCAAAGCCGTTCACGAGCTGCACATGGAGCAACTCAAAATGACCGCCGAGCTGGACTCACTGAGCCGGGATTCACCGGACTCGCCGCGCGTCAACACCCTGCGCAGCCGCTTGCGCTCCGTCAGCGAACTCGTCGCTGCAGAAACCGCCAAACTCTCCGGCCCTGAACAGGACCGCCTCAACCAGATCCTACTCCAATTCAAGCAACTCGAAATGAGACTCGAATTCGCGATCAAGCTGCGCACCGGAGCCGAGACACTCATCGAGAAAAACCGCGTGGACATCATCGCCCGCTCGCGTTTCTTCTCCGTCATCCAGCAGCCATACCTGCCCGAGGACGTCGCTATCCCGCAGCGCCCCTACGCCACCGCCACCCTCATCTTCCTGGGCTTCCTGGTCTTCCTCATCCTGCGCGCCCTCACCAGTTCCGTGCTGGAACGCGCGCCCTGATGCGGGGATGACACATCTCCCGAAGACCCCGATGTTTCCGCATCAACAACACTCCGGCAACTTCGCGACCTGGGCGCTCAATCCGCCGCGCGTCTATCGCAGCCAGGAAATCACCGCCATCATCTGCATCCGCGCCCACGAGGGTAATCCGTGGGTGCTGGAGCGCCTTGCCATGCTCGGCGTTCTCTATCAGCCCGCGCCGCGATTCCAGATCGTCGATTTCGGATCAAAGCCGGAATTCTCCGCGCTCATCCGCAGTCACTGCGAACGCCAGGGATTGGACTATCACCGCGTGGACGATAGCGGCGTCTTCTCTCTCAGCATCGCCCGCAACGAAGGTGCGCTAAAGGCCACCACCGACTTGTTGTATTTCACGGACATCGACTTCGTCAGCGGTCCCGCCCATTTCGAGGAACTCGCACGTCACGCCACCGAGCATGACTTCGCCATCATCCGGGACATCGTGCTCAACCTGCCCGCCTATCACCTCACGGAAAAACACAGCGCCGGATTCGACACCATCGCGCCGCAGGACCGCGCCCGCCATCTCGCCCAGCTCGGCGCACTCGCGGCGGAAAGACCGCAAGGCGACATCGTCGAGTTCATCGCCCCGTATTCTAACAATTTTCTTTGCACGCGCGACTTCTTCACCATCGCTGGCGGCTACGATGCCAACTTCCGTGGCCATGGCTCCGAAGACTTCGAGTTGATGGTTCGCATCGCCCACCACACACGCAGCGTCGAGTTTCCCGAAGACATCGCCATGGACTGCCAGTCCCCGGCACGCGATTGGTTCTTCAAACCTCGCCCCTACCTCGGCTTCCGCCGCCTTGGTGAGGCCGTCTCGTTTCGTGCCGAGAGCCATGGTTTCAAAACCTTCCACCTCTGGCATCCCACCCGCGATGGCGACCCGTGGCGGGACTGCAATGATTGGAAACGCGACACCCTGCGCTCCTCCCTCGCAAGGTATCTGGATACTCCCGCGAACCTCGCCTCCGTGGACCATCTGCCGCGTCCGCGCAAGGCACTCTGCGTCTGCAAAGATCCCGAGCATTACGGCTACTTCCTGCCCTTCCGCGCGCTCGGCTACCAACTCATCGTCATCCCGGATGATTCCGACGAACAGATCACCAAAGCCGAGCGACTCATCTCCTCGCGCGAGGTGGATGCGTTCATGATCTTCAATCCCTACATGAAATCGCACGCGCGGTTTCTCGAACTCTATCAGCTCGCGGCAGCCGTCGGCATCCAGGCCGTCGTCGTCGAGCGCGGGGCGCTGCCATCCACGATCTACTACGCACCGGACGTCTCCTACAACGATCCGGATTTCCTCAACTACGACGCCAACCCGCCCTCCCCCGACTCATCCGCGCTGGCCGCTGCGGATGAAATCTGCGACCGCATCCGCAGCGGCAACTGGACCTTGGAAACCCTCAGTGATTACGACGAGACGCGCCGCAGTTATGCCTCGCTCGCCAAAACCAAAGGAGCCACCGTCTTCATCCCGCTGCAACTCGCGGATGACATGGCCGTCACTCGTTTTGTTAGAGAAACGCAGCCCTACGCAGACTTCGAGGCCGCCATCGGCGAAACCGCGCGCCGCCATCCAGACATCACCTTCGTCGTGAAGGCCCACCCGCTCAACCGCGATGCATTCGCAGGCAGCGCGCCCAACGTCATCGTTTGCCAGAACCAGGAAAACGTCCACGCGATCATCGACTCCTGCGACTTCACCATTTGCTATAACTCCGGCGTCGGCCTGCTCTCACTCATCCATGGCAAGCCCACCGTCACCATCGGCAATGCCTTCTACAACGTGAACCAAACCGGCCACCGCGCAGACTCACTCGCGGATGCCGTGGCGCTCGTTGCTTCGGGCAATTGCACAGCACCCTCGCCCGAAGCCGCGCGGCGATTCATCGCATGGCTCATCACTCGCAAGTATTCCTTCTTCAAGGCAGATGATCTGATCCGCGAGTTCAAGCACCGTAACTCCCATGGCTACCGGGACATCATGGTCACGCATCTCAACTGGAACGGCCATAGCCTGCCACTCGGCCGCTGCTCCGCGCTCGGTAGCATCCAGGCCACGTCCTACATCAACGGCCGCCTCGGCCTCGGCATCGGCACCAAAGTCACATGGTTCGACAATCCAAAAGTCCACGCGCGCGGCCCCGTGAAATCCTTTTTCCTCAACTACTTCAAACGCCCCTACCGCCGCCTCATCGGCCGCTTGAAGTCGTCGTGACCCCACGTCCCATCATGCAAGGCATCCTCTGCTCCAAGCACTCCATCGGCTACGTTCCGCTGCCGAAGGTCGCCAATACTTCGATCAAGCACGCGATGTTCGAGCTTGAGCACGGCACCGGCTTCACCGCCGCCGCCACCGGTGTCGCGCACATCCACCACTACTTCCGCCATCATGTGCCCATCGACGATGCGGCCTTCCGCTTCGTGGTTGTTAGAGATCCGATCAAGCGCTTCCTCTCCGCGTTTTCCAACCGGGTCATCCATCACCGCGAGCTGTCCGAAGAGGCGATCCGCGCCGTCGCGGAGAAAAAAAAGCGACTCAAGCTGAAGCCATCCCAGTTCGTGTTCGATCCGGACCTCGGGCTGTTCATCGAAAAACTGGAGAACTACCAGCGCATCCCCGCCATCAACGTCCACACGCGCCCGATCACGCCGCTGGTGCAAGACCTCGGGCTGTTCACGAAGGTCTATAGCATCGAGTCGATCGCAGACGCCCAAGCGGATCTCTCCGCCATCGCGAATCAAGCCGTGCGTTTCCGCCACGCCCAGACCGGCGGCCCGAAGCTGGATGTTTCCTGCCTCAACGCCGCGCAAATGGAGAAACTCCGGGCATACTTCCACGAGGACTACCGCCTGCTGGAGTCCATTTATCCGTTCGACCGCCTGTGGCGCGAATGGAAGGAGAAACGCGGCGCATGATCCATGCCGCGCGCGTCTTCAAATGTCCCTTATGCCAAGTATTGAAAGTCGCCTTCAGACTTGCCGTTTCGACTCTATAATCACAAGTTTCCCCAGATGAAATCCGGCAGTCATGGCCCTCACGACAACTCCCAAGCGAAAAAGAAATTTGTTTCCCGCCTCGCAAATGCAGGACGACGTCTGTTTCGGAAGAAAACTAGCCGAGATAATCCGCCCGAGAAAGACTGGCTCTCCATACTGAATGGAACCGCAGAGTTGAATTGTCCTGCCTCTGCCTACAGGAAAGTGAGTCATGAATTACGGCTGAAGGGCGATCTCGAGGGTGCCAATAGGATCAGCTCTCGGGGAGTTGGATTTCATCCGCAAGACTCGTGGCTGGCAATGGAGCATGCACAGGTTGCCGAAGCGATGGATGATCTCGGCCTCAAGCTGACCCGCTGGCAGCGTGTCATCGAAATCGGAGGAGACAAAACCTCATCTAAGGCATACAAGAATCTCTCAAACTGCTATTTTTCGCTCGGTGACTTTGAACGGGCGGAAGCGGTGGTCCGCAAGGGAATGGCCTTGCATCCAGATGATTTATATCTGGCGGAAAGGCTTTGCAAAATCTCCCGAGCGCAAGGATTTACCAAGCGTTCGATAGCGCAATGTGAAGAGCTGCTGGAGAAATTCCCCGAAGCCAATCATGTCTCAACATACTGCCGCATGAGCGAAGTGCTGCGCGGCGAGGGGCTGATCGACCGCGCAGAAGCAGTGCTTGATGAAGGGATTTCCAGATACCCTGATGACTGGCGGCTGAAGGCGGCACTCGCAAGAATCACAGCAGGTGTGCGAACCTTACCAGCCAACCCGGAGGTGCCCAGCACTGACTTCACCGCGCACCTTTTCGGGGATACAGTGGAGCCTTTCGGGCGCGGAACCATATCCCTACCAATCACCATCAGTCCCAATGACGCGAACCGGCACATTCTAACCATGCTGGACTTTGCGGAACACGTAGCCCCTTTGCGGGAGGCTCATGAGGCCGAAAAAGTCGATATTTTCGGCACTTGGGGTGCGACGGAAGGATTCGCCCATAATCTTGCTCGTCAAATGGCAGAGCTTTACAACAAACCACTTGTCGCAATCGAATACGGTTTCATCAGTTCCCTCGGCCTAGCGATCAACGGATCGCCGCAGCATTCGATCATCGTCTGCCCCGACTCGATTTATTTCGATTCCACACGACCGTCGTTTCTGGAGACCAAACTCAATTCCAGCGGATACTCTCTCACTGACAAACAGCATGCCAGGGCGCTGGATTGCATTGAAAAGATAACCCGCCACCGCGTCACCAAATACAACCACGCGCCGCAGATCGACCTGACTCACCGTTTCCCACCAAATGGTAGGAAACGCATCCTCCTAGTGGATCAGAGGTTTGGTGACAATTCCGTCGACAAAGGCCTGGGAGGAGAGGCCAGTTTCGAGCGAATGATGGAGGCGGCACTCGCTCTGCATGACCACGAAATCCTTGTTAAACTTCACCCGGATGCGATTTCTGGAGGCCAGGCTTCTTATCTCGGTCGCCTAGTTCCGAATCCATGTCCTGAAAACATCAGCATCATCGATTTCGATGTGAACCCATACTGCCTGTTCGTGGTGGTGGATCAGGTCTTTGTTTGCACATCACAGTTGGGATTCGAGGCGTTGATGGCGGGAAAGGAGGTTCATTGTTTCGGTATGCCTTTCTACGCTGGCTGGGGGCTTACCACGGACCGGATGGTTATCCCGAGACGTAGGCAGAAACGATCATTGTGTGAGGTTTTCCATCTGTTCTACATTGAACATTCTAGGTATTTCTCACCAAACGGCGGGGTCGTAGATATTGAGAATCTCATCGAATACCTGATTGAGGCAAACGCCGCTGTGCGACATTTAGCTCCGCCATCGGAAACCCTTGTTGCGGATGAAAGCCCCGCCTTGCCCACGATAGACACAACCGGCCAAACCCTCCAGATCTTGATCATCCTGCCCAGCGGACGCTGGGGAGCCACAGGACGTTATGTTCAGCATCTTGCCTGCTCACTCATCCGCCAAGATTGTAGCGTGATGGTGCTCTCGGAGGACAAAAAGACATTCTCAGAAAATGGCGTTTTCTGGCTGCCACTTGAGTTCGATGGCTTACGGCTTGCGGCGACGGTTCGGCAAGCCATCGTAGAGTTCGCGCCACACATCATTTATGAAAACGGCGTCCGCTCGCGCGCACAGCGCGCCACCCTTGAGGCCATGATGCTCACGGATGCTAGACTGGCCATGCAGTCGGAGGACGATGAAGTTCAAGTCTTCGGGTCCCATCATGGTGAGCAGGCCACCGTAGCGCTGACGCTGCTGGACGAACCAAGGCTTTACATTGAGGACATCATGCGGTTCATCCATACCAATAATTGGCGGCACAGCCTGAGTGTGCTCCTAGATCCCGCCTTCGATAGATGGGTGGAGCCAGTGATGAGGATTCTATGTTACCGACTTGCCTCCCTGCATACGGCGATCTGGTATCCGTTTGCAGAGAGGCTGGAGCGGGAGTACAAAGTGCCTACGCTCGTGGTGCCGCCGGTGGCGGCCAAGGCGGATTTTGAACGGCTCCCTCTTTCCCGCGAGGAGCGGGCAGTTATTCTCGCCCGTCATGGCATTGAAGAGGATAGCATTGTCCTCTTCATCGGTGGCAGCCTATACAGCTTCTCAAACGAATACGCTCTTTTCCTCGATGCCTTGAATCTGACTTGCGTTGAATCGAGACGTAAGATTGCGCTTGTGGTCGCTTTAGGACGTTCCTCACTTCCGGTGTCTCGCATGGCGCGGGAGAGGCTCCGCCCTGAAATCACCTTTGCGGACATCGGGCAGGCCAGAGACGACGTTTACATGGAGATGCTCAAAGCTTGTGATGTTGTTTGCTCGCCCGGCGTTCCAGACACATTCAATCGCTTCAGGCTTCCCTCACGACTTGTCAAAGCCATGGCCATGGCCAAGCCCGTCCTCACATGCCGCTGTGGCTTCGGTGAATCGCTTGAAAACGGGGTGAATGCTTTCCTAACAGAAGACAACGATCCGGTTGTCTGGGCTGAAACCATCGCGATGTGCCTCGACGAGGCAAAACGCGCGGTGGTAGGCAGCCAAGGACAGGCATTCGCACGGCAACACTTCGACTGTGACCGAGTGGCGAAGGATTTGAAAAATAGCTTCCGAATGCTTCTGGATGCCCCGCCCCGCTCACTGGTGGACGGAATCTGTCAGGATACGAAAAATCCCTTGATGCTCGGCCATGTGAACTCGCGCAAGCTGGCGGGCATTAAACTACGAGACCGCTATCATTCTTCAATGCAGGATGCCATTCATGCCGTGGCATCCCACGATAATCGCCTCGACACAGTCGTCCACATAGGGGCGGGTAGATGTGCGGAATTTGATGACTACTGCCGTCTGGGTGCCGGGCTAGTGGCCCTAGTCGAAGCATCCCCTGTATTGGCGGCCGGGCTTAGGGAGTTGGAAAATACTAATGGCAGCGTGATCGTCAAACACGCTGCTGTCTGCGCAACCCGTGGAACCCAGCAGGCATTCGTTGTGAAAGCAGTCCGCACGACCGCTGTTGAAACGGAGGAATACTTCTTGCTTCGTCCGGCACGTCTTCTGAGAGAGAAAACGGGACTGCGAATCATAAGGGAGGAATTCGTCACCACATGCACCATTCAGGACGTTTGTGAAGACATATCCCTGAATGGCACGCGAAACCTACTCATACTCGAGTTGCAGGGTCTCGAAGCCCAGGTCTTGCGTGAGACTCCCACTAAGCTTCTGAAAAAGTTCCATTGGATCGCTACTCGCGTCAGCGAGGAACCACTCTGCGAGAATGCTGCCACCCGGGCGCAGTTGGAAGAGGCCCTAACCTCCGCAGGTTTTGAATCCATCCTTGCCGCTGCGGATTTTTCGGAACCGACGGTATGCATTTTGTTCCGCAGAAAGGTCTCCCATTAATTTCAATCGACATTACTCCAGCCATGTCAACCAATCCATTCGCCGCCGATTGCTTCTCAAATTGCTCCATCAAGAAAGGAGCGCGGATCACCTATGAGTCTCCGATCCGCATGAAGGACATGGAAATTCGGGGGCACATCAAGGTCGGGGCGTTCACGTATTTTCGAGGCGGCATGATTCGGAAACTGAAACAGATCGGCAGCTATTGTGCGGTTGCTCCCGGGGTCCGTATCGGCGACGGACAACACCCTTTGACTTATTTGAGCATCCATCCTTTCCAGTGGAGAGGCTGGGGCGGGCGGGCGGGCGAGTGCCCGGAATATGAAGCTTTCCAATCCGACACGAAACCCAACACCGAACCTCCGGCGACGGAAATCGGCTCCGATGTCTGGATCGGGGCGGACGTGATGATAATGGGCGGCCTGAAGATTGGCGATTGCGCGGTGATTGCAGCCAGAGCCATCGTCACCAAGGATGTGCTCCCCTATCAGGTTGTTGGCGGCGTTCCAGCAAAGCACCTGAAGTTTCGTTTCGACGAAACAACGATTCAGCGGTTGCTTACGATCAGGTGGTGGGACCACACCGTCGATTCATTGAGCAACATCGCATTCGATGACATTCATCGCTCCCTTGACGAGTTGGAAAGCCGATCGCGGCTGGGGCTACTTAAATCACGCCCCGAGAAGTGGATCAATTTTCCGTCAAGCTGACATCCGGCTCAAACCTAGCAGCTGCAATACCAAGCTTGCTGCCTATCGATTACTCTAGAAACACCTGGCAATACACTAGCATATGTTCGACGAAATACTTCTCTCCGACGGCAACGAAATCATAGGGCGGCCGGAGCAATACGAACGCTGCCGTATCCGCTTCCTCGGAAAGGAATCGCGGTTGATCATCCATCCCGGGGTGAAATGCTACGGAGCGAACTTCGATCTCCATGACCGGGCCACCATCGAGATATTCTCCGGGGTGTTACTGAGGGGATCCCTGCTCGCCCATCACGGCTGCTCTATTTCGATTGGAGAAAACACACGTTGCAACGACAACCTCAACATTCGGACCGAAGAAGGAACTAGGGTTTCTCTAGGCAAGAACTGCCTCATCGCTAGGGCGACGATCCGCAGCTCGGACATGCACCCCATTTACGACCTCGCCAGCGGCGAGCGATTGAACCTAGGCAAAGGGGTGGAAATCGGCGACCATGTCTGGATGGCGCAGGATGTTTTCGTCGTGAAGGGCGTGACCGTGGGGTCAGGATCAGTGCTGGCAGCCTTTGCCGTGGTGACTAAGGATGTTCCAGAATCGTGCATCGTCGCTGGCAATCCCGCACGAGTCGTCCGCACTGGCATTCGCTGGGATTCCAACCTCCCGGTAGAGCAGTTCC
This sequence comes from Akkermansiaceae bacterium, assembly GCA_031372635.1. Taxonomy (GTDB): domain Bacteria; phylum Verrucomicrobiota; class Verrucomicrobiia; order Verrucomicrobiales; family Akkermansiaceae; genus Luteolibacter. The sequence continues at coordinate 15,398 of JANMLQ010000245.1, read as the reverse complement.
GGGCACCATAGAATGCCCTACGACAGGAAATTTCATGATGAAGCATGAGATCATACGGATGGGCGTGACGCCGGCCGCAGGGGATCTTTACGTATGCAGAAAGTGATTTCGCGCCGGACTTCCGGGTTTATCACGCGCGCTCCTCGTGCTTGATGTCGCGGGACATCAGGGCGGAAGCGCAGCCGACGGGCGTCATGCGGCCATCGAGCACGGCGTTTACAGCGGCGACGATCGGCATTTCCACTTCTAACATTGCGGCGCGCTGCTGGATGAGGCGGGCGGAGTATACGCCCTCCGCTACATGGCCGAGATTCTCCAGCACCGTCGCCAGCGGGGTGTTGGAGGCGAGCGCCATGCCGACCTGATAGTTGCGCGAAAGGCGGCTGCCGCAGGTGAGGTGGATGTCGCCGAAACCGGAGAGGCCCATCAGCGTCGATGGCTCGGCGTGGTGTTTCTCCAGATAGCGGCGCACTTCGGAAACGGCGCGGGTCATCATGGCGGCGCGGGTGTTTTCCCCCCATCCGCAGCCGTCGATGATGCCTGCGGCGATGGCATAGACGTTCTTGATCGCGCCGCAGATCTGCACGCCGATGAGGTCCGTGTTCGCATAGACGCGGAGCGTTTCGTTGGAGAGTGACTCGGCGATGGCAAGCGTGGTCTGGTGATCGGAGTTGGTCGCCACCACCAGTGCGGTGGGATCGTTGGCGGCAAGGCCTTCCGCGAAGCTCGGGCCGGAGAGCACGCCGAAACACGCGCCCGCGCCGAGAATTTCCCCGGCGATGTGGGACAGCGGCTCGCCTGATACAGGGCAGAAGCCCTTGCAGCCCCAGATCACTGGCAGATCGTTCCTCAAGGCGGCGACGGCAGCTAACATTTCCCCGAAGGCGCTGACCGGTGTGGTGATGAGCACGAGATCCGCGCACGCCAGCGCGTCCTCAAGACCGTGAGTGATGCGAACCTTTGCCGGGATTTCATGGCCCGGCAGATAGCGCGAGTTGATGCGGGTCTGTTGCATGGCATCCGCTTGCGCCCTGCTGCGGACGACGAGTGTAACGTCTGATTTTTTCGAGAGGTTGAGCGCGAGCGCGGTGCCCAGTGCGCCGCCTCCGAGGATGGCGAAGTGGCCGGGGATCGCGTCAGGATTCATGGCGCGAATCTTCTGTGGAGGGCTCTCTCTTTGCTGGGGAACGGCCTTGGAAATACTCTTCTTCAAACGGTGCCGGCCACTGGATGCGGCATCGGCCCGGGACATCGAAGCATCTCTGGGAAAGCGTGCCGCGGCCTTGGTTGGTGGCCAGCAGCAGGTTGATGAACTGCCGCACGCGTTGGCCTTTCGGGCTTTCCGCCTTGGTCCAGAAATCATCTAGCTTGCCGTGAAACGTCAACTCCGGCAGATCATAGACGGCCATGCCCAGCGCGATGACCGGCACCTGATGAACCAGCCCGGATATGCCGACGGAGCTGTTCACGTTCACCACGCCGCGCGAGTGCTCTAACAGCGTCGGCAGGTGGACGCGGTCCACATAAACGATCCTGCCGCCGCCATGGTGGTGATCGAGCGCGGCCATCAAGTCGGTGTAGTCCTTGTAGCCGCGATCCATCGGATGCACCTTGAAAACGAGCTTCGTATCAGCAGGCGCATGTTTCATGAACGAGGCCACCACCATCCGGATGAAATCCTCAATGGACTCGAAATCCGAGCAGCGCAGGATTTGCGTGTCACTGTGTACCTGCAAAGGAACGGCGTAGTAAGATCCCGACCACTCGCCTGCGAATAGTGGGTCATACTCGCTGTCCCTGCTGCGCTCGAACAAACGCCATAGATGGATGGCTCCGTGTTTCACATGTTTTCCCAGCTTCATGTCCCGCTGATCCACGAAGTCCGGGAAAAAGGGCGAGGTGATGCGGCTGAAAATAAAGTTCGCACAGAAAAGTGCCAACTTCACCGGCGTGCGCACTTGGCATAACTGCGGCGGCATGCCTGCCTGCGGCGGCGTGTAGTCACCGGCCAGCACCGTCTGCCACGTTCTGGGAATCGCCGCCAGCGGTACCTGATTGCGGCTGAAAACCATCACACAGTTCGGCCGGATCAGCCCGAGTTCGAAGACATGACATCCCAGATCGAGTTCCGCCGCCATGTTCCATGCGATCTGGTTGTAGGGCCGGTAGTGATTGTAGAGGAAAAACGTGTCGTAGCCCTCCGTGCGGACCAGCTCGCGCAGCCATTCGTCGAATTCGCCGATCGGCTTGCGGAACGTGTGGGTGGGCACGCCGCGCAGGCGGTAGATCAAGTCCGGCGCGCAGAAAATCACCTTTCCCACATGATGCCCGGCATCCATGAGATCCAGCGCGAGACGCGACATGCCTGCCTCCCAATCACCCTGGACGATGAGTATCCGCCGTTGTCCCGGCTTTGCCTCGGGCCTTTGGCTGGAAACGCCATCCTCTTCAGCCGGAGCCGTTCTCCCGGAGTCCTCCGTTTCCGGCTCCGCAAAACTGCGGCTGCCTTGGCGGAAGGAAGAAGTCTCAATGGGCATGATGCGCAGCGAATGAGTAGTTTCCATTCGGTGGCCACAAGGGCTTTTCGCATGCCCCACCAGCCGAATCCCGGAAGGCCGGACTCTATGGACTCACCCCTGCCAGTCAACCTCCAATAACCCCGCGTATTTGCGCGCCGCAGCCTCCCCCAGAGCTCGGCTGCATGCGCTTTGATACCATCCAAACAACCCTTGCCAAGGCGGACCTAATCATTACTGTCACAAGAAAATTTCACTATCCCAAGGACGACAAAATCATGCGGAACGTGATGCCCAAATCTCCAAACTCTTTCCCAACACAATGAAGCCCATCGTCATATCGTCACAACGCAGCGGGCTGAATTTTCTGCGCGTCTGCATCGAGTCGCTCACGGGTCAGAGGACTCCCGGCAAACCGCTGCTCGTGGATGAATCCCTCGAAAGACCAACCGTATTCCTGCGTACCCATGATGCGGCCAGCTTCTCCGGCAAAAGCGATGGGGCGTGGTTGAAAGTCGATCCTGAACTCGCCTGCGGGCGGAAGATCGTGTTGTTGATCCGCAATCCCTTCGAGATCTTCGCGCGCGAGCTCAAGTTGAACGGTAAAGATGCGGCGTGGCTCAAGCTGGAGATTTACGCGTCGAATCTGAACCATTTCTGCGCCCTCGGGGATTGCACGAAAATGCATTTTCACTACGAGGACTTCACGGTAGAACCCAAGCACATGACGGATTTGATCTGCTTCATGGACATCAAGACATCGGACGGGGGGCATGTGGATCTGGAAACCGCAGTCAAAGAGTGGGCCAGCCTCCAGGAAACCGGTCGCAATCTTTATGATGTGAACCAGAAGAAAGCCGGTGGCAGCATGAGCCGCAACGCTCAGGACAAAACAATATTTCATCAAGCCATCCTTTCGGACGGTGATAAGAAAGAGGTAATCCGTTTTCTGGATGAAAAAACCTCTGCCCAAGGAAAAACGATCCTCACCCGATACGTGTTTGCCTTTGTCTGAAGAGAGCGGCGCGCCCTGACAAAGATATTGCCTTGGCCCCGGTTTGGCGCGACTCTCCGCCTTAGTTGGAGTTTCAATCGTCTGGCATCACTGAACTTCAGGGATGTCACTCCAACCCTGAATCCACACCACAACCAAACCACCCCATGAAAATACTCAGTGTTTCCAAAATCGTCAGAAGCGCGGCCCTCTGTGCCGGCGTCCTGCTTGCTTCCACCAGCTTCATGGAAGCGCGCGAAGTCGATGTCTATCTCACCAGCAAGCGCTTCGGTGACAAGACCGGCTTCGTCGCCGACAGCCAAACTAGGACCATCAACCCAGCCACGCAATACTCCTACGAACTCAAAGGGAAAGTCCGCGGCCAGTCCGGCAAGGTGATCGAGAAAATCGTCCCAAAAGGCACCGACATCGCCGCTTTGGTGGAATTGGTTTCCCCCGGCGGCTCCTCGTTCCTCAAGGGAACCTTCTCCAATCCCGGTGGCACCCTGCCAGTCACCTTGATGAACAAGCAGTTCAAAGGAACCAAGAGCGTCAAGGTTCCCGGCAAGGGCACCGTCAAAGTGAAATTTGATTTCACCGTGGTCGGAAGCATCAATGCGGGCGGCGTCTGCGCCATGGAAGTGAAGAACGTGAAAATCACAACCACCCCGAAGATTCCCCTTGGTGACATTATCTTCACCAAGGGTTCCGTCCTGAATGTCAGCGACGCTCCCTGATTCCAGTTCTTTCCCGATCAAAGGAAACGCACCCTGCTGGGCCATGCGTTTCCTTTTTTCATGTACTGGCAGCGTGGAATGAATCCCAATACCTGTAGGGATTCGATTTTGTCTGCATGATTCTTGATCCCGCCAGCAACGTGGAGTTCCCACTGCTCGTCGCTGCCGCTGTGCTTGATTGGGCGGATGTGCTCGATGTGCAGGGCGGCGAGGGGCGAGTCTTCCTGTCGGGTTTGGCCAAAGTGAGGCGGACAAGAATATCCGCCCTCCTTATCTCAAACGAACCTCACCGCGTGCTTCTTCGAGAGCTTGAGCACATCTCCGGCTTGCGGTGAGACTGTGGCGTTGGGATCGGTGAGTTTTTCGCCGTTGAGCTGGACGGAGCCGGTGGTGATGAATTGTTTGCGCAGCTCGCTGTTGGATTTTTCTAGGCCGAAGGCGGCTTGGAAGGCGTGGGCGGTGAGTGCGAGCACGGTGGTTTCTCCGGGGCAGGGAAGTTCCGGTAGCTCGGCGGAGGCGAGGTCTTTTTTGGAGAAACGGGTGTCCCAATCGGCGCGGGCGGCGGTGCCTGCTTCGTCGCCGTGGTAGCGGGCGGTGAGTTTCTCGGCGAGTGACTTCTTGGCGTCCATCGGGTGGCCGGATGGATCGCGCGCTTCGCCTAACAGGAGTAGGTAGTAGCGGTCCATGAGTTCGTCGGAGACGCTCATGAGCTTGCCGAACATTTCCTGCGGCGGATCGCTTACGCCGATGTAGTTGCCATAAGACTTGGACATTTTACGGACGCCATCGAGTCCTTCGAGCAAGGGCAGGACCATGACGACTTGTTGCGGCTGGCCTTCTTCTTTTTGGAGGTCACGACCGACGAGGATGTTGAAGAGTTGATCGGTGCCGCCGAGTTCGACATCGGCGCGGATCTCGACGGAGTCCCAGCCTTGCATGATGGGGTATTGGAGTTCGTGAAGGCGGATTTCCTGGCCAGCATCAAGACGGTTACGGAAGTCTTCACGCTGGAGCATTTGCTGGAGGGTGACGCGGGAGTTGAGCTTGAGGATTTCCTCGTAGTTCATTTTGCGGAACCAGTCTCCGTTGTGAACGATTTCGGTTTTTGAGCGATCGAGGATCTTGAAGGCTTGATCGGTGTAGGTGGCGGCGTTGACTAACACTTCATCACGGGTGAGCGGCGGGCGGGTGGCGGAGCGCCCTGAGGGATCGCCGATGGTGGCTGTGAAGTCACCGATGAGTAGTACGGCTTGATGTCCTAACAACTGGAACTGGCGCAGCTTCTCCAAGGCGACGGTGTGGCCGAAGTGGATGTCCGGCGCGGTGGGATCGACGCCGAGCTTGATGCGCAGTGGCCTGCCGAGGCGGAGTTTTTCGAGCAGTTCTTTTTCAGAGAGAACTTTGGCGGCACCGGCGGTGAGGTGGGCGAGTTGTTGTTCGGGAGACATGGTGGGGGTAAATGCTGAAATTCTGAAATGCTGAGAAGCTGAAATGAAGATGAGAGTGGAAGGGATTCGCGAAGCGCTGCCTGAAATTTCAGCATCTCAGCTTTTCAGAATTTTAGTTTTTATTTTGCAGGTGCAGTTTTAGGATGCGTTTGAGTTCTTCGGCGGCTTCGGAGTTGTCGGGGACGCCGTGGTTGCAGGGGACGATTTTTTCGGAGGCTACGGGTGTGATGTGGGAGGACCAGTAGGGGACTACTCCGTCGCTGCTGGCCGGGGTGTTGTTTTTTCCCCGATCACCGATGACGGAGTGGAAGGTGACTTTGCGGGGCAGGGCTAGTTTATCGAGAGCGCGGGTGTCTCTATTGTTCGGCGAGAGGCTGGTGATGGAGGTGGGCAGTTGCGGTGTGGGATCTTCGCCTTGGACCAGATCGCCCATGGCCTCGAGGGTGGAGTCTAACAGTTCGACGGTGAGTGTTTTGGGCAGGCGGATGAGTTTGGAGATCCAGACTGCGGGGCCGATGTTTGCCACCGGGCTGCCACGGTGGGGGACGGCGAGAAAGACGACGCGCTCGGGTTCGGTCAGCGGCTGATAGAGCGCGGTATCGCGGATGAGCTTGCGGGTTTCTGCGGATACTTTGAGCTGGTCCGGCGGTTTGTTGTAAGTGGAGTCATAGAACACGGTGCCTGGCTCGGTGATGCTGGAGCGGCTGAGCAGGCCGCCCATGGAGTGGGCGACGATGACCATGCGGTTGAGGTTGGCGCTGTCGCCTTTGCTGCGGGCGTAGTTGCATGCTTCGCGCATGAGTTCGCGGAATTTCATGGCGGAGAAGGACCACGGATTTCCGGTGGGGTAGTTGTAGAGCCAGATCTGATAGCGCTCGCGGAACCATGGCTCGGGCGCGAGTTCGTTGATCATGTTCTTGAAGGCATCCGGGCTGGAAACGAGGCCGTGAACGAAAACGATGGGGATTTTTTTCGGATCATAGGGCGTGACGAAATAGACGCCGGATTCCTCCATGAAACGGTCTGGCAGGATGACGTTCTGGATTTTGAGGTCATCGAGATCGCACATCTGCCAGTAGAATGCATTGGGTGCGGTCCAGTCTGCCGCGAGGGTGTGGGAGCTTCCTCCGATGCGGACTTGCTCATTGATCCAGCGTTTGTCGAAATGCCAGACGGGAGTGCCGTTGCTCTCGAAGGCGAGGGTGGCGGTGATATTGTAGGGCAATCCGTTAGGGAGCTGGAACTTGGCGCGCTGCTGGCCGACGGGCGAGGTGGCTTTCCAGCCGACGAGTGGAACGCCGACGCCTGCGGTGCTGCGATGATTTCGCACCACCTTGCAGTTCACCTGCGAGGCGGGGAAAAGGGCATCGAGCTGGGAAAGATCCACCTGCTTGGCATCCGGTGCGGAAATGCGGGTGCCGAGCGCGGCGGCGCGAGTATCCCAGCCATCAGGACCGCAGCGGAGCTGGTCGAATAACTTGGCGACAGCGGTGTTGTAGGTGCCTTGCGCTTTCGGCCAATCGCTCTGGCGCGAGGAGTTGGCGAGGATCTGCCAGTTTTTCCGTGCCTCTTCGAGAAGTGCGGCGGCGGGTATCCTGGAGGATCGTGGCACGCTGCGGCATTGCGGCGGATGCGGGACGCCGCAGTGGCAGAGCAGCACTGCGGCCAGCAGGATTGCGAGATAACGGTAAAGTGTATTCATGACAGCAGGCGGGCGACAGGATGCCTTGTGCCCGCGCTCTGCCAAGCCCGGAAAACCCAAGCTGACTCATCAAAAAATCACTGGATCTACCGCAAAGCCGCAAAGGTCGCAAAGGGGCGCAGAGAAGATAGGCAGGATGATGACGGCTTTTCGCTGACGATCATCCGGGTTCATGGCTCCATTTTAAGAAGCCTTCGCGTCCCTCAGCGGCCTTTGCGGCTTTGCGGTGAAAATTATTCAATTCAGATGCGTCGGCTCTGGCCCGGAAAACCATCGCCGCGCCGTGGGTTCCTGGCTTTTCCGAGCGGATAGAGATTTTTGCCTTTCCAAATCCGCAGGCTTCGACCCATTCTCGCGCCCGCCGTTTCAAATGGTGGTCGTAGTTCAATGGTAGAGCCCCAGATTGTGATTCTGGTTGTTGCGGGTTCGAGTCCCGTCGATCACCCCATTTTTCCCATCGGGTTCCAGCATTCAGGCCGGGCGGGCAGGGAGCAAATCAAGCCACACGACCGATGCAGCCGCTGGAAAGCCGGATTCACTACAAGTTTCGCAACTCCCTGCTGTTAGCGGAGGCGTTGACCCATCCGAGTCTCGCATACGAGTCGCAGAAGCCGCACTTCGACAATCAGCGGCTCGAATTTCTCGGCGATGCCGTGCTCCAGCTCATCGTGACGGAGGAACTCTACAAGATGTTCCCGGACTTCACCGAGGGACGCCTCACCAAGCTGCGTTCGCGCGTGGTTTCGCGTAGGGCGCTGGCCCGATTCGCGATGGCGATCCATCTGGGCGATTACGTTTTGTTAGGAAAAGGCGAAGAGGCCACTGGTGGCCGCCGCCGCCTTTCCACGTTGGCGGATGCCTTTGAGGCGCTCATCGGCGCGGTGTTTCTGGACTCCGGTCCGGACCCAGCGCGCGAGTTGGTGCTGAGGTTGTTCGAGTCCGAGATTGGCAACATGGTTACCAGCCCGGAAGAGCGGAATCCGAAAGGCGAACTACAAGAACTGCTACAAGCAATCCACCCGCAGGCACCATCCTATCGGGTCGTCGGCGAGAGTGGGCCAGATCATCGGCGCGTTTTCCAAGCGGAGGTTTCATGGAGAAATCTCGTGCTCGCCACTGGCAAGGGAAAGAGCAAGAAGGAAGCCGAAGCGCGTGCGGCCGCCGAGGCGCTGCGCTCGCGCTTGTGGGAGCCAGGCAGCTCCGCGTGAGTAAAACGGCGGCTAAACATCCGTGTGCACCAGCAGCACGATTTCGCCCTTCGGCGGATGCGCCTGAAAATGCGCGAGCACTTCGGCGGCAGTGCCACGGTGGTAGGTCTCGAACTTCTTCGTCAGCTCGCGCGCGACGCAGGTTTTCGCGGCGGGATTGATTTCCGCTAAAATCTCCAGTGTGGAAACGATGCGGTGCGGGGACTCGAAGAAGATGCCTGTTTCGCCGGATTGGAGTGCTTCCGTGAGGGCAGCGCGGCGCTTGCCGGACTTCACGGAGAGGAAGCCGCCGAAACGGAAGGCATGGCAGGGAAAACCGGAGCCGATCAGCGCGGTGATGACTGCGGACGGACCGGGCAGCACTTCGAGCGGAGTGTCCGTTTCCAAACACGCTTGGATGAGCCGATAGCCAGGGTCCGAGATGCCGGGCATGCCCGCATCGCTGATGACGGCGATGGTTTCCCCGGCACGCGCGGCAGCGACGAGATCTGGCGCGCGGCGGGCTTCGTTGTGCTCGTGCAAGGAAACGAGCGGCTTGCCGGAAATGCCGAGGTGCGCGAGCAAGGAACCTGAGTGGCGCGTGTCCTCACAAGCGATGCGGTCCGCGCTTTTCAGAATCTCCACGGCACGCAGCGTGATGTCGCCGAGATTGCCGATCGGCGTGGGGACGATGATGATGCGACCGGTGGGGTTCATGGCGGATGACACGCAGGAAATTTGCATTCTCTCTCTCCGGCAGGAAAGGCGAAACCGAACTCAGTAGTTCGCCAACTATCAAGCCGACTCGACCGCCAAATCGGTGAACAGCATGGGAAACCAAGCATCCATCACTTTATTGGGGAATGCCAAACGTAGGGAGCCTTTTTCACTCGACGAGATCACCAAGCCTTCATCCAGCGCACGGCGGATGACGACCCGCGCGGCGGTTCCTTTGAGTCCGAGGATGAGCGGAACCGCGCCGCGTGGCAGTTCGCCTTCGAGGCAGAGCGCCTTGAGCAGACGGGCGAGGTGTTCGCGAAGCTTGGCGTCCAGATCGACGCGGATGAAGCGCAGGTAGCTTTCGATGCGCTCCACCAGCTTGAAGGGCGAGATCAGGCCAGTCATGAAGCCGATTTGATCGAGAATGAGTTCCAGCATGAAACGGCAGAACTGCGAGAGGGCGGCGTCGCTCAGATTACCGCGGCCTTGATCGGCGGCTTGCAAGTGCTGGAAATAGGCGGGCCGTGAACGGGCAAGCCCTCGTGAGAGAGTCCACAATCCATCCGCATCCAGGCCGCAGCCGATCATGGCGGCTTGCGTCACCAAGCGAGCGACCCGGCCATTGCCATCACCAAAGGGATGAATCCAAGCCAGCCGGTGGTGCGCGGCGGCGTGAGCGATCAACCGGTCGGTGGCGGGAATGGCGGGGTCCGAATAGTAGTCGCCGAAACGCCGCATGAAATCGCCGACGGATGCATGATCCGGAGGTGTGTGACGACCGACCTCCACGTTGTGATCACGGAATTTTCCCGGCTCTAACGAGTGACGCTGGCCTGATAGCGAAGTGGTGAACCACTCGTCCGCCGGCAGCGCCTGATAGAACTCCCGGTGGAGCCATTGGATGAATTCAGGCTGGAACACTTCGGTTTCAGGCTGCGCGGCAAGCCGCCCGCGCATGACGGTCTCGGCCCGGATGTGTGCCACGCTGAGAAGCTGGTTGCGGCGGTCTTCCTCGCGCTCGGAGAACTCATCGCGCAAAGCGCGCTCGATGTCGCGGGGCAGAGTCTTGTGGCCTTCGATGAGGTTCGAGTAGTAGCTGTTCATTTCCCGCACCAAGCCCGCGATGCCGCTGCGGACGACCGGTGATGGCAGGGTGGCGGTCAGTTCACCGGATTTCCGGAAAATCTCCACACTCAGCTCGGCCAGCTCGCCCAGACCGGAGCTTGGCAGCAGCGGCTCCATGGAGGAGATGTGCCGGAAAATGGATGATGACGGAGGCATGACCGATGATCCTAGCGGCGATCTTTCTGGATCACTTTCTATTGAAAATCAATCGTTAAGATTCAAATTTAGGGGCGTTTTCGAACAAGCACCGTCGATTCTTCAGCCCGCCTAGAGCATCCAGTAAAATCTAGTTTGGCGGATGCGTCGCGAAATCTTGGGGAGCACACGCGCCCTCGCGTGTTGTCTTTGGCGCCCACGCCGAAGACAGGCGTTTCAGGCCATTCGACGCGGTTTTCGACGAGGGCGTCGAAAACAACACGCGAGGCGCGTGTGCTCCCCATCGCGGCTTCGCCACCTCCCCATCCGTCATTTGAAATCTGACAATCCACTAGAGCATCCAGTGGATTTGCGAAAGCGTGGCTATCCCAACGCGGCGCGTTCCTCTTCACTGATGAGCTGCGGTTTTCCCTCGTGGTTCACGCGCACGGTGGTGACGCTGCCGAAGGCGGTGAGTTCGCCGGAGATTGTTAGAACCTCGAAGTCCCATGTGATGGACGATGCGCCGATGCGTGAAATTTTCAGCAGCACCTCGATGCGATCGCCGGTGAGCAGCGGGCGTTTGTAATCGCAGGAAACTTTGACTCGCGGCCATCCGCCTTGCGCACGATCGAAAACTAGCACACCGCGCGATTTTAAAAACGCGTGCTCGGCTTCCTCGAAGTAGCGGAAGATGTTAGGGAAGTGCATCCAGCCGCTGGCGTCGGTATCGCCGAAGGCGATCTCGCAGGCGTGGCGGTGAAGCGGGGTGTCCATCCTCACTCGAACTTGCTGACGAGCACCGAAGCGTTGTGACCGCCGAAGCCGAAGCTGTTGCTGACGGCGATCTTCACCTCGGCTTCGCGGGCGACGTTGGGCACGACATCGAGATCGCACTCGGGATCTTGCTCATCGATGTTGATGGTGGGTGGGACGATGCTGTCCTTGATGGCCATGACGCAGGCGATGAGTTCCATGCCGCCGGCGGCTCCGAGCATGTGACCGGTCATGGACTTGGTGGAGGAAACCATCAGGCCGTTTTTCGCGTGATCGCCGAAGGCCAGTTTGATGGCTTTGGTTTCCGCGATGTCACCGAGACCGGTGGAGGTGGCGTGGGCGTTGAGGTATTGAACGTCGGCTGGGTTTTTCTTGCCGTGCTTGAGCGCCATCTGGATGGCGTAGGCGGGGCCGCTGCCGTCGGGTGAAGGGGCGCTGAGGTGGTAGGCATCCGCGCTGACGCCGTAGCCGATGAGCTCGGCGTAGATTTTTGCGCCGCGCTTTTTGGCGGCTTCGAGTTCCTCGATCATGACGACGCCAGCTCCTTCGCCCATGACGAAACCATCGCGGTTCTTGTCAAAGGGGCGGGAGGCGCGCTCGGGTTCGTCGTTTCGGGTGCTGAGGGCTTTCATGTTGCCGAAGCCGCAGAGGCCCATCGGCAGGATGGTGGCTTCCGCACCGCCGCAGAGGAAGCCATCTGCATCGCCGAATTTGATGATGCGCCAGGCTTCGCCGATGTTGTGGTTGGAGGTGGCGCAGGCGGTGACGATGACCATGTTCGGGCCCATGAGTCCGAATTCCATCGAGATGATGCCGCTGGCGATGTTGGAGATCATCATCGGGATGGTGAAGGGCGAGACGCGCTTCGGGCCGCGGGTCATGTAGGTGCCGTGCTCGTTTTCCAGCGTGGCGAGACCGCCGATGCCGCTGCCGACCATGACACCGTAGCGGCGCGGGTCGATGGCGGAGAGGTCGATGCCGGAGTCATGGACGGCCATTTTCGAGGCGGCGACTGCGAACTGTACGTAGCGATCTGATCGGCGCGAGTCTTTGGGCACGCGGAAATAACCATCTGGCTCGAAATTCCGCACCTCGCCCGCGATCTTGCAGTCGAAGGGATCGGGATCGAGCTGGGTGATTCTGGAAATCCCGCTGCGACCGGCCTTGAGGCCCTCCCATGTGGTGTTCAAATCATTGCCCAGAGGGGAAATACACCCAATGCCGGTGATGACGACGCGTCGTTCATTCATATGAATGGTGAGTCTGAGCACTCGTTTCCACCCGCGCAAGTCTCATCACGGGCGTTTCTACGGGGGGCGATCAAGCCAGGGCGCAACGGCGTATCCGGATGTTGTTTTAACCCCGATCTCCGAAGTTGATTCGTGGATACCTGCCGTAAAACCACTGAAGCACTGAGAACCACTGAGATCACTGACGATACAGATGAAGCACGGAAAAGGGCATTGACCATTAGCCCAAGAAAATCAGTTCCTTCAGTGGTGCTCAGTGTTTCAGTGGTTAAAAATGGCCGACCTTGCCATCCAACTTCGGAATTGGGGTTCAAAAAAACTCTTCATTCGCGTCAATTCGCGTTCATTCGCGGTTAAAAACTCTTACCCAAGTCGCCTACCTCTACCCTTTTCGTTCGCGGCTCCGCAGTGCGGGCACTTGATGATTTTTACATGACCGGCGTCCTCGAAGGCGTGCAGGCAAAGGCGGCAAATCACTCGCCGGGCGAGCGAGCGGGCTTCGGATCGCGCGTGCAGCGTGCGCGAGATTAGCGTGAATGCGACCACCACGGCGCAGGAGCCGAGTAGCGCGAATAACACGAAATCAGCGAGCGTCAGTTCCATCGGCGGCTTGGTTGATGAATCCAACTCCCACCGCGATCCAGCGGGTGGTTTTGGACGGTTCGGTGAGGAAGGAAACGCCGCGCAGCCAGGTTTCCAGTGCGGGTGCGCCTGCTTCGTCGCCACCTGTTAGGGAAATGCAGTCGATCACATTTCCTGTGACATCCAAGCGGACAAGGAAGCGCCATGTTTCCGCAGTCATCGCGGCATCCACTTCTCCCGCGAAGGGCGGCAACTCGCGCGGCATCGAGGCTGTCGGGATGCCGGACAGTGGGAAGAGACGCGGCGCGAGCTTGAGATTTCCCGAGTCCGCTGCCACCGGCTGGGCGACGCTTCGTTTCGGTAAAACCGGCTCACCTTTAGCCGCGAGCAACGTGACCGGTGGTGGCTCTGCTGGCAGATCTCTCAGCGTCGCTTGATAGGGTGGGGGAGTCCAGCGCGCCGCCTCGAAGGCCGCTTGTTCCAATGCCAATCCTTGTGCCCACTCGGACGGCTCGAAGCGCGAGGGAAACGGTCCGCCCTCGCGCGCACGCAGCGTGAGCGCACGGCCCTCGGCATCGTCCGTCACTTGAATCAACGCCGCTTTTTTCGCAGCCCATGGCATCGGTGGCGTCACCCGGATGCGCACGGAGGTGACGAAAAACGCGAACGTCGCACCTACTAACAGGATCGCAAACCAGCCGGGAAACCACGCGTCGCTGCCCTTCCTCCAGGGAAACACCCAGTCCGGGGCCTCCATCCGCTTGTGTTTGATGGACACGCGCTTCGCCATCATTTGTCGGCTGGTTTCGGGTCAGAAATCTTTGGCCCGGGTGCGTTTGCGCCCACCACGGCGAGGCGGAATCCTTTTTGCAAAACCATCTCCGTGACCTGCCGCTCAACGCCCACTGGCGTGCCGGAGTCAGTCTGGAGCAGCACCATCGCATGGGCGTTCGCACCATCCGCGCGGAGTTTTTCCAGGCGATCGGATAAATCCGCGAAGTTCACGGAATCACGCCCGAAGTGAATCCGAGGTTCCGTTTCCCCCGGCCCGAGCGTGACCACCAGCGCGTCCTGATAACGCTCTAACTGAAATCGCGAGGGCGGCAGTTCCACCGCCACGCCGGATTGCTGGACCAGCGAGGGCGCTAACAAAAACAACAGCCACAGCAGCGCGAAGATGTTCAGCACCGGCACCGCATGCAGCAGTCCCGGGCGTTCCGGCAGCGACATTTCCAGCTTCACTTCGCGGGATCGGGTTTGGCCTTCGTGTGTTTCCTGCCCGCCGAGACCTCACCGCGGAACGGCGCGAACTCATCCTCCTCGCGTGCATCCGCGATCAGATGCACCATCTCGATCCCGCCCCGCTCGATGCGATGCACGAGGCGTTTCGCACGACCGAGGAAATACAGGTAAAACAAGTACATCGGCACCGCCACCGCCAGCCCCAGCACCGAGGTGATCAGTGCCGTGATCACGCCTGCCGTCAACTCGGACGTGCCCGTGAAACCACCGAGTTCGTTCACTTTCTGGAAAGTTTCCAGCATCTCGAGCATCGTCCCCAGCATGCCCACCAGTGGAGCGAGCAACGAAACCCCGAGGATTGCCCGGATGTTCTTCTCGATGCGCGGCACCTCCATCTGGCCCGCCTCCTGCACTACGTCCCGTAAATCCGAGCGGTTCAGGTAATACCGCAGCAGCGCCGCGTGCGCCACCCGCGCCACCGGTCCCGGCGCGCGAGCCGCCTCGTGCAGCGCCTCTGCGAATGAACGCCGCCGCACATGATGCGCCAGCCCCACCAGTAAATCCCCCACATTGATCCGCGCCCGGTGAAAGAAAAACAGCCGCTCCACCACGCACACCGAGCCAATGAACGCCAACCCGAGCAGCACCCACACCAGCGGTCCACCCTGCGCGATCAGGTCTGAGGGTTCCATCAATGCCAGAATCATCTGCCGGAAAACTAAGCCGCCTCCGCCGCGACTGGCGAGAAACAAAAGTAGTCCCGGACTTCAGTCCGCTCTTCACGAAAATTCACCGGAAGAGCGGACTGAAGTCCTTTACTACGTTTCCGCTTCTTCCCATCCTCCGCCCATGCTCGCCACCACCGCCGCACTGAAAAAGCTCCTGCTCGAAAAATCCGTCCGCACCGGCACCTTCACCCTCGCCTCCGGCAAACAAAGCGACCTCTACATCGACTGCCGCGTCACTGCGCTCGATCCCTTCGG
>JANMLQ010000233.1:0-63124 GCA_031372635.1 Akkermansiaceae bacterium | reverse complement strand
CATGGCTGCCAGCACTGCGGCTGATCTCTTCAATGGCAAGGATCTAGCGGGATGGGTCCAGAGGGGTGGAAAAGCGACCTACAAAATCGAAGATGGATGCATCGTCGGCACTTCCACTCTTAATACGGAAAATACCTTTCTCTGCACGACTCGCGACTACAGTGATTTCATCCTCGAATACGAATTCAAGGTCGATCCCAAGCTGAACTCCGGCGTGCAGATTCGCAGTCAGAGTTTCCCGAAGGGAATTGAGATCGAGAGCGAAGGAAAAAAAATCAAGGTGCCTGCCGACCGCGTGCATGGCTATCAGATCGAGATCGATCCCGATCCCGGCAAGAACCGCTGGTGGAGCGCGGGCATCTTCGAGGAAGCCGGCCGCGGCTGGCTCTACCCCGGCATCAGAGGCGGTGATGCCAAAGCCTACACCGAACAAGGCGCGAAGATTTTCAAGCAGGGAGATTGGAATAAAGTCCGCCTCGAAGCCATCGGGGATTCCCTGAAAACCACACTCAACGGCACACCCTGCGCCGAGATCAAGGACTCACGCGTCGCAGCCGGATTCATCGGACTGCAGGTGCATTCCATCGGTAAAGACAAGGACAAGGACGGCACCCAAGTCCGTTGGCGTAACCTGCGCATCCAGGAATTTTCCTCTAACACATCCGGAAACGCGGACAACACCCTGAGCGCGGACGAGAAAACTGCGGGCTGGCGTTTACTCTGGGATGGCCAGACCAGCGATGGCTGGCGCAGCGCCACCAAGCCGGAGTTCCCCAAAGGCGGATGGGAAATGAAAGACGGCTTGCTCATCATCAACGAAACCGGCGGCGGTGAATCCGCATCGGCGGGTGACATCATCACCAAGGAGAAGTTTTCCGACTTCGAGCTCAAGCTGGACTTCAAGATCACTCCCGGTGCGAACAGCGGCATCAAGATCTTCGTTGATCCCGAACTCAACAAAGGCCCGGGTTCATCCATCGGCCCGGAATTCCAAATCCTCGATGACGTGAAGCACCCGGATGCCAAGCTCGGCAGCAATGGCAACCGCACCATCGGCTCGCTCTACGACATGATCACCGCGCCGCAGGACAAGAAGGTCAATCCGCCCGGCGAATGGAACCACGCCCACATCATCTCCAAGGGCAAGCACATCGAGTTCCGCCTCAACGGTGTGAAGACCGTGGCCATTGAGCGCGGCTCCCAGCAATGGCGTGACATCGTGGCGACCAGCAAATACAAGATCTGGAAAAACTTCGGTGAACTCACGGAAGGCCACATCCTTCTCCAGGATCACGGCAACACCGTCTTCTATCGCAACATCAAGATCCTCGCCGCCAAGTAACCTGATTCACCCGCATGGCGGAAACCGAAAAACTCGACACCCTGCAGTCCGTTGAACTCGCGGAGGGCGTCGAGATCCGCCTGCGCATGGCCGGCCCGATGCCGCGGGCCGGTGCCTATCTTATCGACTTCCTGATTCGTTTCGTAGTGCTGGCTATCGGTGGCATCGTCATCAGTTTTGCCGGCTTCGCCGTCGGCGGTAAGGTGGCGGGCGGCCTGATCATGCTCGCATGGTTCCTGCTGGACTGGATCTATCCGGTGCTTTTTGAATCCAGCAAACGCGGAGCCACACCCGGCAAGCGCGCGGTGGGACTGCGCGTCGTGCAGGCCACCGGTTCACCGATCACCATGGGCCAGGCGGTAGTCAGGAACTTCCTGCGCTTCATCGATGGCATGCCATTCTTCACCTACGGCTTCGGACTCACGAGTTGCCTTGCGACGAAGCGTTTCCAACGCCTCGGTGATCTCGCCGCAGGCACCGTGGTCATCTATGACCGGATGCCCCATGGCCCGTTGATCGCCGCCCCGCCCCCGATCACTCCACTGCCGCTGCCCATGGGTCTCACTGCGGATGAAACCCGTGCGCTCGCCCTCTTTCGCGAGCGTGCAGGGCTGTGGTCCGAGGGCCGCCGCATCGAGATCGCAGATCAGGCCTCCGCTCTAACAGGTGCGACCGGTGCCGCCGGAGTCAGCCGCCTGATGGCCATGGCCCACTGGGTGCAGGAGAAGCGGGATTGATGCAGGGACGTAGGTTCGTTCGTAACGAACGAGCAGGGAGAACGCATTCTTACGTATGCGACTACGGTTTGATTCCGGCTCCGCTGTTACTGATGGAAAGCGGCACACATAACCAACTCGTTCAGCCAAACGAATGATCCTAAAACTTTAGCCAGGAAGACGCTTTGAAAGCCCCATGCAAGATGGCAATAGCGCAAGCTGCCACGATCCGGGCTGGCGGATGAAGCCGCCGGTGATAGATCGCCACTCCTCTGAGGATGTGCCTCCAGACGCCGCAGGGAGGGCATCAATCCTTATTCTTCGGATCATGGATGCGTGCGGACTCTTCCTCGTGGGAATGGATTTCCAGCAGCGCTTGCACTCCGCGTGTTGCGGCGGCGGCTTTGATGAGGCTGCGGATGGCGGCGGCGGTGTGGCCTTCTCTACCGATCAGCATCGCAGCATCACGCTTTACCAAGATGAGACTGAAACGCAGCACAGCAGGCGCGATCTCGCGGACCTTGATCTGCGCGTGGCCGGGTTCGTCGATGAGTTGGCTCGCCACGTATTGCAGGAAATTTTTCAGTCGGAGGATGAGTGACTGCATGTCATCCACACTCATCTGTAGAGGCGGCTGCGGCTGCAAGGGGCTTCTGAAATCCCAGTCCATCACCTTGTAGCTTGCGGTGCGGCGGACGATGCCGATGACATCCACTTCCTGCTGGGCGAGCTTGCCGACTGCGGGCAGCACACTTCTGAAATCCCAGTTTGCCACCTGAATGTTACCCAGTCTTCGCAGGGATCGCGTGAACTCGAGTTCGCGGATGTCCTTGTGCATGAGTCCCTCGAAGTCCCAGTCCGTCACTTGGATGTCGGCGAGTTGTTTTAGGGAAGTGGTGATTTCGGAAATTCGTTTCGACATAGCACACTGCGGGTGAGAGTGGCTGGACAATGCGTGACCATGGGCAATTTGTAAATCAATCGGTGCCATTTGGAATTCATGGCTCGGAAGAAAGCAATCGTGTTTGCAAGCAGTAGAGCATTCCCATGCCATCCCGTGATCTCGCATCATGACACTCATGAAACCTCTGCTCCTGCTCCTGTTTGCCCCACTCGCCTTCGCAGCGGACAAACCGATGAACATCCTCGTGCTCTTCGCGGATGACTGGCGTCACGATACGCTCGGCTGCGCCGGAAACCCGATCGTGAAGACCCCGCAGCTCGACAAGCTCGCCACGCAGGGGACACGCTTCACCCACTCTTGTGTGACCACTTCGATCTGCGGAGTCAGTCGTGCGTCGCTGTTCACGGGACAGTGGATGTCGCGCCATGGAAACAAGGCGATGAAACCCTTCAACACACCGTGGGAGGAAACGTATCCCGGATTGCTGCGCGCCAACGGCTACCACGTCGGCCACATCGGCAAGTGGCACAATGGCGATTTCCCCGCGAAGCATTTCGACTTCGGGCGCGCGTATTCCGGTCACCATTGGGTGAAGCAGCCGGACGGCACGCAGATCCACGTCACGCAGAAGAATGAGAACGACGCGCTCGAATTCCTGCGCACACGTCCTGCGAACAAGCCGTTCTGTCTCACGCTCGCGTTTTTCGCGACTCACGCAGAGGACCACAACCCGCTGCAATTCCTGCCGCAGCCGGAAAGCATGAAACTCTATCAGGACATCACCATCCCCGTGCCGAAGACCGCCACCGAGGAAGCCTTGCGCAAGCTGCCGGAGTTCCTCACCAACAAGGAAAACGAAAGCCGCAACCGTTGGCACTGGCGCTTCGACACGCCGGAGAAATACCAGACGATGATGAAGAACTACTACCGCCTCGCCACCGAAGTGGACCACACCAGCGGGCGCGTGATTGCAGAGCTGGAGAAGCTAGGATTGCTCGATAACACACTCGTCATCTTCACCGCGGACAACGGCTACTTCCATGGCGAACACCAGCTCGCCGACAAGTGGTATCCGCATGAAGAAAGCATCCGCGTGCCGCTCATTATTCGCGATCCGCGCATGGCGAAGAGCCGCATCGGCAAGACCAGCGATGTGCTTGCGCTCAATGTGGATCTCGCGCCCACCTTCCTCGCCGCCGCTGGCATCAAGGCTCCCGCCACCATGCAGGGCCTCGATCTCGCGCCACTCTACGTTTCCGAATCCGACCCCGCGTGGCGGGACGAATTTTTCTACGAGTTCACCACCATGAACAAAGCCAGCTTCATTCCCGCTTCCCAGGCACTCGTGCGCAAGGATTTCAAATACATCTTCTGGCCGGACTTCAAACGCGAACAACTCTTCGACCTCAAGGCCGATCCCTTGGAGGAAAACGACATCATCAAAGATGCCGCGCAAAAGGAACGGATCGTCGCGATGCGTGGGCGCATGGAAAAACTCAGGGATGCCGCGAAGTAATTCATTCACATGAAAATCCCCGCCATCATCACTGGCGGCGCAGGGTATTCTGGAATAATTCTCCCGCGCTCATCGTCGCCTAATCCGGCGGACATCAGCTTGAGACTCTGAACTCACCTCGCTTTACCCAAACGCGAAAGCCAGTGAGAGCACACACAAGTTTTCGACGAGGGCGTCGAATACCACACACGAGGGCGCTTGTGCTCCCCATGGAGCAGCCATCCACAACCCGTGCTCGACATCACGCGGCCTCGATGGCATCAGGTGCGGCATCATGAAATTGCTGCCAGCCACCATCATCGCCGCCGTCTTTCTCTATCAGGCCGCCTACTGCCAGGCACCCGCCTCGTTTGAAACCGGTGTGGCGCTCAACGCCGCCGACCTGCTTCCCACTGAACTCCTGCGCGGCCCTTCCCATCGCGTCCGCGACCAAGTCGTCACGGACGGCTACATGGCGCACTTCGCGATCGACACAGACTTCGGCACCTTCGATGCCATCGGCACACCGCAGGTGAGGAAGCGCATCGTCGAGGCCCAAGCCATCCGCACACTGGTGGACACCTCGAAGGGCGATCTTTTCGCGGACGGATTGAAACGCTCCGTCACCCAGCCCATCGATGCCGTGAAGAACATCGTCAAAGATCCAGTGAAGTCCGTGAAACAAGCACCCAAGACCGTGGGCCACTTTTTCAGTAAGATCGGCTCATCCATCGAGCGCGGCGTGAACCGTGCGAAGCAGAACAGCGAAGCTGGTGAAGAACCATCCGCCGCTGAAGTGGGAAACGGCATCGGCCAAGCCGCGAAGAATGCCGCCGGATTCGACAAGGCGAAACTCGACACCGCGCGCCAACTCGGTGTGGACCCGTATTCCGACAACGTGCGCCTTCAGGAAGAAATGGACAAAGTCACCTGGGCCTTCTTTGCAGGCGGGCTGCCACTGCGCATCGGCGCGGCAGTGGCCTCTGCGGGCATCGCCGTCGCCGCCACCAACATGGTCGGCGTTCCGGAAGAAACCTATGCACTCACCCAAGCCGAGCTTGCGCTGCGTGACGCGCGTTCACTCACCGCGATGGGCCTCAAGGATGAGGACATCAAATCCTTCCAAATCCAGCAAAGCCTGAGCACCACTCGCCGCCACCGCATCGTCAAGGCCTTGGAAGAATTCCCTAAAGCCGCCGGGCGTGGCCGTATCATTCTGTTAGCCAACTCCTGCACGGATGGCGGACAGGCGGATTTCCTGATCAGCGCGCTGACCATCATGGTGGAGCGCCAGAAATCTGGAACTGCAGATTACAAGGAACTGTATGTCTTCGGCCGTCTGCCCGGAGGAACAACCGCCACCGGCACCTTGGAAGTGCCCGCACCCGTCGATCACGTCACATGGACCGAACAAGTCGCCGCATTTTCCCAACGCGATGACCTCGGAACCGCGCCGAAGGTGCTGATACACACCGGCAAGCTCTCACCCGCCACCACCGCCGGATTCACCGCCGCAGCCTGGACCTGCGTGGCGGTTCCGTATCCGGGGAGCTGATAGGAGGTAACGGTTCAGGTGGCCGCCACAGCATTCAATCTCAACGAGCTTGTGTAGCGCGGGCCTCCGATCCGCCATACCCATGAAGTGCCAATGAGAAGAGGAAACCACCTTTCATTGTCCCGCCATGGGCGGGCGATTCGGAATGACGCCACTTCTTATGCAGGAACGTAAACTTCCGCGCCTTTCTCGGCGAATTCCTTCGACTTCTCCTCCATGCCCTTTTCCAAAGCTTCTTCTTCGGAGATCGCTTGTTCGGCGGCGTAGCGGCGCACGTCTTCGGTGATCTTCATCGAGCAGAAGTGGGGGCCGCACATGGAGCAGAAGTGGGCGGTTTTCGCTCCGTCCTGTGGCAGCGTTTCATCATGGAACTCGCGGGCGCGCTCGGGATCAAGGCCGAGGTTGAACTGGTCTTCCCAACGGAACTCGAAGCGGGCTTTGCTCAGGGCGTTGTCGCGGTATTGCGCGCCAGGATGGCCTTTGGCGAGATCCGCTGCATGGGCGGCGAGTTTGTAGGTGATGACGCCTTCTTTGACGTCGTTTTTGTTAGGCAGGCCGAGGTGTTCCTTGGGGGTGACATAACACAACATCGCGCAGCCATACCAGCCGATCATGGCTGCGCCGATGCCGCTGGTGATGTGGTCGTAGCCGGGGGCGATGTCAGTTGTTAGAGGCCCGAGTGTGTAGAACGGGGCTTCGTGGCACCATTCGAGTTGTTTGGCCATGTTTTCCTCGATCATGTGCATGGGGACGTGGCCGGGGCCTTCGTTCATGACTTGCACGCCTTTGGCCCAGGCGCGTTGGGTGAGTTCACCCTGCACTTCGAGTTCGCCGAATTGGGCTTTGTCGTTGGCATCTGCGATGGAGCCGGGGCGGAGGCCATCGCCGATGGAGAAGCTGACATCGTAGGCGGCCATGATGTCGCAGATTTCGTCCCAATGGGTGTAGAGGAAATTTTCCTTGTGATGGGAGAGGCACCACTTGGCCATGATGCTGCCGCCGCGTGAAACGATGCCGGTCATGCGGCTGGCGGTCATGGGAACGAAGCGCAGCAAAACCCCGGCGTGGATGGTGAAGTAATCGACGCCTTGTTCGGCTTGTTCGATGAGGGTGTCGCGGTAGAGTTCCCAAGTGAGGTCTTCGGCTTTGCCGTTCACTTTTTCGAGCGCCAGATAGATCGGCACGGTGCCGATGGGCACGGGCGAGTTGCGCAAGATCCATTCGCGGGTGGCGTGGATGTTTTTTCCTGTGGAGAGGTCCATCACGGTGTCCGCACCCCACTTGGTGGCCCAGCGCATTTTTTCGACTTCTTCTTCGATGGAGGAGGCGACGGCGGAGTTGCCGATGTTGGCGTTGATTTTGACGAGGAAGTTGCGGCCGATGATCATCGGTTCGCATTCCGGGTGGTTGATGTTGAGCGGGATGATGGCACGGCCGGCGGCGACTTCGCTTCTAACAAACTCGGGTGTGATCTCGGCGGGGATACGCTGCGGGAAGCGGCGGAAGATGTTGGGGGTGTAGTCGTTCTGTTCCTGCGAGGAGCCGACGTGCTGTTTGTTGAGATCGTTGCGAACGATGTCGTCTGTGAGATCCGCGATTTTCGCATGGCGCATGTTTTCCCGAATGGCGATGAACTCCATCTCAGGCGTGATGATGCCTTGGCGCGCGTAGTGGAGTTGGGTGACGGGTTTGCCTGCGGAACGAAGCGGCTGACGGCGCTCGGCGGTGAGGCCGGGGAATTCGCGCAGGCGGTTGGATTTTTCGGAATTGGAGGCGTATTCGGCGTGTTTCTCGGTGAGGTAGCCATTGTCCTGTGGCATGACGGGGCGTCCGTCGTAGGTCTCGACATCGCCGCGTTGCAGGACCCAATCGCGGCGCATGGCGGGCAGTCCCTCGTCGGATGTGCCGGTGAATGCGGGATCGCCCCATGGGCCGGAGCAGTCATAGACGCGCATGGCTTCGTTTTTCTCGATGCGACCGTTGAAGGACTTGGTGTCGGAGAGCGTGATCTCGCGCATGGGGACACGGACGAAGGGATGGATTTCTCCGCTGAGATAAACCCGGGTAGAGGCGGGGAGGGGAGCGCGGGAGGCGTCGTGCGTTTCAGTGGAAGGTCCGGTGGTTTCTTCGGGGCGGATCATGGTGGAAGAGGTTGGTGGTTGAGAGTTGATGGGAATGAAAAAGGCCGTGCGGGTGAGGCACGGCCGGAAGGAGGAAGAGCGGGGGACTCGACTTCCTACGGCGGCATGACCCGCGTCAGGTTCGGAGGGTCTTTTCCGCGCGTCGGAAAATCTCGGCTCTGCGATCGGCAAGCGCCCCTGTCGTGGGGTGTAAGATGAACTGCGGTGAAAGCTCTGCCAAGCGAGAAGTGGGCCATCCCACATTTCAGGGCGGGAAACACGCGTATGCGCAGGTATTTGCAGCAGCTTTTGCCGGTTGCCGAACGCGGCGGGCGGTGCCAGTCTCCCGCCATGAGAAATCGTCTGGCGATTATATTAGGGTGCCTTTCTGTGGCAACGCTGCCGCTTGCGGCCGAGGAGAAAGAGCCGAACGCGAACGGCATTCCCGCAGACCTGCTGGATGAGCACATGCGCGAGGAACTTGCCGTGAACGAGTTCACCGCGCCCTCGATTTCGAAGCTCTTCGACACGCTGCAGTTCCTCATGCCGCTGCCGCTTTTGGAAAACGAATTGAAGCTTCCCGAACGCATGCCGCTGGATCGTGCGGACATCGCGATCGAGCTTGGGTTTCTCATCGCAGACGGTTTCCTCGTCGTGCAGGCGGAGCAGCTCGACAAGGTGGAAGGTCTCGCCACTACGCTCACTCGCTATGGCAAGGCGCTCGGCGCGGGTGACCGCGTGAATCGTCATGCTGCTGGGTTGTTAGATGCCGCGAAGAACAAGCAGGTCGCAGAACTCAAGAAGGAGTTGGCGGCCACCCAGCGTGATGTAGAGGCGGAACTCGTCGTGCTGCGGGACGCGGATCTCGCGCACCTCATTTCACTCGGCGGATGGGTCCGCGCCTTGCAAGTATCCACGGTGGCGGTGGACAAGCAGTTCAGCGTGGAGCGCGCACGCAAGGTGATGCGCGAGGACATCGCGGACTATTACACCGAATCCGTCGCCGGCCTGGAGCCGCGGATTTCAGAACGGCCGAATTATCTGAAGATGCGCGATGTACTCGCCGGCTTGCGCACCGAGATGGTGCTCAAAGATGGCGAGGAACCCACTCCGGAAATGATGAAGGACATCCGCGCCAAGGCCGCCGAATTGGTCACACTCGCACTCCAACGCAAGCAATGATTTCGCCATCCGCTGGAATCGCAGTGCTCGGACTGGGCATCGTCGGATCGCGCGCAACTTCGCGCCTCATCGCAGCGGGCTGGCGCGTGTCCTGTTGGAACCGCACACCGAAGGGACTCTTTGGAGAAACGACGACACCGGAGGAAGCCGCAGCAGATGCCGACGTCATCGCGCTCTATCTAAAAGACGCGCCAGCCGTGCGCGAGGTTGTCGCCCGGATCATCTCCGTGTTGAAGCCCGGCCAGATCATCCTCAATCACTCCACGCTCGATTTGGAAACCACCCGCTGGCTGGACGAGACCTGCACCGCGCGCGGCTGTCGTTTTCTCGATGCCCCATTCACCGGCAGCAAGCTGGCTGCGGAAAACGGCCAATTGCTCTACTACATCGGCGGCGATCCATCGCTGGCGGAGGAACTCGATGCTTATCTAACCGTCACCAGCCGTGCCCGCCTCCACTGCGGTGATGTCGGCTCCGCCACCGTGGTGAAGCTCACCACCAACCTGATCTCCGCATGCACCGTGCAGGCCATGGCGGAGGCACTCGCCATCACCACGCGGCATGGCGTGTCTGCGGAGTGTCTGATGCAGGCGGTTTCACAAAACGCCAGCGGCTCGGCTCTATCAGCCATGAAGTTTCCCACCATGCTCTCCGGTGATTACGAAACGCACTTCTCGCTCGCCAACATGGGCAAAGACACGCGCTACATGCTCGCCCTCGCACAAGCTGCCGAAGTGGATGCTCCCGCGATCACCGCCGTCTCACAACGACTCGCCGAACTCTGCGCCGCCGGTCTCGGTGAACTCGATTACTCAGCGCTCGCAAAACCCTATCAGCAACCGGCGTGAGTGCGCTGCGTTACATTGATCTCGGCATACCCGCGCTGCTAGAGTTCAGCGGCCCGGATGCCGTCAGATTCCTCAACGGTCAGCTCACCCAGGACGTGCGCCTCGTGGCGGACGGAAAAATTTCGCTGCCATCCTGCGTCACGGACGCGAAGGGAAAACTCCAGTTCCGCGTGACCATCACCGAGTCCGCGAATGGCACCTTGTGGATCGAGTGCCCTGCTGAATACGCAGGCGGCCTGGAAGCCAGACTCACCCGCTACCTCATCGCCGATGACGCCGAGTCCGCTGATCTAACCGGAAATTTCCGCCTGCTCCATCTCATCGGCACCGCGCCGGAAACACCTGCACGTGTGATCGCCCGCGCATCTCATCGTTTCGGCATCGCCGGAACAGACTGGTGGATTCCCATCGCAAACGAAAACTACATACCGGAAGCCGCAGTCATTCTCGCCGGTGACGAACTGGAAACCCTCCGCATCACCAACGGCGTGCCCGCATGGGGCCGCGAACTCACCGAAGGCATGCTACCACCTGAAGCCGGACTCGATGCCACCGACATCTCCTATCAGAAAGGTTGCTACATCGGCCAGGAAGTCATCTCCCGCATCAAGTCCGCAGGGAAAGTGAACCGCAGGCTCATGCGCTTCGCACTCCATACCGATGTCGTGAACATGCAACTGCTAGATCACACGGGTAATCCCGCTGGCGAACTGACCAGCATCTCGCCCATTTCAGAAAACGGCGTACGCCTCGCGCTGGGATATGTGAAACGTGGGGCAGAGTCCGTGTTTGTGGATGGAATGTCCCATCCGTTGCGCGTCCTCTGACGTTTTTCTCCTTTGCTCCCGCCCGCGTTGCTAGGAAGCTGCCGGTCATGGATTGTGGCTGGAACATTCTGGCGGCGGGAGTGGCAAACATCTCGCCGCTGTTCGCTCTGCTGACGCTGGTGCTGGTGTTGGCGGTGCTCGTTTCACTGGTGTTGGTGAAATTGAAACAAAGCCTACTCGTCGGCTACCTGTTGAGTGGTGTTCTGATAGGAAACGTGGGGCTGCTATGGCTCACCGGCACGGATCGCGGCGATCCGGTCATCTCCAATCTCGCGGAGATCGGCGTGGTGCTGCTGATGTTCACGCTGGGCATCGGGTTCTCGATGGCGGAGCTGAGGCACCTGTGGCGCACCGCGCTCATCGGCGGTGGTTTTCAAGTGGGAGTCACGGCGCTGATTACTGGCTCTGCTGCTGCGGCCTTTGGTTTTCCTGTGGCGGACAGCATTGTTCTCGGCATCGCCGTGGCGCTGAGTTCCACGGCGGTGGCGATGAAGTCGTTTCAGGATCTCGGCCAGCAGAACAATCCCGGCGCACGCGCCAGTCTAGGCATCGCGTTGTTTCAGGACATCTTGGTCATACTCGTCTTCCTCGTGATGCCCGCGCTCTATCAGGAAAGTTCCGGTGGAGTGGGTTTGAGGATCGGCCTGTCCATGCTCAAGGGAGTTGCCTTCCTCGCTGGCGCATGGCTGCTCGGGAAATACGGACTCACGCCGCTGCTACATGCGGTCGCCAAGACACGTAGCCGCGAGCTGTTCACGCTGACGGTGATCGGCCTTTGCGCGGGCGTCGCCTTCGCAGGTGGCGCGCTGGATCTATCACTCGCGCTCGGCGCCTTCGCGGCGGGGCTGGTGGTCAGCGAGTCCATCTACAGCCATCGCATTCTTTCTGACATTCTGCCGTTCAAGGATCTGTTCCTCGCGATCTTCTTCGTCTCGGTGGGCCTGCTGATTGATCTGCCGGTAGCGATTACGAACTGGCAGGTGGTTTTGTTAGGTAGTGCCGCCATCCTGCTGCTCAAGGGAGTGATCGTTTTCAGCGTGCTGAAATGTTTCAAACTGCCCGGTCGTCCGGCGATGCTAGCGGCGGGCAGTCTCGCGAGCACCGGTGAGTTCTCGCTGGTGTTGATCGGAAAAGCGGGCGGCTACCGTCCCTTTGATCCCGCCACCGAGCAAATGCTTTTGGTTTGCACCGCAGTGACGATGGCGGCGGTGCCAACGCTGATGAGGATGGCAGTGCCCTTCGCGAAATGGTTGGAAGGGAAGAGGATTCTATCAGGTCAAAAGTCACTTCCCACGTCGCTCACCGCATCCCGCATGATTAAGGAAATTCGCGATCACGCGATCATCTGCGGCCATGGTCCCGTGGGCCGCGCGCTCAACGAAGCACTGAAACGCTGCGGCGTGGACACCCTAGTGCTGGAACTCAACTCCGAAACCGTCCGCACACTGAAAGCCGCCGGCCAGCCCGTGCTATTCGCGGATGCGACTCATCCCGAGGCGCTGGACCTTGCGGGCATCGCGCGTGCGCGGCTGGTCGCCTTCACGTTTCCCGCAGTGAATGCAACCTGCGCCGCCGTCCCGCTTGTGCGCGAACGAAACCCCGGCATCTTCATATTCGGTCGCGCCAAATATCCCAACGAGGTTTCGCAACTCCAGAAACTCGACGTGCAAGTCATCCACGACGAACGCGAGAGCGCCGTGGCCATGGTGCGCGCCGCGATTTCCTCCTATGACCGCACCGACATCGACGCCGAGGCAATCGTGCGCCAGACGATGGAGGCTGAGTCGTGATTTGCCAGGGCGATCAAATAGGAGTTTTTCCAACCGCGAATGGATGCGAATGGACGCGAATAAAGAGGGTTGATGCATGAAAATTACAGAGCCTCAGAATCCAGTTCTGAAAATTCGCGTTCATTCGCGTTCATTCGCGGTTAAATACATGTCCAGTTTCTGCGGTAGTTCCATAGCGTGATTTCACGGATTTTTTGATCGGTTTCCCGAAAGCCTGCCGCTAAGAACCCCGGCGTGGCACTGCTTCTGGCGATCGAATCTTCCTGCGATGAAACTGCAGTGGCGATCGTGCGCGGCTCGGCGGGACTGGCGACTGAAGTGCTCGCTTCCGAAATCTCATCGCAGATCGAGCTGCACCGCGAGCACGGCGGTGTCGTGCCGGAACTCGCATCACGAAACCACTCGCTGCGCCTGCGCGGCTTAGTAGAAACGGCGCTGTCACACGCGGGTGTGACCATGCGGGAAATCGACGCGTTTGCCGCCACCACCGGGCCGGGTTTGGCGTCGTCCTTGCTGATCGGCAGCACGGCGGCGAAAGGAATGGCCTGCGCTTCTAACAGACCGTTCCTTGGCATCAATCATCTCGAAGGCCACCTGCTCTCGCCGTTCATGGATCGTACAACAGTGCCGCCGCATCTGGCGCTCATCGTTTCCGGCGGCCACACGCTGCTGCTCGATGTCGAGGGCGCGGGCCGCTATCGCAAACTCGGAAGCACCCGTGACGACGCGGCGGGCGAGGCCTTCGACAAGGTCGGGAAAATGTTAGGACTGCAATATCCCGGCGGGCCGGAGATCGAGAAGTCCGCGCTCGGCGGTAATCCTCAAGCCTACGACTTCCCACGCTCGATGCTGCATGATCCGCATCTGGACTTCTCGTTTTCCGGCTTGAAAACCGCAGTGCTCTACACGCTGCAGCGCGAGCAGGGAAACGTGGACGTCGCCGATCTATCAGCTTCGTTCCAGCAGGCGGTGATCGAGATTCTCGTCGGCAAGACTCTTCGCGCCGCGCGTCAGACAGGTCGCGAAACCATCGCGCTCTCCGGCGGGGTGAGCTTGAACAAGGCGCTGCGTGCCGCGTTTCAAAACGCCTGTGCCGAGTCCGGACTTGAGCTGGTGGTGGCATCACCGGATTTCTGTGCGGACAACGCAGCGATGATCGCCTTCGCCGCACTCTTGCGTCATCTGGCGGGTGAGAGTTCCGCACTGAGTGATGATATCCATCCGAATTTGCCGCTGGTCTGAGACCGCAGTCTGTGTTTCAAAAACGACAAGCAATGAACTATCGCACCCTGGTTTTTGACTTCGATGGCACTATCGCCGACACGCTTGGAGAAACGCGCCGCATCCTCAACGAGATCGGGCCGGACTATGGCATCCGCCACATTGAGGAGCATGAGATCGGGCACTTGCGGCACATGTCGCTCAAGCAGCTCATCGATCATCTTCACATCCCCAAGCGCAAACTACCTGCGCTGTTAGCCCGCGGCACCGGCTTGATGCGTGGCAACATCACTCGGCTGAACTTAATCCAAGGCATGCCCGAAGTGCTGGTGGAGATGCGCGGTCATGTCGAGAGTTTCGGCATCCTCACCTCCAACGCCACGGCCAACGTCGATCTCTTCCTGCGCACCCACGGACTGCGGGATCAGTTTGATTTCATCTCCTCCACCTCCAA
Organism: Akkermansiaceae bacterium; assembly: GCA_031372635.1. Classification (GTDB taxonomy): domain Bacteria; phylum Verrucomicrobiota; class Verrucomicrobiia; order Verrucomicrobiales; family Akkermansiaceae; genus Luteolibacter. The sequence goes on along the minus strand of JANMLQ010000233.1, from coordinate 48,670 downwards.
GCTCACCGGCAAGGCGAAGCACCTCAAGGCCATCCTCAAGACCTTCTCGCTGCGCGCCTGCGAAGTGCTCTACATCGGTGACGAGCTGCGCGATGTGAAGGCTTCGCAGAAAGCCGGCATCCCCATCGCCGCCGTCACTTGGGGCTTCAACTCCCGCGAGTCGCTCGTCGCGGAGTCGCCCGATCACGTGTTCGATCAGCCGTCGGATTTCTTGCGGCTGTTACAAGGCTGACACATCAAAAATCACTGGATTTACCGCAAAGCAGCAAAGGTCGCAAAGGGGCGCAAAGAAGACCGGGTAGGCTGAAAGACAGTGTTTTCGGATGACCTTCTGGTTTCATTCTCCATTTTTCATAATCCTTTGCGTCCCTTTGCGACCTTTGCGGCTTTGCGGTAAAATTAAATGCGTCAGTCTGTCGGCTGTTATCGCCGCATTGACACCTGCGGGGTAGGGCGGGCAACCTCCGCGCATGTCGGAGGAAAAACCACCCATCGAGAGCCAATTCGCCACAGATCCGGTGGATCAGCAAACCCCAGTCACAGGCACAGCCGCGAAGTCTGCCCTGCCTCCAGCCGTGGCGCTCGCCTTCGTAATCATCGCATTGCTAGGCGTGCTCATTGTGATGAATCTGCGCGGTGGCTTTGGCCGCATGGTTTCAGGCTCTCCTGAAATCACTGAACTCCAGGCCGAGGCCAACGCCCTGAAATCCCAGCTCAACCGCGAGCGCGTGGCGATGGGACTGCGGCCCTTGGAAGGAAACTTCGAGCCGGTCGAGGATGTCGCCGCCCGCTTGAAGAAGGACGCAGAAACGATGGTCGCTCTCGCCGCCAGCTATCAAGCGATGCTTTCCGACAAGGATGCCGAGCTATCCGCCAAGAGCGCCGAACTGCTCCGCGCCGAACAACTGCGCCAGACCTACGCCTCCGAGAGTGCCCGTCTTCAGGGCGAACTCCAGCGCGCACTCGTCGGCAGCTCCCAAGCCGATGGCCTGCGTCGCGATTTGGAACTCATGAGAGCCCAGCGCGACGCGCTCACTGCGGAACTCGCCACCAAAGGCCAGGGCGTGCCCGAAGATGAATACGCCGACCTCAAGCGCCGCCTTGAGGAAACGATGCGTGCCAAGGACTTCTTCGAAGCCAAGGTGAAAGAACTCGAAGGCGATCTAACAAAAGCAAAACTCTTCGCCAGTTCCGAAAACGAACTTCTTCCCGCTGCCGTCGAGTTGTTCCGCAGTCTCCGCAAACTCGAAGGCAAGCCGGATGCCGAGATCGCCGCCGAGTATTCCAGCCTCGGTGTGAAACTCGGCGCGAACTCCATGTTCAAGCTCAACTTCGCCACCGGCTCCAGCGAACTTGCTCCCGCCGATCAAGAGTCGATCCGCAATCTCGTCGCAGAGATTCCCGATGGCGATCTGGTGTTGATCATCGGCTATGCATCGGAAACCGGTAATGTGGATAGCAACCGCACCCTTTCCTCGGACCGTGCCACTACGGCTGCGGAACTTTTCTCCTCGGTGAAACGCCCGACCCAGCTCGTGCAGGCGGTCTATCTCGGACAGACAGACCGTTTCAGCAGCCGCATTCCAGAGCGCAACCAGATCGTCGAAGTCTGGCGTATCCGCAAAAAGTGACCGCACATGCCTCAGCCGCCGCGCCGCCCGTTTCGCCAGCCGAAGGACAGGAAACCCGAGCCATCCGATCGCGGTTGGGATCCGGTGGCCGCATGGTATGACAAACTCGTCGGCGAGACCGGCTCGGACTATCACCGCAACGTCATCTTACCCGCCGCGCTGCGCATGCTCGCTGCGAAACCCGGCGAGTCCGTCATTGATGTCTGCTGCGGCCAGGGCGTAATTGTCCGTCCGCTGCTGGATGCGGGCGTCAGCCGTATCACTGCGGTAGATGCCAGCCCGCGTCTGATAGAAGCCGCGAAGTCGCGCCATGGAAATGATGGCCGTGTTTCCTTCGCCGTCGCCGATGTTTGCAAGAGCGGCACATGGGCGGATGGCACTCACGATGCCGCTACCTGCCTGATGGCTGTTCACGATGTGGCGGATGCGGACGCCATGTTTTCTAACATCGCCCGCGCTTTGAAACCCGGAGGCCGCGCGGTCTTCGTCTTCATGCATCCCTGTTTCCGCATCCCACGCAAAACGCATTGGGGTTGGGACGGCGATCAGAAGATTCAATATCGCCGCATCGACAGCTACGGCACGCCTCTCGAAATTCCCATCACCACTCACCCCGGCAAGGACAGCGGCGAGCAGACCGCATTCCACCACCGCCCTCTATCAGCGCTGCTGACTTCCATCGGCAATGGCGGACTTGCAGTGACCGCCTGCGAGGAACTCTACAGTCACCGCCGCTCGCAAGGTTCCGGCCCGTTCAGCAAAGCCGAGCACCGCGCGGCAGAAGAGTTCCCGCTCTTCATCGCGATCAAGGCAGTGAGACTGTAGGCGAGGCACAGTGCGCTGGCATCCTGCCCGGAGCCTTTCTCCAATGCCTTTATGGATTGGTGGTTTTGTTAGGCCGCCATTCTTCAAGGCCAAAGGCCTGAACTATACCAGCCTAGGGCATCGCCCTAGGTCACGTGTCCCCTAAGTATCCTCAGCCCTGAAGGGGCGTGCCAAGATGCCGAACTGCTCTTTGGGGCGCCCCTTCAGGGCTTTGAATTGTTAAAACCCAGCTTCCTAGGGCGATGCCCTAGGCTGGTATGGTTCGCACCGTTGGTGCTGAAGAAATCCGAACCCCTAAAAGCATTGGCCTTTCTTCCAAACTCAACGATGCAAACACCGCAGAATCGGTGGCAGCGCCACATCCCACGCATGAGCCGAGGCGCAGCGAATCACAGCGTCCTCGTCATCGCTGTTAGGAAATTGTTTCTCCGCACGCACCTTGCGAGCCATGCGGCTGATGGCGGTGAGTTCCGCGGGCAGCGTGAGCAATCCGAACGCTGCGGATAAAGCCGTGGCTCCCAGCAAGATCGCGATCGCTCCCGTCACCGGAACCTTTCCAACCAGCACGGCCATCACCGCTACGATGCCACTGAGCGGCGGCACGGCCATCCCGAAACGCAGGCTGTTCGCTCGCGCCTGCGCGGCTTTCACGTCCTGCTCCTTCCACTCCGCGAGCGCCTTGATCCGCAGTTGTTTGCCGAATCCCGCTGCAGATTCCTCAGCACGATGAATGACCGCCTCGTCACCAGGCATCGGCAGCCAACGCCCGAGATCACAACGACAGGCGCGGCCGCCACGAGCTGCAAGGATACGCATGCCGAACCACCATCGCGCCACCAGTGCGATGGCGATGGGAAACAACGAGATAAACAGGATTAGGCGGAACATGGGATAAATTGTTAGGTTTTACGCGGCACAGGCACCCACTCGCGCGGGTTGTCTGGCCAAGGGTGGCGGGGGTAGCGGCCTGCGACTTCTTTTTTCATCTGTGCGTAGCCACTTGCCCAGAAGCCTTTCAGGTCTTTGGTCATTTGCCATGGCTTCTGGCCGGGGGTGAGGATGTGGACGAGCAACGGCACGCGACCGTTGACGATGGTCGGCGTTTCCCAGATGCCGAAGAGGTGGGAGACGCGCACGGAAATGAACGGGTCTTTGGCGGCTTCGTAGGTGATCTTGGCGGATTGGCCGTTGGGTAAGTCGATGCGTTCCGGGCAGTAAGAATCGAGCGCAGCGCGTTGGGCTGCGCTGAGCCACTCGCGCAGCACGCGCCAGACGTTGGCTTCCTTGATGTCTTTGTAAGCGACGGAGCCGTGGCAAATCTGCGCGATGGCATCCGCCTTGTCCTCGTCTGACCAACCGGGCATTTCGAGTTCCGGCATCGCTTTTCCTAACAGCAAAAGCCGCGCCGTCCATTGCTCCACGCTGTGATCCCAGTTCTTCAGCACGAGGTCTTCCGATAAAACCTTGGCCGCAAGAATGGCCGCAGCTTGATCGAGGTTGATGTGGTGATCGCTTTCTTTCGCCTCCATCACGAGATCGCGGAAGCGGGTTTCCTTGCGCGAGACTACGCGGCGGCGAGCTTCGTCCCATGCGGCGGCGTCGCTTTGCGAGAGGTCTTCGGGAAAAAGTTCTGCAAGCCATGCGGAGTCGATGGCGGTGGCGCGGCGTAGATGCGTGATGACTTCGCGCGCCTCCACCTCGGTGATCTCTGCTGCGACGAAGGCTGGGGCGTTTCTAACACACGATTCCTCATCGAGCTTGCCACGGCGGTTGCCGACGAGTTTGCAAGCGAGTGTTCCCTGATTGAATCGGATGGCGAGTTGATCGCTGAAGCTGGCGAGCATCGCCTTGCCCACGGCTTCGCGGCGTTCCATAAAATCCACCGGCTGCCATTCCCAACCGAAGCGCGCCGCCAGTGAACAGAGCCGGTCGAATCCCTGCGCCGTCTCGCGTGCGCCGCGTGCGAGGATGCCAAGTTGGCCGCAACGCTGCGGATCGAACTTCATCGCCTCCGCAGACTCGAAGGCACGCCATTCTCCAGCGAAATCCGAGTCATCATCGGCGAACAGGAAGTCCTTTCGCCCCATGCCGCCGCGTTTGTTAGTGAACACGCCTTCGCCTTGCACGGCAGCGGCGATGAATGCGGTTTCCGCCACGCAGCCGTGTTCGTATCCTGCGAGCATGAGTCGGGAAAATCGCGGCTCTAGCGGCAGTGATGCCATCTTTGCGCCTTCTTCCGTTAGATGGCCGTGAGCGTCGAGCGCTCCGAGATCATGCAGCAGATGCTCGGCTCGCAACAACGCGGCTTCCACCGGCGCATCGAACCAACGGAAGTCGCGGATTTCGGAAACACCAGCGGCTTTCAGCAACAGCACGGCTTCTGCTAGATCGACGCGATGGACTTCCGATGCTTCAAACTCCGCACGACGCGCGTGATCCGCCTCGCTCCACAAGCGGAGCGCGCGTCCCGGTGCGGTGCGGCCCGCGCGACCCGCACGTTGCTCGGCAGCGGCGCGTGAGATTTTCCGGATGAGCAGCGTGTTGATGGCGCGGCGCGGTTCGTAAGAGGAAATGCGGGCGAGGCCGGAGTCGATCACGGTTCTAACACCTTCGATAGTCAGCGAGGTTTCAGCGACGTTGGTGGCGACGATGATCTTCGGCTTCGCGCCGGGAGAGATGGCGGCCTCCTGCGCGGCGGGCGGCAGCGATGAGTAGAGTGGGAAAACATCCCATCCGCGAGTGGTCGATCCGGATTCAAGAAGCTCGATGGTTTTCCGGATCTCATGCGTGCCGGGCAGGAACATCAGGATGTTTCCCGCGTCCGGCATGGCCATCGCCTCGCGGCAAACAGTCACCATTTTTTCCCAAACAGGAACTTCGCGCGGCGGTCCGCCACGGCGGTCGTTCACGGGAGCCTTGTCGGGGCGATAGAGCACATCCACGGGATAGGTGCGACCACCGGCTTCGAGTGAAACTGCGGGTGTTAGAAAATCCGCAAGTCCCGCAGTCTCCAGCGTGGCGGACATGACGACGACGCGTAGGTCCGGGCGCGGGCCGTCTTGCAGATCGAGACAACGCGCGAGCGCGATGTCCACGGCGAGACGGCGTTCGTGAAACTCATCGAACACCACCGCGCCCACGCCGTGAAGCTCCGGGTCATCTTGAATCCAGCGTTGGAACACGCCATCGGTTAGATAAAGGATGCGGGTGTCGTTGCCATACTTCGTATCGAAGCGCACCGCGTAGCCAACTTCGCGGCCAAGCGTGGCACCGCGTTGTTTCGCCACCCATCCTGCGAGCAAGCGCGCGGCCATCCGGCGCGGCTCGATGACGAGGATGGTGCCGGAAATCCCGGCATCCACGAGCATGCCGGGCACGCTGGTGGATTTGCCGGAGCCCGTCGGAGCCTTGAGCAGCACGCGCGAACGCTCACCCGCAGTGACTGCGGCACGGAGCTGATCGGCGATTTCAAAAACAGGAAGCTGCACGCGCGAAGGATATTTCGGTTCACATCGTCACCCGTGCGACATAGCGCGTGACCGCATCACGCGTGATGGCAGCTATGTCAGCTTCCGGTTTTGCGAAGGGCGGAACGAACCACGGAAACGAACCCAGTAGATCGGTGATGACCGCCACTTCGCCATCGCAGGTGCCGTTTCCACAACCGATGCCGATGGTGGGAACGGGTAATGTTTCTGATAGAAGCCGGGCGGTTTCCGGGACGATGGATTCAAAGACGATGGCGCAGACACCTGCGTCGATGAGCGCCAGTGCGCCCTCGCGGATGGCTTCCGTCTGCTCGGGGGTTTTGCCTTTCTTGCGGTAGCCGCCTTCTTCGAGCACGCGCTGCGGCAGCATGCCGAGATGGCCGATCACAGGGATGCCCGCAGCGGTGATGGCGCGGACTTTTTCCGCCTGGCGGATGCCGCCTTCGAGTTTCACCGCCTCGGCACCTGCGGTGGCGAGTTTTCTAGCAGATTCCAGCGCCTGCGCGGGAGTGTCGTAGCTATGAATCGGCAGGTCTCCCACGACGAGCGCCTTTGGCTGCGCACGGGCGACGGCGGCCACATGATGAAGCATGTGATCGAGAGTGACATGCGTGGTATCAGGAAATCCGAGCACCACCATGCCGAGCGAGTCGCCAACGAGCAACACGTCCACGCCGCATTCATCGAGCAGCCGGGCAGTGGGGTAGTCGTAGGCCGTGAGGGCGGCGATCGGGCGGCCGCCTTTGCGGCTGCGCAGGGATTCGGCTTTCTGAAGGGCGTTCACGGTGGCGGATGGGCTACGGCCCTGAAACAGAAAAGCCCCCGCTTGGGGCGGAGGCTAGTGAAACAATGGCGACCCGTAAGGGAGTCGAACCCTTCTTGCCAGGATGAAAACCTGGAGTCCTAACCGATAGACGAACGGGTCGTTTGTCGCGGTGCGGGCGGAAAAGAAGCCCACCGGGAACGGGATGGCAAGGACTTTTTTCAGAGTGACACGCGGATAAACAAGCGAAGGAGCAAGCGCCGAAACTGGATGTGTTTTTAACCGCGAATGGACGCGAATGAACACGAATTTTCAGAATCTGGGTTTTCATTCAAAAACCTTCTTCATTCGCGTCCATTCGCGGTTAAAATGATCTGCACCGAAGCAGCGCAGCGTTTCTAAAGCTCGTAATTCGGGAGATTCATCACTGCCGCGCGGCGGATTCACAAGACAGCTCCGAATGGCGGCTTGTCAACAGTGCCGGGATTCCTAGGCTCGCCGCGCCCTGCGGAAATCAACCTGCCGCCCGCACCCACTTCCCATGAATACCACCCTGCTTTCCCAAGCTGCTAACGAAGCCCGTGGCCTCGCCATGGATGCCATCCATGCCTGCAATTCCGGCCACCTCGGCCTGCCCCTCGGCTGCGCTGAAATCGGTGCCGTGCTCTTCGGCGAGTCGATGCGCTATTGCCCGGACGCACCGAAATGGCTCAACCGCGATCGTTTCATCCTCTCCGCCGGCCATGGCTCGATGTTCATCTACGGCTGGCTGCATCTCTCCGGCTACGCCGTTTCCAAGGAAGAGGTGAAAAATTTCCGCCAGCTCCACTCGATCACACCGGGGCATCCCGAGTTCCATGAAACCCCGGGCGTGGAGGCCACCACCGGCCCACTCGGACAAGGCATCGGCAATGCCGTCGGCTATGCGCTTTCCGGAAAACGCGCCGCCGCACGTTTCAACACCGCCGATCACACGATCATCGATCACCACGTCATCGCGCTTCATGGCGATGGCTGCCTTCAGGAAGGCGTCGCGAAGGAAGCCATCGCCTTCGCGGGCCACAGCGGCCTCGATAACCTCATCCTCATCTATGACTCCAACGACGTCACGCTCGATGCCATGGCAGACATCACTCAGAGCGAAAACGCCGAAGCATATTTCACCTCACAACAATGGGACGCCGTCACCATCAACGGCCATGACATCAGTGCCATCGCCGCCGCTCTTGAAAACGCCAAGTCTCAGAACAACGGCCGCCCGAAAGTCATCATCGCCAAGACCACCATCGCCAAAGGTATCCCCGAAGTCGCCGGCACGGCCAAAGGTCACGGCGAAGGCGGCGCAAAATTCATCGATGCCGCCCGCGCCGGTCTTGGCCTGCCCGCTGACGAACACTTCTTCGTTTCCGCAGAAACGACAGCCTTCTTCGCAGAGAAAAAAGCTGCATCCAACGAAGCCTTCACCGCATGGCAGAAGACCTACGACGCCTGGGCCAAGGCAAATCCCGCGCTCGCAGACGAACTCACCGATGGCCTTGCCAAAGCTGTTCCCACCGATCTAACGGAAAAAATCCCAGCCTTCGCCGCGGATTACAAAGACGCCACTCGTTCCGCTGGCGGCACTATTTTCAATGCAGTCGCCAAGGCCATGCCACAAGTCATCAGCGGCAGCGCCGACCTCTATGGCTCCACCAAGAACTACCTCAAAGACGGCGGCGATTTCTCCAAAGCCAATCCGCTCGGTCGCAACATCTGGTTTGGCATCCGCGAGCACGCCATGGGCGCGATCTGCAATGGCATTGCTTATGACGGCATCTTCCGCGCCAGCGGTGCCACTTTCCTCGTCTTCGCCGATTACATGCGCGGCTCCATTCGCCTCGCCGCTCTATCAGGTCTGCCCGTCACCTACATCTTCACCCATGACTCCGTCGGCGTCGGTGAAGACGGCCCCACTCACCAGCCAGTGGAAACTGTGAGCGGACTGCGCGTCATCCCGAATCTCGATGTCATCCGCCCCGGTGATGCAGAGGAAACCGCCGGTGCCTTTATCTCCGCCATGGCGCGCACCGACGGCCCCACCGCCCTCATCCTCACTCGCCAAGCCATCCCGCTCATGAATGACCTCAGCGTCGAGGCCCGCCGCGATGGCACGCTCAAAGGCGGCTACATCGCGAAAAAGGAAACCGGAGCGCTCACCACCATTCTGTTAGCTTCCGGCTCCGAGCTCCAATACGCCATCGCCGCCGCCGCGGATCTCGGCGACGGTGTGCGCGTCGTCTCGCTGCCCTGCTTTGAACTCTTCGACCGCCAAAGCGCCGACTATCGCGAGAGCGTCCTGCCCGCCGCCATCACCAAGCGCATCGCCATCGAAGCCGGCGTCACCGGCCTCTGGTGGAAATACGTCGGCACTTCCGGCAAAGTCATCGGCATCGACCGCTTCGGCATGAGCGCTCCCGGCGGCACCGTTTTCAAAGAACTCGGCATCACCAAGGAAGCCGTCCTCGCCGCCGCGAAATAAGGAGGGCGGACGTCTCGTCCGCCACCTCGCCATAGCCCTGCACGCTGGAGTCCATCCATGCCTCTGCTTCCTGCGGCGTCCAGCTCTCGTTCTAACGAACGAGCCTACGTTCACGAAAATCGCCGCAAACCTGTTCTCCCTTGATGAGAAAGGGACTACGGCGCATTAAACTGATAACTCCCGTTCTTCATCGTCACCTCCGGCGGAACCTTGTTCTTCTCGAAGTAATCATAGCCGGTGCGGAGATCATTCCAGAAGGCGTGCCACTCGTTTGAGGCTTCCTTTTCCATGCGTGCAGCGGTCATGCGGAAGGGGAAGATGTGAACGCGGAAACTTTTCTGACCCTGAGAAAACGCGGCGTCGCAGAGCGTGTAGATTTGTTCGATGACGGCATCGGTCATGGCGAGGCAGCCGATGGAGACATGATTGCCGTGAATCATGATGAGGCTGCCGGTGCGACCGTGATGGCGGTCGTAGGCGTTGGGGTAGCCGATGTTGAAGGCGAGATGGAAATTACTGTCCGGCTTCATGGCGGAGGGCGGGACGCTGTAGAAACCTTCCGGCACCTGGCGGTCGCCCTCGGCGAGTTTGGGGCCGGGTTTTCCGGACTGCGCGGCGATGGTCCAGGTGCGGAAGAGCACGTATTTCCCGGTCTTGCGGTGGCGCACCCAGAGTTCGAGTTGTTTCTCCTCCTTGAAGGCGCGGAGGAAAACAGGATCGCCGAAATGAAGACCCAGCGCTGTTAGATCGAGCTCCAGCGCGGGGCGGACGCGTGCGGCGGCGGCCTTCGCGAGTGCAGGGCCGGGTAGCGGGGCATTGGATTCGGACACGGTGCGAGCCTGTGCCGGCGCGGGTTCCGCATGGCAAGACTGAATGGCTAACAGGGAAACGATCAGGAGGCAGCGCATGATTGCGTGCCGTGATGAAGGATGATGCGGATCGCGTTTGCAAGCGCGCCGACATCGGGGGTGGCCAGTTCGTGCAGCAGCGGATGTGTCGGAATTGTAACAGGGTTTTGGGATCGTGGATGACAACCCGGAAAGGGTTGTGGAGTCTTGTCGTGGTCCCATGCATGGTTCGTCTGATGGGCGGCATCAGCACCGGCTTGGTGTCGTGTGGCGGTGGCGCATGACGTGGCCGTTTTTTGAGATCATCCAACGCATGGTGGCGCGGTGTCCACAGCATGCACCCGTGTCGATGATGCGCCATTCGATCAACGCAGTGCCGCCATCAGCGGAGAGCATGACTTTTGGGGCATTGAGATCGTTTTGATACTTCTCGAAAACCTCGCTCAACTCGGGAGCGATGATTTTGCGATCCACCGTGCATCGTTCGATGCGGCAGCCACCGAAATCGTTCCAGAAGCGCTTCGTGATCGGGATCTCCCTACCATTCCAGAAGAAGCGGAAGCGCTTGATGATGCCATCTCGCGGGCGCAGCCAGCGCGGCAATCCTTCGCCCGCGAAGGTGTAGCGCGTTTCTTCGCCATCAGGGGTTTGGATGATTTCCTCCGTTACCACGTCGTTCTCGTCGATCAAGGCGACTTCAAGTCGCAGCAGACCTTCGCTGGACTCGAAGGTTCCGGAATAAACGGCTTCCTCGTGTTCCCGCCAATGAGTGAGCGCCGCGTCCCGTATCGTTTCCCGTTCATCAGTCACAAGGGCAGTGGCACCGAAACCCATGGGCGCGGTGGATGCGATGGTGAGAAAGGATCTTCGTTTCATAGTCTTGTGGATGCGACGTTCAATTCACCTTGTACTCCGCACGGATGATGGTGATGATGTCCTTCTCGTAAGAAGAGGTGTCGTTGTTGCCCTCGGTGGAGGTTTCGGTGGAGTTGGCTGGGTTGATGTTGATGATTCCCATGGATGAATCCACGAGCGGTCCGATGCCGGTATTTCCAGCCGATCGCAGGATGTTCTCCGCGCGATTGCGGGCGTCCTTGGCGGCTTCTGCGAGCATCTCCAGTTTGAGTTCGCCGAGACGGGTGTAGTAATAACTCGGCGGATGGGAGGTCACGGATACGCCCTGCTCCAGCAGCGAGGTGATCTCGCGCGAGGCTTTCTCAATGAGCGGCACGTTAGAAGAACTCACGGATACCACCTGATAGGCGCGGAAGCCGGTGGACTTACGGGTTTCCGTCCGCAGAGGGACGTTGGTGCCGGGAAGCACTTTGTCTTCACGCACAGTCTCGAACTCCTCGGCGATACTGGCGGACTGGGTCTTGATGTCGTCCGGCTTGATGCCTTGGGCTTTCAAAAAACCAACCACCTTGTCGGTCCCGCCCTTGAGCGCAAGATAGGCGGCGGTGCGGTCGCTTCCCTTGCCTTCGATAGTCGCGGACCACTCGATGAGATCGGAAACGATTCTCTTTTTGGCGGAGCCGGTGATGCGGATGTTGTTTTTATCCGGTTGTTTCCGGACATCCCGCCAGGTGGTGGCGGCGATGTAGGTGGAGCCTGCAAGTCCCAGCGCGAGGGCAAAGGCGGCAAGTGGGGGCAGGCTGATGCTGCGGACGGGGCGTTGCGAATGGTTGTCGTTGCTCATGGTGGGTGTGATTTCGGGGTTGTTGACGGCGGATGTTCATCACCCGCCAGTCAGCAAATGCGGAATTCCCCCGCAAAAAGGATCAGAAAAAATCAGCCGATTTTTTCTGAGAAGGCGGAATCATTTTTTCGGTTGCCCGACCGCCTGCGGAAACAACTGGTGGCGGAGTCCGATTTGGTCCGCAGCGACCGCGATTTGTCTGAGGCGTGAATGATAAACGGCATCCGTCGGTTTCGCGCCGGCGGGCAAGGTTACTTTCAGCAAGCGTGGCTGGGATTTTCCGCTGCTGTCTTCGTCTGGCGGTGTGGCGAGGGCTTTGAGCAGCGTGGGGAAGGTAACCAGTTTTCCGTCGAGGTAAAACTGGCCGCGTTCGTTCGCTGTTAGGGAAGTGATGCTGTGCTCGAAGAGACCGGCGCGCACCCATTCGACGGCCGCATCGGTGTCTTTGGATTCCATCACCAACTTCTCCAGTTGCGCGTTTGCAAGCCGCAGCCTTTTGATTTCCTCGGCGTAGCGTTCCTGATTCGCTACTTCGTTTTTGACCTTGTCCAGCAGGGCCTGGTTCTCTTTTCGGAGTGCTTCAAATTCTGTGGGAAGCTGCGCTTCGTTGGTGCTCATCCTGCTGATCTCGCCAAGCATCTTTTGGTTCGATTCCAGAAGGCCGACGAGACGTTCCTTGTAATCGACGAGTTCGAGTTTCTGCCGGACCAACTCATCCTTGGCATCGAGCGCGCGTTTCATGCCGATCGTGGTTCCCACCGCACCCAGCAGCAGTGCCAGCAGAAGCGCCGCGCTTGCGATGACTGGCCCGCGATGGCGGCGGGTGAAACGCAGCATGAGATAAGTCATGCTTGGTGGGCGGGCCTCGACCGGCTTGTGCTGGAGATAACGAATCAGATCCTCCGCCATCGCTCCGGCGGACTCGTAGCGGCGTGCGGGATCTTTTTCGAGTGCCTTCATTACAATCCAGTCAATGTCACCACGCAGGGCGCGCGCTGAGACTCCCGGCTGTGCAAGTGATTCCGCGAGCTTGGTGCTCGGCCTAGGCGGAGTTTCCTCGCGGATCAGGCGCTGGATTTCGCCATACGCCGCATTGCGAAGCCGCTCTCCGTCCAGTGGCGTGGTGCCGGTCAACAGTTCATACAACACAACTCCAAGCGAGTAGATGTCGCTGCGGGTGTCCACGTTCAGCGCGTTGAGTTCCGCCTGCTCCGGACTCATGTATTGGGGCGTGCCGATCATCCGGCCCAACAGTGTGAAGATCGTTTTCTCGGTGAGTTCCGTGCCGATGGCTTTCGCGATTCCGAAGTCGATTACCTTCACCATCGCTTCGCCATCGTGGAGTGAGACGAGGATGTTGGAAGGTTTCAAATCCCGGTGGATGATGCCTTTCTGGTGCGCGTGTTGCACGGCGGCGCAGACATCGGTGAAAAGCTCCAGCCGTTCCCTGGTATCGAGGTTCGCATCGGTGCAGTATTTCGTGATCGGGACGCCCTCGACCAGTTCCATCACGAAGTAGGGACGCCCGCCCTCGGTGGTCCCGGCATCATGAACCTTCGCGATGTGAAGATGGTCCATCAATGCAAGTGCCTGCCGTTCTGCCTCGAAGCGTGCGATGATTTCCTTGGAGTCCATCCCCGGCTTGATGACTTTGAGCGCCACCTGCCGCTTCACCGGCGCGCTTTGTTCTGCTAGAAAAACCGTTCCGAATCCGCCTTCGCCGATCTGACGGAGCAGATGGTAGCGCCCGATCTTATCGCCTTCCCGTTCACTGCGTGCTTCGCGCCAAAGCGGATCGGCGATGGAAGACATGAATGATTCGTCCGCGAAGTGGGCGGTGATGAGCGACTCGACTTCTTCACGCAACGCCTGATCCCCACTGCACGCCTCGTCGAGAAAAGCGGCGCGTTTCTGCAAGCCAGGGATTTCCAAGGCGGTCTGCAGGATGATTTCCAGTGCGGGTGGATTCAGCATGGCGCGTGCTTCGACTATGCGGAAAAACGCCGGCGAAGGGATCAAATATTTTCAGCCGTCCCGTTTCAGTTCACGGAACAACCAGGCTCGCGCGAAGATCCAGTCACGCTTCGCAGTGGGAGTGGAGATGCCGAGAGCCTCGGCGGCTTCCTCGATCGTCATTCCAACGAAGTAGCGCAACTTTACTACCTCGGCCTTGCGCGGTTCGATCTGGGTGAAACGATCCAGTATCTCGTTGATGGCTAGAATTTCCTCATCCTGCGCGTTGGGAGCGGCAATGATGTCTTCTGCTAACTCCGTGCGCTGCAATCCGCCGCCATGCCGCACGGCACTGCGATGACGCGCGCGGTCGATGAGGATGCGGCGCATCGCTTCGGCGGCGGCGCAGAAGAAATGTTTTCTTCCCTGCCACTGTGATTCGCCGGGCGAGAGTTTTAGATAGGCTTCATGCACCAGGGCGGTGGCCTGCAAAGTATGTGCCGCTGCTTCCTGCCCCAAGCGCCATGCCGCCAACTTGCGCAACTCGCCATAGACCAGTGGGATCAAATCCTCCGCTGCTTGTTTGTCTCCGTCGCTTGCCGCGTTGAGGATGGAGGTCACGTTGTTGCTGGACATCACGTCGCAACCAAAGCAGGGCGGCGAGGTAATGCCAGAGCGAATGCTCACAGCGGCTTCACATGGAGCGTGATGTTTTGCGAGGTGCCGGTGCGTGGATCGGTGGCGGTGAGGGTGTGGGTGCCGGGGGTGAGGTGGATGATAGGCTCGGGCGAACCGGGGGTGATGGTGAGAGTGGCGGAGGACCAGCGGGCGGTGCCGGGGAGGTTGGTGACGGGACGGAGCTTGTCAGAACCGGACGGGATTTCTGGATCTAGCAGAAGCGTGGTGCCATTGGCTGGCGTGATGATTTTCAACGGCAACATGCGCGTGGGTGTGGGATCGAGTGCGAGTTCGGTGCGGCGGAGGTTGTGACTGCTGGCGAACCATGCGGCGTAGCTGGGATCTAGCAGGGCTTTGCCGATGTGGTCGTAGTCGCCGGTGGCGGCGGCTGCAAGGATGCGGTCGGCGGGAACGAGATCACGGCGTTGATGTTTGTTAGAAGAAGCGAGGGGGATGGTTTTGCCGTTGCGGGAGTCGATGGTGACATCCACCAAACCATCCGGGCGTGGGAACCATGTGGGCGCATGATCGCGGTGGAGGCGGAGCATGGTGCGGTGGAAAATCGGCCCTGCTCCTGAGACGCCGGAGATGCCTTTCATCGGCTGGTTTTCAAAATTACCAGCCCAGACGCCGACGGTGAACTCCGGGGTGTAGCCGATGCACCAGTTGTCTCGGAAGTCGGAGGAGGTGCCGGTTTTCACGGCGCAACGGAACGGCAGATCGAGCGGACTTCCGGGCGGGAAGGACGGCGCACGCGCGGCGGGATCTGATAGAATGTCGGCGATGAGGAAAAACGAAGCGGCTGAGAATGGCAGTTGGGTTTCGGTAGGCGACTCTGCTTCGGGAAACAACACGGGCGGGAGATGGCGACCGTTGCGGGCGAGGGTGGCGTAGGCGTTGGTGAGTTCCAGTAATCTAACAGGCGCATTGCCGATGGTGAGGCCGAGTCCGGCGGCGTGCGGATCATCACCGAGCGTGGTGAGGCCGAGTGAAACTAACAGCTCGTGAAGCGGCGCGGGACCACCGAGGGCGTTGAGTTCGCGCATGGCGGGCACGTTGAGCGAGCAGGCGAGCGCACTGCGCAGCGTGACGGGGCCGCGATAGGCGTGATCGTAGTTCTGTGGCAGATCAAGTCCCTGCGGCGTGCGGTATGGCGACGGGATGTCTGCTAGAATCGAAGCGGGTGTGCGCTGATTCCGCTCCATGGCGAGCAGGTAGGTGAAGGGCTTGAGCGTGGAGCCGGGCGAGCGCGGGGCGAGTGCTCCATTGTATTGGCCGCCGCGCGGGTCGTTCCAGTTCGCGGATGAAACGAGCGCAAGGATGCCGCCGGTCGGGTTGTGGATGACGACGACGGCGGCGTGGCGGAGATTGGCGTCCTTGAGCCGGGCGGTTTCCTCGCGGACGATGGTTTCGAGGCTGGATTGGAGTGTTAGATCGAGCGTGGTGCGGATCACGGGGCCACCAGCGGGAGGTGTGAGAGCGGCGAGCCACGGAGCGGGCCGGGTTTCGCGCAGCGGGCGCAGGCTGATAGGTTCGGCGAGCGCGGCGGTGATGCGGGCGGGGTCGGTTTTTCCGAGTAGGGAAAGACGGCGCAGCACGAGATCGCGGCGGGCGGTGGCGCGTTGCGGATGGCGCAGTGGATTGAGCCGCGATGGTGCCTGCGGGAGTCCGGCGAGCAGTGCGCACTCGGCGAGCGAGAGATCGGTTAGAGGTTTCTGGAAATAGAATCGCGCGGCCTCGGCGGCACCGGTACGGAGGTTGCCGTAGTCGAGGCGGTTGAGGTAGGCGGTGAGGATGCGCTGCTTGCTCCAGATCATTTCGAGGCGTCTGGCGGCGAGGGCTTCGTAGAGTTTGGTGAGCGGGTGGCGTTTCGCGGGAGGTGAGGAAATTTTGATGAGCTGCTGGGTGATGGTGGATGCACCGGAGACCACGCGGCGTTCTAAAACGAAGTCTCGTGCGGCGCGGCCGGTGGCTAACAGATCGACTCCGCCGTGTTCGTGGAAACGCTTGTCCTCGGCAGCCAGCGTGCAGTGGATCAGATCCGGCGGCAGTTCATCCGCAGTGACTGGTGCGCTGCGCGATGAGTCTGGCAAGGTGAGGCGTGAGATCGGAGCACCATGGCGGTCCACCAACACGTGTGAGGCGTCCGGATTTTCCAAAAGCCCGGCAGGCAGGGAGACACAGAACGGCGCTGCGAACCACGCGATACCGGCAAGTAGAGCCACGGCGAGAGCACCACGGATAAGTCGCCGTTTGTCTGGCAGGCGGAGTTTCAAGAAGCGCAAGGATGCCACAATCCGCCGCAGAATGAAGCGGGAACTTCTGTGAGATTGACGACGCGGTAGCCGCCGCCAAGCTGCGCGCAAGATGATTGCGAGACTGCGCGGAAAAGTGATCGAGGCCTGGCCGAACCGGTTGGTCGTGGATGTTCATGGCGTCGGCTACGAAGTCATCATCCCGATCTCCACCTTTGACCGCCTGCACGCCGCCGAGGGCGTGGAAGTGGATCTGCGCACGCATCTCCACATCCGGGAAACGGCGCACACGCTCTATGGCTTCGCCAGTGAGGAGGAGCGCGACGTTTTCCTGATGCTCATCGACCGCGTGAGCGGCATCGGCCCGGCGATCGCGATGGCGGTGCTCAGTGGCATGCCGGTCTCGCGATTCAAGAGCTGCGTGGTTTCTGGAAACACGGCGGAACTCGCGCGCATCAAAGGACTCGGAAAAAAAACCGCCGAGCGCATTGTGTTAGAACTCAAGGACAAGGTAGGTATCGCCGAGACATGGCAGGACGCCGCCGCCGGTGAAGTCAGCGCCGCCGCTGCCGATGCGGAACTCGCGCTGCTCGCCCTCGGCTACAAACAAGTGGATGCCCGCAAGGCCGTGCGCAAAGTGCTCGATGCCGAGCCGGCCGCCCCAGTGGAAGCACTGGTGCGCGGCGCGTTGAGGGTCTTGCAGGGGTGAGGAAACTCAAACAGCCATCGCTTTTGCACCTTGCCAGTCCTAGCGGGATTGCCAGAGTTCTCGAAACACGCTTCCCGTTCGATTTCCATAAAAACCCCATCCGCGACATGCCCGCCAACACGATGAATCAGAAAATAGGCAACTACCGCTGGCGCATTTGCGCCGTGCTGTTTCTGGCCACCACTATCAATTACATCGACCGGAATGTTTTCTCGTTCACGATGCTGGATCCGATATTCCGTCACCAGATGCTGGGGATACCACTGGACCAGCCACTGACGGATGCGGACATGGCGGTGTTCCGTGAGAAGATGAGTTTTCTGGATGCGATTTTCAAATACTGTTATGCGTTCGGGTTTTTGGTGGCGGGCTACATGATCGACCGCATCGGCGTCCGCCGTGGCTACACGGTGAGCATAGGCGGCTGGAGTCTGGCGGCGGTGCTACACGGCTTGGTTCACTCGGTGCCGGGAATGGCATGGGCGCGCGGCCTGCTGGGTGTGGGCGAGGCGGGGAATTTTCCTGCCGCCATCAAGACGGTGTCGGAATGGTTCCCGCGCAAGGAGCGCAGCTTCGCGACCGGAGTCTTCAATGCCGGATGCAATGTCGGCATTATCCTAACGGCGCTTTGCGTGCCATTCATCATTTCCCATTGGGGCTGGCGAGCGAGTTTCATCGTCACCGGAGCGGTGGGCGTGTTCGTGCTCTTCTGGTGGCTGGCCGTTTACCGCACTCCTGAGGAACACCCCAAGCTTTCACCGGAAGAGCTGGCATACATCCGCCAGGACGGGCCGCCGGAAAAAGCGAAGGTGGTGAAATGGCGCGAGCTGATGAGATACCGCGCCACATGGGCCTTCGCGATCCCCAAGTTCATGACCGATGCGATCTGGTGGTTTTACCTCACCTGGCTGCCGACATTCTTCAACAGCAATCCGGAATTCGATACCAAGCTGGATCTCAAACAGATCGGCATTCCCTTCCTCGTCATCTATCTGGTTTCAGACGGCGGTAGTGTTTTCTTCGGCTGGCTGGCGACAAAGTTCATCGGCATGGGCTGGAGTGTGAACAAGGCGCGCAAGATCACCATGCTCATCTGCGCACTGTGCGTCGTGCCGATTGTTTTCGCCTCGATGACGAGCAGCATCACAGTGGCCATCGCCCTGATCGCACTCGCAACCGCTGCCCATCAAGGCTGGAGCGCCAATCTTTTCACGACGGTCTCGGATCAATTCCCGCGTCGCGCGGTCGGCAGCGTAGTCGGCATCGGCGGTCTGATGGGCGGGCTTGGCGGAGCGTTGTTAGCGGCAAAAGTCGGTTTCATCATCAATACGGGCGGCTATGTGCCGCTTTTCGCCATTGCGGCATCCGCCTATCTGACCGCGCTTCTGGTGATGCAATTGCTTTCACCAAAACTGGCCACAGTCCATATGCCTGACTGACAGTAACGGTCCGGGATGGAGTGCGGGTAAGGCATCCTTTTCGCCATCTACGCGAACGCCTACATTGCCGCCAGGATACTCATACACCTACTGGTGCCGAAGTTTAAAAAGATCGTGCTGTGATGAGTGTGGCGGCGATCAGTGATCGCGGCAAAATCATCAGCCATGGGCAAAAAGATTTCAAACGCAGTCGATCACTCGGTCGTTGAATACTAGAGATACACGCGTCAATCAGCTCCGGTCTGCTTGAAGACGATTTATCAAATCGAATGCCGGAATTCCCAATTCCGCTTCGATGGCGGTGGGAAACGACAAATCCTCTGGGGATTCACCCAAAATTTCGATCAGCATTTCATCTCCAACTTTCTGGCGCATGTTCCTGATTCGCGCGATGTGATTCGCTCTCTCCTTGAAGACCTCATGTCTATTGACTCCAAGAAAATCGATCAGGTTCCTGGCTTCCGTGTCATCTTCACCGCAAACAAACAACCCATGCTCATACCAGACACGGTCTGTTGTCCATGATTCGAGATTCGGGAGTGGCTCGAATTTCTCGATGGATCTTGCTTTGTGTGCATTCATCCAACGAATGACCGCGTGCCAATTTTGAAACCCATCGGCATCGGTAATTTTCTTTCGAGGATCGAAATGCTCAAGCTCCACGCTGTCCAAAGGTTTCAAATATCGTTCCGAGTAGGCACAAAAACCCTTTTGCAGACGAATCAGTATCTTGATGGATTTGTCCCTATCTTTGGGATAGCGCAGATCATGGTATTTTGTGGCCTCCGCGATGTCTCTATGCAGATATTTCATTGTGCGGATCGAAGTTGTAAGCTCTTCCGAGTTCGAGGTATTCCTTGAGAAATGCTTTGCGAGCCGCTGGGTCGCTTTCATTCTCGATAAGTCGGTTCAACTCACGGAATCTGTTCCAACTCGCCAATCCTTTCTCGCCGTAAAGGGTTCTGACCGCGAAATCCTTTAGGAGCACGTCGTTGGGATCATCCCCCTCGGGGGTCACGCCGCGTCTCACCACGACTCCGCGATCCGGGTCAAATTCGAGAATGAAACGTTCTTCGGGCTTGAATTGGGCAGCTACAATAGGGCTGTGCGTGGCAAAAAACATTTGGGCACCGGGGGCGGTTCGCTCGTAGCAAGCCAACAGATCGAACAAAAAGTCAGGGTAAAGACTGTTCTCCGGTTCATCAATCAGAACGATACCTCCTTTCGCACGATGATAGCGAAAAATCGTGGAAAGGTGACCAAGGCGGAAAAGGAAATGACGAATCCCGGTGCTGAGTTCGGCGTAAGGCAGAACTGTATTTTCAGTCACCAATTGAATGTATGCCTTGAGATTGTCGGTAAGCTGAACTGGTTGAGCCGCCTTTTCATAATCGAACTTCAAGCCAGCCTTGTTCAGGATGGGTTCCCAGAAGCCAGAGAGGTCTTTGAGGATGTCAGGGTTTTTCTCCAGAAATTCCTTCTCCACCTCTCCAATTGTGCGGTGTTGATTTTCGGGAAGGCGGTTGTATTCGATCAGGCGGGCTTCACGATCTTTGATCAAAGCAATCAGTAGTTTCCAGAAGTCCGCCACCTTGTCCTGACCTACCATGAACTTAGTTGGAGGTTTTTTCAGAAATGAGAGCGCGGCATTGAGATTGGCGGATGGAAGATCTGATATTTTCGATGAATTCGGTGCCAGTTCCGAATCAGGCGGGCAAAACACAGTAACCAATTCCTGTAAATCGGATACCCACTCTTTCTGTTTCTCAGCCGAACCGAGCGAAACGGGCTGATCCAACTCTTCTTCACCCAAGGCAGCCAGTGGATTCTCGCGTGATCCCCATTTCAGCCGATTAGGATTACCAAAGAGACAAGCCTTGGATTCCTCCTTCTCAAAATCTACTAATATGAATGCACTGGCTCCAAGCGTTGCCGACCAGCGTGGCAACGCGGACGGCACGCCGAGCACCTTTTCCGAGGACAATAGCCGTAGTACTGTGGACTTGCCGGTTCCATTGCCGCCGATAAGGCAAATGCGGTCTAGGGGCTTTCCGGTCTTCGGATCGGTGAAATCGAAAGTCACATCGCGGAACTGCCTGATTCCTTTGAGTTTGAGTGTGCGAATGCGAAGGTGCATGGTGTTCGGTGGATTCAGACTAGTGAAGTGAGCTTTAGACTGCGAGAATTGTTTTGGACAGATGAGTGCGCCAGGTGGCGGATTCTGGACTGGACCCAATGCTTTTGATTTGCGCCGCCTGCTTCGACTCCTAGCTAGCAGGCTGCACACAGTCCAAACCTAGCGCAGCTCATATGGTGTGGACGGCGGCGCATGCTCCGCCTAAACCACCCGCATGTTCGTTCGCACCCGTTTCGCGCCATCGCCCACCGGCTACCTTCATGTCGGCGGGGCACGCACTGCTTTGTTCAACTGGCTGTTCGCGCGCAAGCATGGCGGCTCGTTCATCCTGCGTGTGGAGGATACCGATGAAGCCCGCAACACGGACGAGGCGAAGCAGGCGATCTTCGATGGCTTGAACTGGCTTGGCCTCGATTGGGATGAAGGGCCGCAGAAGGGCGGAAACCATGGCCCGTATTTCCAAAGCGAACGCCGCGCGATCTACGACGCGTGGTTTCAAAAACTCGTGGATGCCGGGCGCGTCTATGAGGACGGCGGCGCGTGGCGGTTCCGCTTCGAGCGCAAGCCGGTGACGATGAACGATCTTGTCTGCGGCGAGGTCATCATCGACTACCGCGACGAATCCAACACGCCGGACATGGTGGTGAAACGCTCGGATGGTTCCTACGTCTTCCACTTCGTCAACGTGGTGGACGATCTGGAAATGGAAATCAGCCACGTCATTCGCGGCGAGGATCATCTGATGAACACGCCGAAGCATTTGCAACTGATCGAGGCATTCGGCGGCAAGGCGCCGCAATACGCGCACATCCCGCTCATCCTGAATCCGGATGGCTCGAAGATGTCGAAACGCGATGCCGGTGCTGCGGTCGGCGATTATCCGAGACAGGGATTTCTGCCATCCGCCGTGGTGAATTTCATCGCGCTGTTAGGGTGGTCGTCCAAGACCGATGAGGAAATCTTCACCATCGAACAGTTGGTGGAGCGCTTCTCGCTGGAGAACGTCAACCGCGCGCCGGGCCGCTTCGATTACGAGAAATGCAAGTGGGTCAACCAGCAGCATCTCATCCCGATGGGAGTGGAAGACTTCGCCGCAGCTGCGAAACCTTTCGTTGAAGAAGCGGGCCTGCCGGTTTCGGAAAACTATCAGGCAGTGATCGCCGCAGTGAAGGAGAAGGTCCGCTTGATCGGGGAAGTGCCCGCTGCCGTGGATTTCCTGCTCCAGGATGAGTTTGCATACGACGATGAAGCCGTGACCAAGGTGCGCGGCAACGCGGCTGCGAAGGATCTGCTTACCGCGCTCGCGGTTGCCTTCGATGGCATCACCGATTGGTCGGCGGATGCGGCGAAGGCCGCACTCAATGAGGTGGCGACAACTGCTGGTGCCAAGCCCGGGCAGCTCATGTTTCCGCTGCGCGTCGCGCTCTCAGGCCGAGGCCATGGACCGGACATCGGCGACATCCTCAACCTGCTAGGCAAAGCACGCAGCGCGGCTCGCGTGCATCGTTTCTCCGCCATGCTCTAACTGAAATGAAAGCCGTCTATACCCTCGAAGACCTCGTTTCCCGCGAGGTGCTGGATGCAGGAGCAGACAAGCCCGCTAGGCTCGCCGTGCTCGGTCAACCCATCGCGCATTCGATGTCGCCGCGCATGCACCAGCCCGCGCTCGATGCGAATGGTATCCATGCCCGCTACATCCGCCTGGAAGTGGAGCCGGGACTTATCTCTGAAGCGTTCCGCCGCATGCGCGGGTTGGGATTCATCGGCTGCAACGTCACGGTGCCTCACAAGTTCGAAGCGCTGGAGCACTGCGACGAAGTCGATCCCGCCGCGCTCGCACTTGGCGCTGTGAACACCGTGCGCTTTGATGCGGATGCCACGCGCGGCTTCAATACGGACGGACCTGGATTCGCTTACGCCGTGACGAATGAGTTCGATGTGCCGCTGGAAAATCTCAAGGTCGCCATCATTGGTGCGGGCGGCGGTGCGGGCCAGGCCATCGCGGTGCAGTGCGTGCGGCTGGGCGTTGCGAAACTGGTGCTTGCCAACCGCACGGCTGACAAGCTGGGGCCTTTGGTTGTTAGATTACGGGAAACCGGATCCGATGTGGAAATCATCGCGCTGCCATTGGATGACGCATCGCTAACAAGTCACTGCCTGGCCTGCGACCTGATCGTGAACACCTCGTCGGTCGGTTTGAAACCCGGTGATCCATCCATACTTCCGGCGGACTGCCTCAAGCCGGAGCATTTCGTGTATGACACCATCTACAAACCCGCCGTGACTCCGCTACTCGCGCTGGCCAATGAAACAGGCTGTCGCACCGCGAACGGCCTCTCGATGCTGCTTCACCAAGGCGCGCTTGCCTTCCAGCATTGGTTTCCGGGCACCCATCCGCTCGAGGTGATGCGGGAGGCGCTGGCGTGTGAATGAATGGCGGCAATCCGCCGCCACGATCAGAGGATGCGGGATTGCGGGATTGCGCTGCAAGGGAATGTCCGGCAGGATTTTTTCCGCGAAGTTTTCAGTGAATGACAGCCTTCCTATTCAGTTGTGAAAACGCCACCTGCGCGGTGCCGGAAGCGTATCGTGAAATTTTCTACGATGATGAGGACGTGCTGACTTCCTGCCTCGGCTGGGAACCCGGATCGCTCAATCTCGGGCAGGCTTTCGCCATGCGATACCGCACGCCACTGGTCCATGGCGATGTCACTCGGCTGCTCATCGATCTCGAAAAAGACGGCGACGAACGCTGGAGTCGCTTTGCGCTGAAGCTGCCCGAGGCGACGCGGCTCAAGATCGCGGAGCGTCATGAAAAACCTTATCGCTCTCTGCTCAAGCAGCGCATCGGTGAGGATTTGCGGCGGCATCAGGCGGTGCTGCATGTGATGGTTCACACCGATTCGGAAACCGAGGGCCGGGTGACTCTTGAAACGCCGGTGGGCGGGATGCTCGCCGAGCAGATCGCGGCAGTGTGGCGGCTGCGACTTAATACGGACGAGCGCGACGTGCGCCATTTCCGTAACTCGGACTGCCTCGCGCTGGGCTCTGCCTTGTCACTTGAGTTTCCCGCAGGGCAGTATGCGCAGGTGCGATTGAAAGTTTCCCAATCGTTCTTTTTGGAAGGCCGCCCGATGAAGTGGGAGGCGATCAAAAAGTTGCTGCTGGAAACGCTGGCTCAGGCGGTCGCGGAGGCGGTGCCGGTCATTTCCCCAGAATCCCCTTTGACTGCTCCAGAGTGAGCTGGCGCTGTTCCCGCCAGTCGATGATCTCCGGTGCCTGATAGGCCTTGCGGCGAATTTCGGTCTCGGTGTCGGCAGGTCTGCCGATGGCGGTGTTTCTTGCCTCGTGCGCGGCACCTGTTGCGAAGGTGTCGGTCTGATAGGTTTTGGGAAGCTTCGCGGAGTTGCCTGACTCGCGTGCGCCCTTGCCATCGAAGCGCGAGTTTTTCTGGAAACGACTGCCATCGGTGCTGCCGGAATATTGTTGGCGTCCGTATTCCTTGTTTCCCCAGAAGGAGGTCTTGGAGTATCCGCCGGCCTGATAGGCTTTCTTCTCATACTGGCCCTTGAAGTAGGCGGACTGGCCTTTGCTTTCGTAGGGGCTGCGCTTGTCGTTTTGTGGCAGCCAGTTGCCGTCGGAGTCTTGTTTGTAGCCGTTCTTTTCGTTGAGTCGCTCGCTGAGTGAACTGCGGGCGGATTCTGGCCGGCCGGAGTTGTTAGAATCCGACGCGCAGGAAACGGTCAGCAGTATGAGCAGGCAGAGGATGGAATGGCGGGCTTTCACTTCTTGGCGAGTTTATCCTCCAGTTCTGGATTCGGCAAGGCACCGCGATCAAGAGCTTGATCGTAGTAATTTTTCGCTTCCACTTTTCTGTCGGAACGCGAGCAGATCAGGGCGAGGTTGTAGTAAGGTTCGCTCGGCACGGGATCGGCGCTGATGGCAGCCTTGAAGTAGGATTCCGCCTCGTTGATGCGGCCGAGACGGTAGCAAAGAGTAGCGAGCAGTGACTGGCTCTTGGCATCGTTCGGAGCGAGTTCCACTGCACGGCGGGCGCATTTTTCCGCATCAGGAATGTCGCCGTTCTTCATCAGCGAGAAGCCGAGCATGCGGAAGGCGTAGGGGTTTTCTGAGTCCATCTCCACGGCGCGGCGGAAGGTGTCCACGGCGGCGGCTGTCTCGTCCAGTCGGAGGTGGACGACGCCGAGCTTGCACAAGGAAGGCGTGTGGTTGGGATACTGCTCGAGGATCATCTGATAGAGTTCGCGGGTCGGTAGTAGGCGGCCTGAAACGAAGGATTTCTCGGCGGTGCGCTCGAAGACGGCGATGTCACGGTGCAGCTCGGCGGTTTTCTGGCCGACGCTGGTGCGGTCTCTTGCGAAGGGTGAGACGAACTCGCCATCGACATTGTTTCCGGCGATGAGTTTCTGTTCCTCTGGAGAAAGCGCGATTTCTTGGGCGTCGAACAGCTCGATGGCTTTGGCGAGGCGTGCATCCTTGGTTCCCCGTTCCTTGGCGGCTTCTACTAACAGATCACGCGCTTGGCGGCGGCGCTCTTGGATGCGGAGCTGGCGCTTGATGATGTCGCGCAAGACTTCGACTTCTGCGGGATCGACTGCGATCTTGCCATCGGTGAGGGATTTTTCCTCGTTCTTGAGGCGGCTTTCGAGATCGGTGAGGCGTTTGTCCTGCTCGCGCTTGTCCTGATGGAGGCGGTTGATCTGGGATTTGGCGATGGCGAGATCGCGCAGGGCATCGGTGATGGTGTCCTTGTCCGCGTTGCTCTCACGATTGAGGCGGTCCACTTTTTCATTGGCCTCGCGGAGGTTCTTGGCGAGCGACATGTTCTGCTCGATGAGATCTTGGATGCGGCTCCCCTCATTGAGCTTGAGCAGGGCGGCCATCTGGTCGCGCTCTTGGAGTAGGGAATCGCGCTCGGTGCGTAGCTCGGTGAAGGAGTCGCGGCTTTGCTGGAGTTCGTTGACGAGTCCGGTGATGCGTTCGTTGGCCTTGGTGAGTTCGGTGTTTTTCTTTTCGAGTTGTTTCTCCAGTGCATCGAGCTGGCGGCGCTGGCCGGAGACGACGGAGTTGGAGACCTTGCGCTCGGCTTTCAGATCGCGGTCGATGTCGGCGTATTTCTGTTGGATCACCTTGAGATCGGCTTCGAGTGTGGCGTTACGTGCGAGTGCCTCGGTGTGCGCGCCGCGACTCTGGGTGAGGGCCATGGCCATCGCTTCGCGTTCCTGTTCGAGCGTATCGATGCGCTGGTTGAGCACTTTCATTTCCTTCTCCATCGGTGCGGCGGTGAGGCGGGCGCGGAGGGCTTGCACGTTCGTTTCCGCAGCCTTGAGCTGGGCTTTGAGGAAATTGTTCTGCTTGGCGAGATCACCGGTGGATGATTCCAAGCGGAGGCGATCGACTTCTTCCTGTGCCTCACGCAGCCGCCGCGCGGCGAGTGGTTCCACTTCGAGGATGCCGGGGGTGAGCGGCATCACGCCTTGGGCGGGATCGATGAGGGTGCCGGATTTTTTCACGCCGCCTTCAAGTTCGGCCACGGTGTTGCGGTTTTTCAGCATTTGCGCCTCGGCTTTGGGGCGCACACTGGCGATGGCTTCGGTGGTTTTTCCGAATCTGCCGCCGACCATATCGGGTTTCCAATCGGGATGGAATTTCCGCACGGCATTGAACATCTCGGACGCCTTCTGGAGTTTTTCCAGCGCACCGATGAAATCACCGGTGGATTCTCGTTGCTCGGCTTCGCGGGCGTTTAGATAGCCTTGGAAATACACGTCTGAAGGATCGAACTGCGCCTCCGCGATCGGTGCGGGAGCTTGCCCGGCAGCGGGAAACGCCAGCCACAAGGCCATCGAGCCGATCAATCCGGCCAGCGGAGCACAAAGGGAATAGCCAGTCCGGACGATCATGGTTGGGAAAACTAGGCACATGCCCTGAGGAGGGCAAGCGGGATCAACGGGCGGGGAGAGCTCCGATTTTTCAGAGATTAGGGGAGTTGAACTTCAGGGTCATCCGGACGCCGCAGATGTTGGAAGTCGTCCATATTCAAGGTGTGAATCACGGATGCGTTGCCTTTTTTTACAGTCAAGAAGTGCATGTAGTCGTGAACGCCGCCGCCATGCACACCGCGAGTTCGTGCGATGGCGAGAGCTTCCATGATTTCTCCGATAGACAGTTCGATCACTCTTACCCGTGGTAGGATCGTTTCAGAAAGCATCTGCGCCGCAAAATCCGGTGTCACCCGGACTCCGAGCTTTCCGTCTGCCAGTGTTGAGAATGTTTCAAGCAGCGCGTGGGAATAGATGCAGTAGCAGGAGCGCAAGGCAATCGGCGTGTTTGGGTTCGTCTGGAGCGAGTGCCGCGACAAGCACGGCGCTGTCGAGAAAAGCACTCATCGTGGGAGTGAGCGATCGGCCAAGACGTCACGTTCGGCACGCACGGCGGCGGTCGCGTCCATCCGGATTGCTTTGGCAAGCAGACCGTGGGCAGATCGAAGTCTCCCTCAGCGGTGCGAACCAACTCGATTTTCTTGCCGAGCGAGCCGTCCACACGGAGATCGAAGAGTCAATTTCTGCGTGCTGTTGATACGGACGAAAGTGGATCGGGAAAAATGGAAACGAATTCATTGATGGTGATGCGGTTTTCTCAAGTCCCCTGAGGTCTCGGATATTGCCGAATTGGCAGTCTCAGATTCTTTGAGCCAATACAGGAAAGCCGCGCATCACTTTACCTTGTACTGGCTTCTGAGATTCTGATAGGTCTTCTTCATGTCGCCGAGAACAGTGGCGTAGGCTGGGTCCGAGTGCAGGCTGCGGAGTTCCTGCGGGTCTTTTTCGAGGTCGAAAAGCTGCCATTCATCGGTCTTGGGCAGGTGGAAGAGTTTGTAGCGATCAGAGCGGACGCCGTCGTGCGCGGCGACTTGGTGGGTGGCCTCGCCGGAATAGAAGTAGTAGATCGCCTTGCGCCAGTCGGCGGGCGCGACGCCTTCGTTTTTAAAAACCGGCAGCAAACTGCGGCCTTGGATGTCATCGGGAATTTCAAGGCCAGCGGCATCAAGGAAAGTGGGCGCATAGTCGATGTTCTGGATCAGCGCTTTTGATCTAACTCCCGGTTTCACCACGCCGGGCCAGCGGATGAGGAAGGGCATGGCGAGTGATTCCTCGAACATCCAGCGCTTGTCATACCAACCGTGTTCGCCGAGGTAGAAGCCCTGGTCCGATGAGTAAATGACGATAGTGTTTTTCGCGAGGCCGGACTCTTCGAGGTAATCGAGCACGCGGCCGATGTTCTCATCCAAGGCGCGCACGCAGCGCAGGTAGTTCTTGATGTAGCGTTGGTATTTCCAACGCGTGCAGTCGTCGTCTGTTAGCTTTCCGGCGGCGAGGTCGTCGATGAGTTTTTGGTTTTCCGCGCCGTATGCCTGATCGAAGGTGGCTTTCTGCGCGGGTGACATGCGTATGTATTCGCCGTTCTTCATGCCTTTCTGGAAACGCGGATCGGGTGAGTCACCGGGCAACAGCAGGTCGTTGCCCCACCAGAAGTCCTTGGCTAGGGACATTTCCTGTTTTTTCAGGGCGCCGCTGCGGTTGGCATAGTTATCGAAAAGGGTTTCCGGCTCGGGGAGAGTTATGCCGTCGAAGAGTTTGTAATGGCGCTCGGCGGGCACCCAGTTGCGATGCGGTGCCTTGTGCTGGCACATGAGAACGAAGGGTTTGTTCTTGTCGCGCTGGTTCTTGAGCCAGTCGAGCGACTTATCGGCGATGAGGTCGGAAACATAACCGTCAAAGCGCTTGGTGGTGCCGTCCATCTGGATGAAGTCCGGGTTGTGATAACTCCCCTGGCCGGGAAGGATTTCCCAATAGTCGAAACCGGTGGGATTGCTGACGAGGTGCCATATTCCGATGATGGCAGTCTGATAGCCGGCTTGTTGGAGGTGCTTGGGAAAGGTCGGCTGCGCGCCGTTGAACTTGGACGTGTTGTTATCGATGAAGCCGTTGATGTGCGAGTGCTTGCCGGTGAGGATGCAGGCGCGCGAAGGACCGCAGATGGAGTTCGCGCAATACGAGTGCTCGAAAACCGCGCCCTGCGTCGCGAGGCGGTCGATGTTCGGCGTGGGCGCGATTTTCTTGAAGCGTCCGCCGTAGGCCGAGATGGCTTGCAGCGCGTGGTCGTCGGAAAAGAGGAAGACGATGTTTGGGCGCTCGGCAGCGAAGGCCGCGAAGGAGGAAATGAGGAGCACAAGCGGGATGCGCATGGCGGTGAGACGTGATCGGCCACTGGCTTCTTTCAGGGCATCTGCATGCGGAAAACAGCCATCCTGGCTGTTAGGGAGTCCGGGCTTCCAGTGTGGATTCCTTCAAACATTGCCGGGGGAGAGCCAAGGAGCCGCGATGCAGGAGCGCCCATTTTCATGAGGGGGCAATGGCATGCGCTCACCTCGTCTCAATGGCTGTCCATTGGCAGCGGCGGACACGTTCGTCTCTCTGAGCAATCCGCCTCCTCCGCACATCCTATCGGATTTTCGATTGCCGAAACGAACGGCTTTGCTACGTTGCCGCTCATTGTTTGGGAAAAGGCATGAACTCCGTTCTCGATTACCCTGTGCTTGTGTTGAACCGCTTTTGGCAGCCGGTCCATACTTGCTCGGTGCGGCGCTCGCTGCATCTGCTGTGCATCGGCCATGCGCAGGTGGTGCAGGTGGAGGGTGAAGATCGTTTCAAGACGCACGATCTTTCCGAGTGGATCGGCTATTCGTCCACTCTCAATGGGGAGGAGATGATCCACGGCGCGCGCATCGCCATCCTAGTGCCGAAAATCGTGGTGCTCTCGATGTATGACCGGCTGCCACGGCTGGAACTGAAGTTTTCCCGCCGCAATGTGTTCCTGCGGGATAAGTTTACCTGCCAGTATTGCGCCAAGGTACTGCCGGAAACGCAGCTCAACTTGGACCACGTGACGCCGCGCGACAAGGGCGGCCGTACGACCTGGGACAACATCGTGACTTCGTGTTTCCGCTGCAATACCCGCAAATCGAACAAGCTGCCGCAGGAAGCCGGTATGCACCCGCGCAGCAAGCCTTTCGCACCGCGCTGGAAGCCCCTTTTCGGCCTGCATGAGAACGGCATGGTCGATGAAAGTTGGAGTCACTTCCTGCTGCCGGAGCGCGGTGAGACGCGGCTATCGGCGTGATCCTTGCGGTTCTCAAGTGCCGGGGAAACCGGCGGCATCAGGGATCATTGAGAGCCAATGAGGCGAGGGCCGTCGAGTAGAGTCGCCCGCCGACTTTGCCACGTAGATCGTCGGGCGGCCAGCTTCCGGCGTCATCTCCGGTGGCGACCTGCTGAAGGACAATGGCGTTGCGGATCGCGGCGAGTTTGCTACGGGAATCAGGAGCGGCATTCTGACTCAACTGGCTGGTGAGGAAATAGGTGCCGCACATATCGAAAAGCACCTTGCTGGAAGCCGAGGCGGGCTGGTTTTCCCATGCGAGGGCGGGCTGCGTGTCATTGGATTGGAGCCACGCTTTGCCGCGTTCGAGTGCAGGTCCGGCGTTTTCCCAGCCAAGTGCGGTGGCGAGTTCGAGCGTTTGGACGTGCCAAGCGGTGATCGAGCTGTCTCCGAAGGGGCTGCGGTAGTGGCCCCAACCGCCATCGGGTGTCTGGCTGCGAAGCATGGCGGTGAGCGCGAGTCTGATGGAGGCCCGGAGGCTCTCGGAAGGTTGTTTTTCCGAGGCATGGAGCAGTGTGAGGGTGGCGAGGCAGTGGTTGTAGGGCAGCGCCATACCGGGATCGCCGAAGAATCCTTCGTCACTCTGGCGGCTGACCAGCCAGTGGATGGCCTTCATCGCCGTCTGAAGATCGGCATCGCCCGAGGAAAGCATGGCGGCGGCTGGCAGCGCGGTGAGAGCGACTTGGAACTCCGGCCTTCCTCCCCATTTCTGGCCATCCCAGGAGCCGTCGTTTTCCTGATTGGCACGCAGCCAGTCCATGGCCTTGCGGAGGCTGGCGGAGGTGGGATTGACGGGTGAAACGCGGGCTTGCCGGACGACCGGAGCCGTTTGCCTGTGGAACTGGTTCCAGCAGACGAAGGAAACGATGGCCACTGCCGCTGCGGCGGCTGCGGGGACAAACCAGCGCTGCGGGAGTTGCGTGGATTCCTCGGCGCGGACCCGGGCGAGGATCGGCCCAGTCAGATCGCGGGAGAGTTCGACCTCAGGCAGGGTGCGGAGTGTGCGGATCAACTCGCGGGCGGCTGCGGCTGCGGCTTGGCAGGATTCGCAGCCGCTGAGATGCTGCGCGTATCCTGTGGCGGCTGATGCGGAAAGCTCGCCATTCGCGAAATCGACGGCCAAGGATCGTTGCAGACAGTCACTTTTCATTGAGGATCTCCTTCAGTGCGTTGAGTGCCAGGTTGATGC
This sequence comes from Akkermansiaceae bacterium, assembly GCA_031372635.1. GTDB lineage: Bacteria > Verrucomicrobiota > Verrucomicrobiia > Verrucomicrobiales > Akkermansiaceae > Luteolibacter. The sequence continues at coordinate 17,295 of JANMLQ010000233.1, read as the reverse complement.
GGGATTTGACCGTGCCGAGGGGGATGCCGAGCGCGTCGGCCACCTCCTGATAGCGCAGTCCCTGATAGATGTTGAGAACGACGGCCTCGCGGAGCTTGGGTGAGAGCTTGTCGAGCGCGGCCCCGACATCCCGATGGTCTTCTTGGCGATTGTCAGGAGCCTGTTCTTGCGCGAAGTCGCGCAGGCCTGCGACGAGGCGCTCACTGCGCGCGGATTTCCGTCCGTGGTCCGCCCAGACATTGCGGGCGAGGTGGTACAGGAATGCGCTGAACCGCGCGGTAGATTGGTATTTCTCCCGATAGCGATAAAGCCGGACGAATGTTTCCTGAACAAGATCTTCACCATCTGAACAAGCGCCCATTCTCACGAAAAAGTTCAGTAAGCTTTTCTGATGACGTTCCACAAGCTTGGCGAACGATGCCTCTGCCCCTGCGGCGGTCTCCAGCATGAGTGCCGCATCCGGATCGAATTCAACAACCTCCCCGTTCTCGGGCGGGAGGGTTTCGCTGGATTCCGTATGAGCGGTTGCGAACATCGGTGCGCCCGCTGCTTGTGCTTCATCGGCTGCTTTCGCAAGCGGATTGTGTCCGCCGTCCTCAAGGCGAATATTTTTCTCATTTGCACTGAACCTTCCAAGCATCTCCCGCGCTTCTAACGACGTACAGTGCCGATTCCTTTGTCTTATTTCTCCAAAAGGCCGCGGCCTTCGGGGCTGCTCCGCTTGTGTTCGCGAAGTGGCGGAGGATTCACGCTCATGGAGCTGCTGGTGGTGATCGTCATCATTTCCGCCCTAGCCTCGATGGTGGTCACGATGGTGGACCGCTCACGCGAAGATGCGGAGCAGACGGTGGCGCGGGCCTCGATGCGGACGATTTCCGAGGCGATCACCGGCTCCGCCGCAGGCACGGGGTATTTGGGGGACATGAAACACGTGCCTTCATTCCGCAGTGTGGATCTCCGCATGCATGACCTGCTTTCTCCATCGAGCTATCCCGCCTTCTCGGACTTTGATCCGGTGGCGGCACGTGGTTGGCGCGGTCCGTATCTCCGGCCTGGAAATGGCGCGGCCAATGCCGAGTCTTCCCGGCGCGGGCTGTTTCCCGCATCCGGCGACCGCCGCGAGCGTGGAGACGCCACGTTTCTGGAGCGCGGGTTTTTCACCAGCGTGAGCATCAGCCCGTACGGTGAGCCGGGGAATCTCAGCATGGGCGACCCGTGGGGAAATCCATTCATCATCCAGATTCCGCCGCCTGCGGCATTTTTGAATTCCATTACTGACGCGAAACGATTCCGCTACAGCCGCTTGGTGTCCGCCGGGGCCGACGGAATCCTGAGCACCCCCGCCGACCGGCTGGCGGGCATGCTGAACGACGGTACCTCGGCCGCCCGCGGTGACGATCTGGTGCTTTTTCTGAACCGCGCAGATGTGTATGAGAACGAGGAACCCTGAGAAAACCGGATTCACGCTCCTGGAGCTGGTCGTCGTGCTCGCCATTCTGGCGGTGGTGACCACGCTCGCGCTGCGCTCGCTGGACCAGGTGCAGGATCAGAAGCGCGATGAGGCAAACCGCGACGGCATCGAGGCGCTGCGCGATGCGGTGCTTGGCTCGCCCGATGACCGTGCCAGTGATGGCTCGCCGACGCTCGGCGGCTTCGTCGCGGACATGGGACGTCTGCCACGCGCGGTGGAGGACGGCGGCACGCTGACGATGGCGGAACTTTGGTTGAATCCCGGCCAGCCCTTTGATGTGCGCCAGGCGCTGGTCGCAAACGGTGTCCCGCTGGCCTACGAGGATCCGCAGGTGTTCGTCTCCGGTGGCTGGCGCGGCCCATACCTGCGGCTGCCCATCGGTGCCCAAATCTGGCAGGACGGCTGGGGAAATCCCGTGACATCGCCGCTGGATTCCAGTCCGCCCGATCCGGACGGCAGCGGCTATGCGCGGCTCCGCGCCTTGAATGACACGCCGCTGACTGCTGCTGGTCAGGAGATACGCGTCGTCCGCCATCTGGGTGGAAACGGCAGGCTCGATCCGGCGGACACCGGCTATGACCGCGATGGATTCCTTGTTTTCGATGACGCTTCGTATCAGGCGAGGCTGACCATTCAGTTGGAAGTGATGGATGATGATTCGCCCGCGACGGTGGACCCGGCGGATTCGGTGACGGTTTGCGTGTTCGGCCCGGACCCGGCTGATCCCTCGAAGATCACGGTCGTTCCCTCGCTGGGTGCCTTCGCAGCGAATCCCGTGACTTCGGTTTTCACGAATCTAACCATCGGGCCCCGCGTCGTCAGGGCGTACTTCACGGACTCCGGCGGCCATACGACATCCTTCACCCGCAGCGCCGTGAAAAACGTGGTGCTGCGACCGGGCGCGAACTTTTTGGAAATGAGGATCGACCGATGAAGCGCCGGGAAACATCCACCCTGATCGTTGTCTCCGGCAGCGGCATCCTGCGGGCGGATTTCCGCGAAGGGGACTGCCAGTGGAAGGGCGCGGCGCGGCAGCCGGGCACTTCGGTGATCGAGGGATTCACGGCGGCCTTGTCTCTCGGTGAATCTGCATCAGGCACGCTGTGGCTGCTGTCCGACGAGTGGTTTTCCCAAAAAATCCAGCTCAATCCGGCACAAGTTGCGGGCTTGAACGATGCGCAGATGGCGCGTGCGCTGGCCTTTGAAGCTGAGCCGTATTCCGGCATCCCGATGGCGGGCGCGGCGCTCGCATTCCGCCATGCGGGTGAGGGCACCTTTGATGTGCTGGCGCTGCCGGTGGAAACCCGCGCCCGTTTGATGGATGCTGCGGCTTTCAGGAATTGCAGCCTGGAAGGCATCGCCCGTGCAGACGCTGCGCCGGAGGATGAGGATGCTCTGCGCAAGTGGCTTGGCGATTGGCTGGCACGCCTCGAGTCCGGGCAGGTGCCGGTGGTAGGCGCACCCGTGCCGCCGCCCTCGCCGAAGCGTTTCCAGGCGGCGGGGCTGTGCATGGCCGCTGCGGCACTGATGCTGTTAGTCGCAGCCAGGTGGTGGCTGTCTTCCGGGATCGACGGTCTAAAAATCCGCAACGGAGAGTTTTCCCGCGCCTCCGGCGAACTGGCTGCCGTGAACCGCAACATTCAGGTTGCCACGAAGGAAATCGACACGCTTCGGAGCGAGATTGAGTCGGTGAATACGGTGGCTTCCCGGCGTCTATCCGTTCCCGCATTGCTCAACGGCATCGCCGTCCAGCGCAAGGACGAGATCGTGCTCCGCAAAATCGAAACCGATGGCGCGTCCGCATCCATCCTGCACGGCGTGTCCCTCACCTCCGATGCCGTGGACGAGCTGGGTATCGTGCTCAAGGAGTCGTTGCGCGGTTCCGGCTGGTCCGTCTTCCCACGCAGGAAGACCGGTTTGAAAAACCTCCCGAACGGCGGCCCGTGGGAGTTCACGCTCGGCATCATCCATCAGGAAGCGGCCATCGAAGGGGTGAACCTCAACTCCAGCGAAGACAACCGATGACCTTGAAGTCCAATACCGACCGCTGGCTCGCCGCCTCCCTACCGGCAATCATCATCCTTCTGTTAGGTTGGTTCCTATTCCTGAATTCGGCTTCCAAGGAACGGAGTTTGCTTGTGCGCCGGCTGGAGAACATGGGCGATCTGGCCGGAAAAAGGCAACTCACCGAAGCGGCCCGGCAGGATCTGGCGGATTTGAACGACGAGCTGTCCCGCCTGCGCGCCAAGTTAGATTCCGATCGCATCGGCTTCGATCGCAGCTTGGCGATGCGCAGGATTTCCATGCTCTGCGAAACCCACGGACTGCAAATCGGCCAGACCTCCGTCGAAAAGGGCGCAAACCGCCTGCCGCCCGCGCTCAAGGCGGCGGAAACGAATTTCACCACGGCGGACGGCCAGCCGCCCCAGGTCTGGCGCGTGGAACTCGCCGGGTCCTATCCGGCGGTCACCCGGCTGCTGATGGATCTCGCAAGCACCGCGCCGATGCTGGTGCCGCTCAACCTCACCATGGAGGCCGATCCGAAGGAGCGCCGCCCGCCGACATGGAACCTCTACGTCTGGTTATGAAATCCCTTCCGGAAGCCATCGAACGTTTTCTTACCGCCTGCGTGCGGCAGGACGGATCGGACCTGCATTTCTCGCCGGGCCTCGTGCCGCACATCCGCGTGCATGGCGAGCTGCTGCCCATGGATGGCGAGCAGGTCTGCTCCGCAGAAACAGTAAGCCGCCTCTGCGCGGGATTGTTAGGAATCGCCGGTGAAACGCTCCCGCCGATGCCGCGCGGATCGCTCGATGGCGCGGTGACCTCGCGCGATGGCACGCGTTTCCGCTTCAACGTCTTCCTCCGCCAGAACGAACCCGCACTCGCGCTGCGCAGGCTTGAAGATCGTTTCCGTTCTCTAACAGAACTCGGTCTGTCCGAATCCCTGCTGCGCCTCGCGGAATGGCGGGACGGTCTCGTCGTCGTCTCCGGCCCCACCGGCGCGGGGAAGAGCACCACACTCGCGACCCTGCTCGATCACGTGAACCGCACGCGCTCGGGCCACATCATCACCATCGAAGATCCGATCGAGTATCTTCACAAACCGGTCCGTTGCGTCGTGAACCAGCGCCAGGTGGGCATGGACGCGCCGTCATTTAACGACGCGCTCGTCTCCTCGCTGCGGCAAGACCCCGATGTCGTTCTAGTCGGCGAGATCCGTGATTTGGACACGATCCGTACGGCGATCACTGCGGCGGAAACGGGCCACCTGGTTTTCACCACCCTGCATGCCGGGGACTGCGTGGGCTCGATCGAGCGTCTGGTCTCGGTATTTCCCGCAGACGAGCAGGACGGCATCCGCAGGCAGCTATCGCTTGTGCTGCGCGGCGTGGTCGCGCAGCGCCTGCTGCCTTCTCTATCAGCCGATGGCCCGGCGCGGCGCGTGGCCTCCAGCGAGATTCTCATGAACACGCCCGCCGTCGCGAACCTCATCGCCACCGGCAAGAGCGCGCAGATTTATTCGTCGATGGAAACCGGCTCGTCCTTCGGCATGCAGACGCTCGAGCAAGACCTCGCGCGCCTGTGGGTGGCGGGCCGCATCGGCGAGCAGACCGCCTTGGCGATGGCGCGCAATCCCACCGTCATGCGCGAGCGCGCCGCCGCACTCCGACAACCTTGGAACGGAGGTGGCAAATGAGCGAGGCCGCGACGGTGGACTTGGACCGCATCCGCATCGATCCCGCGTGGGCGCTGCGCATTCCGGTGAGCCTCGCGATGCGCAAGCGCGTGCTGCCATTCGCATCCATCGGCGGGAAACTATTCGTCGCCTGCATTGATCCGGGCGACAAGGCATCCATCGAAGCCGTCGCGCGCTTCACCGGCATGCCCGTAGAAGCACTCGCAGTGGATGCGGAAATGTTAGGCCGCGCGCTCGGCCGGGTCTATGGTGATTCACGGCAGGCCGCCGCGGCCACACGCGAGGATGGAGACGACGCCACACGGCTTGCCGACGAGCTGATGCGCGCGGCGATCATGCGCCGCGCCTCGGACATTCATGTCGATCCCGGCCGCGAGGACATTCGTGTGAGACTGCGCGTGGATGGCGTGCTGGAGGAATACAAGCGCCTGCCGCAGTCTGCGCACGCCGCGCTTTGCAGCCGCATCAAGGTGCTGGCCGGTATGGACATCGCGGAACGCCGCGCGCCTCAGGACGGAGCCTTCATCCACCAGTATCATGTGGCGGAAAAATCGCATGCCGTGGATGTGCGCGTCGCCTCGCTGCCCACCAAGCACGGTGAGCGGATGACGCTGCGCCTGCTAGCCTCCCAAGACGACTGGCTCTCGCTCGAACAGCTCGGCATGAGCCCGGCGGATCTCGGCGCGTTTGAAACGGCGCTCGCCAGACCCCACGGGCTGGTGCTTCTCACGGGACCGACCGGCGGCGGCAAGACCACCACCCTCTACGCGGCTGTTAGAAAACTGCTCGCAGGCCGCCCGCTCAACGTGATCTCGGTAGAAGACCCCATCGAGTGCGAGATCCCCGGCGTGGCTCAGGTGGAGGTGGATACGGCGGACAAGGTCTCGTTTGGCAAAGCCCTGCGCGCCCTGCTCCGCCACGATCCGGACGTGCTCGTCATCGGCGAAATCCGCGATCTGGACTCGCTGGACATCGCGGTGAAGGCGTCTCTCACAGGGCACCTCGTTTTTTCCACGCTTCACACCAACCACGCGGTGAGTGCCGTGACGCGCTTGATCGACATGGGCATGCCTGCCCACCTCATCGGAGCCACGCTGCGCTTGTGCGTGGGCCAGCGCCTCGTGCGGCGGCTCTGTCCGCATTGCCGGAAGGAAGTTCCGTTAGAGCCATCCGCTCGCGGGATTCCCGGCATGTCGGATGTGATGTACGAGCCGGGCCAGTGTTTCCACTGTGCCGGGCGTGGCTATGACGGACGCATGGGACTCTTCGAGTGCGCCGTGATCGATGCCGAAGTGGCGCAGCTCATTTCCAAAGGCGCTTCCGAAGCCGTGCTTTCTGAAACCCTCGCGCGCAAGGGATTCCGCAGCCTGCTGGAGGACGGCGTTTCCAAAGTGCGGGATGGCCGCACCACCCTGCGCGAGGTGCTCGCGGCGACCACCGAATTCTAACAGATGCCAGCCTACCGCTTCACCACACGGGATGTCACGGGCGCGGTGCGCGGCGGGACGCTTGTGGCCGCAGGCATGGAAGCGCTCACCGCCGAACTGCGCGGGCGCGGTCTGTTAGTGGTGGACGTGGAGGAAGTGGCCGGGCCTTCAAAGGCCGGCGGTGTCACTTGGGATCCGCGCAGTTGGCGTCCGCCCGGCGCACTGGATGTGAGCATGGGCTGCCTGCAACTCGCCACCATGCTGCGCAGCGGACTGAGCCTTCTATCCAGTCTGAGAACCGTGGCCGAGCAATCATCCCGCAAGCGCGTGGGCGCGGTGTGGGATGGCGTAGCGGACCGCATCGAGCGCGGCTCCACGTTTGCCGCCGCGCTGGAAGCCGAGAAGAATGTGTTTCCCGAGCAAGTCATCCAACTCGCAAAAGTGGGCGAGGCCACGGGAAATCTGGACGCCGCTCTCGGCAGGGCGTCGGAACATCTTGAGCGGAGCAGGCAAATGAAACTCACCGTCTTCAACGCGCTGGCCTATCCACTCATCGTCATGCTGCTGGCCGTCGGCGTGGCCGGCTTCCTCGTGCTCTTCGTCATCCCGAAACTCCAAAAGTATCTCTCCGGCGCGGGCCGCAATCTTCCCGCGATCACACAAAACCTGCTCGATGTCTCCGCATTCATGCAGGAGTGGCTGCCGGTCTTCGCCGTGCTCGCATTGGCTTCTGCCGTGGGCTTCTGGGCGCTGCGGCGCTGGCCGCCGGGCCGCATCGCCATCGACGGCATGATCCTCCGCATCCCGATCATCGGAGGAATCCTGCGCCTCGCGGGCACCGCCGTGTTTTCACGCGGGCTGGGGGTTTTGTTAGAAAGCGGCGTGACTCTGCTTGATAGCCTCGGCACGGTGGAAAACCTGCTGGGAAACCGCTCGCTGCGCCAGCGTGTGGCACGCGCCAGAGAAGCGGTGCTGCGTGGCGGCACGCTGGCCGCGCCACTCGATGAGGCCGGATTCTTCATGCCCATGCTGCCGCGCATGGTGGCCGTCGGCGAGAGCGCCGGCACACTCGTCCAGACTCTCGATGAGGTCGCGAAATTCCACGAGAACCAGCTCGTCGTGGTGATCCGCCGCATGAGCGTCCTGATCGAGCCGGTGGTCATCCTGCTCGTCGGTGGCATCGTCGGCTTCGTCTATATCGCTTTCTTCGCCGCCTTGTTCTCCATCGCCGGAGGTGTCCGCTGAATCCCCAAAACCATATCGCTATGAAACCGCACGTCTTCTTGTTAGCCATCGCTTGCGCCAGCCTGTGCCGCGCCCAGGAACCCGCCGATGAAATCCAAGATCCGACCCGCGCCACCGCGGGCCTGAAAGCCGCACTGATGAGCGGCGGATCAGCCATCCCGCCGATGACCGTCGGCGGCATCGTCATGGGTGGCACAGCCAACAGCGCGGCGCTGATGCTCGATGTCGATGGCGGAGCCCGCGTGTTGGCGCGCCCCGGCGTGCCATTCCAAGTGACCACGACCGATGGCGCACGCAAACTGGTGGTGAAACGCATCACTGCCGACGGCATTGAAGTGGAGGAAGTTTCGCTGAAACAATCCGCGATGATCCCCGCCTTCGGCCCGCCCGGCGGAGAGGCGCAGCAGCGTTTGGGAGAAGTTGCCTACGCGCAGTTCAGCGATCTGCCGCTGATGGATGCGCTGAGGATGCTCGGCGATCAGACCGGCGCGAATTTTTCCGCATCCGTGGAGGCGAACAAGTGCCGCATCAACCTGCTGCTCTCCAACGTGGCAGCGGCCAACGTAGTTGAGGAAATCTGCAAGAGCCACAACCTCTGGTTCAAGCGCGAGGCCAGCACCGGAATCACCCGCATCATGACGGTGGCCGAGTTTGAAAAAGATCTCGCCGGTTTCCGCGAGGAGCGCACCGAGGTCTTCACGCTGAAGTTTCCCAACGTCGCCGAAGTGGCCACCGCCATCGCCAATCTCTATGGCAGCCGCGTGGAACTCTCATTCGGTGCCGAGGATCTCGACGAAGACATGCGCATGGATCTGGAGGGGCGCTTCGATCGCTACGACGTACTCGCCCAGCGCACCCAGCAGGCTGGTGCCGTGAGCGGCAACATCCTAGGCAACAACGTGAACGGCTTTATCAGCAGCGGCGGCAACTCCAGCAGCTTCGGCGGCTCCGGCTCCAATGGCGGGAACTCTTCCGGACGGGATAGCGGCTTCGGAAGCGATCGCCTTGCCAGACGCCGCGAGGACCGCACCACGAGCGAAAACGACCAGGGATTCCGCGATCTAACACCTGAGCAGGCATCACGCCTGGATACCGCGCTTTCCGCATCCGGCGCTGCGGGTGCGGCCAAAGTGGAGGCCTTGCGCAAATCCCCGGCCACGATTTATGTGACTGCCAGCCGCCGCAATAACATGATCGCCGTGCGCACGGCGGATGGCCTCGCGCTGGATGGCATCAAGGCGCTCGTCCAGCGCATGGACGTGCAGACCCCCATGGTCATGCTGGAGGTGAAGGTGGTCTCCATCGAGCTGGGGGACGATTTCCAGTCCGCCTTCGACTTCCGCTACAGCGATGGGAAAACCTCCGCCTCGATCGGACGCTCCAATATCCTTAAACCTTTGGGCGATGGTTCCTTCCGCGATGGCGAGACCGGATCACAGGACATGACGTTCACGGTAGTAGGCGATCATTTCCGCGCACGGATGCAGCTCTTCGAGGAAAAACGAAGGATCAAAACGCTCGCCACACCCACACTAGTGACTGCGAACAACGAGGTCTCGCGCCTCTTCCTCGGCGAGGAGCGGCCGCTTGTGAGAGGCGTCTCCAGCCAGACCATCATCACCGATAACAACGTGGCCACCACGCCCAATACCACCACCGAGTTCCGCAACGTCGGTAACACCTTGCTCATCACGCCCAACATCAACGCAGACCGCACTGTGACGCTGCGACTCGTCCAGGAAAACTCGTTTATCGATCCCAACGCCGCGTCCATCCCCATCGTCACCTCCGGTCGCGGCTCCGGAAGCTCCGTGGAAAATGTGAAGGTCGATGTCGTCAACACCCGCAGTGTGAGCGGCACCTTCGTCGCCAAGGACCGCACCGCCATCGCCATCGGCGGAATGATTGAGGACAAGTTCCAAAAGAACAAATCCCAGGTGCCCTTCCTCGGGGACATCCCGATCATCGGCATTCCCTTCCAATCGCGGGACGATCAAAAGGGCCGCCGCGAGCTGGTCGTCATCATCCGTCCTTACATCATGCTCAGCCCCGGCGAAAGTAAGGCCGTGACCGAGGATCATCTCCGCCGCAATGCCCCGGCCTCGCTGGAGCGCCTCACGGAGGACGGCTTCATCGAGGGCGAATCACCCGCCTACACCAGCTCATCCAAGGACGGCGGTGTGGAATTTTCTCCGGAGAAAAAACAGTCGCTCATTCAAGAACGGAAAAAACGATCTTTCCGCTGAACTTTTTTTCCTGACCGAACGCTCCCCTTATTGTCACAGACTGATATTTTTAAATTCATGAAACCACAACCCGCAAACCTGTCCACGAGGCTCCACAGGGGCTTCACCCTCATCGAACTGCTCGTCGTCATTGTCATTATCGCCGCGCTCGCCGCGTTGATCGTGCCGAACGTCGGCATGTTCGGACGTTCCACCGACATGGCCGTCAGCGCCAAGAGCCAGGCGGACATCGCTAACAACGTGCAGCAGTTTTTCGTGCTGCAAAAACGCTACCCGCAAGGCATGGACTCGCTGCTGGATACCACTGGCGCGTTGTATTCCTCGGACACCACCAACGGAGACACCCAGACCCGCGGCCTTCCATACGGCGGTGCGGATGGCACCCGTCTCCAGGCGCAGCTTACGGCCACCTCATTGGCTCCGATCAGCGGCACGGCCAGCATCAGCAATCCTGACTACTTTCGTTCGCTTACCCGCGCCGGCTTGGATTGGAGTTATGATCACGACACCACGGCGATCAATTCCAACCTTTCCAATACCACTTTCCGCGCCTTCGTTTCCGGCCTGGATGATCCCACTACCAGCACCGTCGAAACCAGCTCGGCTCCTTCCACGATCCCTGTCGCCGAAGTAACCGGCACCTATCTGACCGGCAAACTTGCTCCAGGCGGTCTCAAGGCAGGTCAAAAAATTGTCGCTTTCGGCTTCGGTCAGAAGAACACAGCCATCGGCAAGACCAGCACCACAACCCCGCTCTATCCCGGTGCGGACAAGACCTACTACGGGCGCTACATCGTCTATTTCATGGTGTATGCCTCCGGCGAGCGCGCCTCGCTCATCGGTGTGAGCGATGCCTATGGCCGCACCCCGGACTACACTGAGCAGCAGTTCAATGAGTCCCTGCCTGACGGTGCCCGCCAAGGTTGATCGGCAGCGTTTTTCCCATCATCAAAGCCGGACCGCGCATCGTGGTCCGGCTTTTTCTTGTATCAAGGGAATCACTTCGGCTCCTTCGCCATGTGATCGAGCAGGCGCTGGTTGAACTCATCAGCCATGTTGTAGCCGAGACGGCGGAGCTGCTGATCGAGCGCGGCGATAGTGACCATACGCGCGGTGTCACGGCCGGGGGCGACGGGGATTTCCACATGCGAGACCTGCTGGCCGAGGATTTCGTGAGTCTTCTGCTGCAAGCCGAGGCGGTCCACTTCGTTGAGGTCGGCATGCGGCTTGAGGGTGACTACTAGATCCAGCCGCTTCTCGGGGCGGATCGAGGCGAGACCGTAGAGGTTGGCGACGTTGATGATGCCGATGCCGCGGATCTCCATGTAGCCGCGCGAGAGGTCCGGCGAGCTGGCGGTGAGTTCGCCACCCACGTATTTGATGCGCACCATGTCATCGGCCACCAACGAGGCTCCGCGCTCTAACAAACCGATGGCAGTCTCGGATTTTCCCGAGCCGCTCTTGCCCATGATGAGCACGCCCACGCCGCGCATGTCCACCATGCAGCCGTGCAACGTGACGCTGGGCGCGAAATCATGCTCCAGCCGGATGGTGGCGGCGTTGAGGAAATTCATCGTCACCTGCGAGGTTCCGAAAACCGGGATCGAGTGCTGGTGCGCCACGTCCAGCAGCGCGGGTTCCAGCGTGGAGCCGCGCGCGACGACGATGCACGGGATGTCACGACCGCACATCCGGCGGAAGCGGTCGATGCGCATGGCGTCGGGAAGTTTCCGCAGATAGGAAAGCTCGGAGTTTCCCAGTACCTGCACGCGTTTCCATGCGAAGTAGGAGAAGAATCCGGCCAGCGCCAGGCCGGGGCGGTTGATGGCGGGCTCGCTGATCGGGCGCTCGAAGCCGACCTTTTCGCCATGCAGCGTCAGCCCGAGTGCGGTGGCGTGGTCTTCAAAGAATTTCCCGTTGGTGATTGAGGCGACGGTCTTGACGCGCGGTGGCATAACGGCGACTCAAGCAGATCAAAAGCGCCACGGCACGCGAAAACCTCCGCCCGGCACGGATGGAGCATGCCGCAGAAAATGGATGTGTTTTTAACCGCGAATGGACGCGAATGAACACGAATGAAGAGGTTTTTTCCTGATTGGGAATCCAGACTCTGAGAATCCAGTTCTAAAAATTAGTGTCCATTCGCGTCCATTCGCGGTTGAAAAATCTGACTCTTGAATACCGCCGCACACCGCGCTTGCGCCTTGGGGGGAACGTGCTATCCATCCCTGCCCAAGCCATGCCGAACTACGATTACGAATGCGGGAAATGCGGGAAACGCTTCGAGGTGTTTCAGAGCATGAACGATGCGAAACTCACCGCCTGCCCGGTGGAATCCTGCGATGGCGAAGTGCGGCGTCTTCTCGGCACAGGCGGCGGCATCCTCTTCAAAGGCTCCGGTTTCTATCAGACCGACTACCGCTCGTCCTCATACCAAGCCGGGGCCAAAGCGGAAAGCGGAGCAGGCAAGAGCGAACCCGCCGCGCCCGCTGCCCCCGCTCCCGCCGCGAAGTCCGCAGACTGAAGCGATGCTTTGCAAGCCACCGGCACCTTGTTAATCACCCATCCGCATGGCCGATTCCTCTAAACCCAAGTCCGGCGGCGGATGTCTCAAGCTGCTCTCCGTGCTCATCGTGCTGGTGGGTGCGCTCGGACTCGGAGCAGCGATGTTTTTCATCGCCCAGCCGCAGGATCTCACTGACATCGGCGGCTACGGCCCCGCAGTGAAATCCACTCCTGTTAGAGAAATGAAGGCCGTGCTCCAAAACTCGCTGGATCGCGGCTACGCAGTCACCCTCACCGAGACGGAGATCAACCAGTGGCTCGGCCGCACGCTTCAGGCGAAACAAGGCGGACCGCTCGCATCGCACATCCCGCTGGAACGGCTATGGGTGCGCCTCGAAGATGGCCGCGCGGAAATCATCATGGAGCGTAAGTTGTTAGGTCAGCCCTTCACCATTTCCATGTTCGTGCGCATCGAGCAGCTACAAGGGCTCAAGGGCCTGGAAACTCAGGTGCATCTGGATGGCGGCCCCTACCATGCCAGCCTGCCCAAGCCACCGCAGGGCGGGCGTTTCGGGAAACTCATCGTCCCACAGGGATTCCTGCTGCTCGTGCGCCCCGCATACGAAAAACTGCCCGCGCTTTTCCAAGAGGAGATTCATCTCGGCTTCGAGCAAATGGCCCGTATCCGCATCGAGAAAAACCGCCTCGTGCTCGATCCGCGCGAGCCGGACTCTGGCCTCCCTAGTTCATTCTAAAAAACCGGATGATCACACGCCACCTCATGCTGGCCTGGGTTTGCGGCTCCGCCGTGCTGGCCGAGCCGCCGCCTCCGCCGCGTGCCATTCAGGTGGCGGAAGCACCACTGGACAAGCCCCGGCTCGGACCCGAATGGGTCGTCAGCAACAGCGTGCAGTTCCGCGTCACCGGTGGCGAAGCCTTCGATCGCGGCAACGTGGCTCTACTCGCAGAGGAAGCAAAAACCGAACTACTACGTCTCACCGAGGAGAAGGATGCCTGGAAGCTCCCGGTTTCCATCCACCTCGCTGGCAAACGCGGCGATCCGCTACCAGCTCGCACGATCGCCATGCGACTGCTCGTGTTAGAAGGCGTGAACCAGCTCCGCCTCGACTTCCATCTCGCCCGAGGCATCGAGCAGGAAACGGAGCGTTTCAAGCGCGCCATCACCGCCATGCTGCTCTACGAACGCTCCCTCCAGCGCCGCCTGGCGGGTGAGGGCGATAGCACTCTAACCGTTCCGCCATGGCTAGCCGACGGCCTGCGAGAAGCCACCGATTGGCAGCTCAACAAAAGCGACCGCAAACTCTACGAAGCGCTCTTCAAACGCGGCGGACTTTTCAAAATCGGCGATCTTTTAGCGGTCAGCGAGGGCACCTTCGAGGAAATGGACGCCGCCACGCGCGCCGCCTTCCGTGTTTCCTCCGGCTCGCTCGTCATGGCGCTACTCGAGCAGCCGCAGGGCAGGGAAGGCTTCCGCGCCTTCCTCAATGAAGTCGCTGGCTTCGAGGGCGAGATGCCCACACTGCTGCGAAAACATTTTCCCGAACTCAATCTATCAGAAACCAGCCTCGCCAAGTGGCTGGAACTTCAACTCGCCAACAAGGGCGCGCTCAATCTACTCACCGATGTTCTCACCGTCGCCCGCACCGAGGCCGAACTCGCCGAAACCCTGCACCTCAGCTTCCGCGACGCCGAAGGCATCATCCGCCGCAAGGAACTCTCCACTTGGCCGGAACTCTCCGCCCTCAAGCAGCCCGAACGCGCCGCTGCCGTCCTGCCTGCGCGCGATGCCATCGCTCGCCTCAGTTTCCGCAGCTTCCCCTCCTACCGGCCCATGCTCGCGGAATACCAGCTCATCCTCGATGACATCTCCGCGAACAAAACCTCCGACATCGCCACCCGCCTCGCCGCCCTCGACGAGCGCCGCACCACCATGCGCACCCGCAGCACCCGCGCCAGCGACTACCTCGATTGGTTTGAAATCTCCACCGCCCGCGAAACCAGCGGCGTTTTCGACGACTACCTCCGCCTCAAGGAACGCCTCAAATCCACCCCCCACCAGCGCAAGGACCACATCTCCGAATACCTCGACCGCATGGAAAAAACCTTCCACCGCGAGCAGCCGAAAAACCCCACCGGCCTGCCTCAGTAAGCGTCTGCCTGAAAGCAGCAACGCACATGCACCGCCGCCGCCCCCTTCGTCGCTTCCGTTTCCGCTGCTGCCTCACGCCGCTCGGCAAGTTCTATCAGTCGGCGTGATGCGGAGTGGTCAGTAGGATACCATGTCCATATCGGCGGTGAACAATAAATAAAGCGCAACAACATTGAGGATGATGTTGCGTTTCATGAAGATTCGGATGGCGGAGTTACTGGACTCACTTGGAGCCCAAACCGGAGCCCCGAAGGGAACCGTCCTTCGACTTGTAGGAGAATTTCACGCGGGCTTTGCCGTTCTGCCGGTAAAAGGTAGCGGTCGAGGTTCCAAGGTTGTTGAATGCATTCACCGTCTGGCTGGCGGTGGTCTCTTTCAGCGGTTTACTGAATGAGAATTTGTAAGTGGCCTTTTCTCCGTCCTCGAACTTCAGCGAGTATGTGCCTGCCTTGTAATTGGAAACGGTGACAGTGCCGGTGAACTTGAGTTTTTCTCCATCAGCAGTTTCCGAACCGCTGACTCTATAGCTTCCATTGACGCCTGCGTTGGCTGTTGTGGTGAGTATGAGTGCGGTGGTGCAGATGGCGAGTATTGCGTTTTTCATGGTTTGTTTGAGGTTGGTTCGATTGTTGGTGAGAATGCGCTTCAGGGTCATGCGGTCATGGATTCCGATCACGAAGTGATGGCGATGCAGCCCGTGACGGGGAGCATGAAGGTGTGGCGACTTTTAGTGCGGCGAGACACGAATGGAATCCGATAGGCAGTTGATAGGCCGCGCTTTCATGGAGCGGAGCGTATTTGGCGACGCTATTCGGAAAGGGAACTGGCTGTCGATACGTTTTTTGATAAGGCCGCTAACAGTCGGAGCGCAGGGGATCACTTGCGCCAGCGACTACCTCGACCGCATGAAAAAAACCTTCCACCGCGAGCAACCGAAAAACCCCACCGGCCTGCCGCAGTAAGCGAATCGCCGCGAATTTTCAGAACCGGATTCTCAGAATCCAGATTTCAAAAACCCTCTTCATTCGCGTTCCTTCGCGTCCATTCGCGGTTAAAAATCTCTGGTTTTTTCGCAATGAATGAGTCTCCCGGACGCAACCCTTGCGTCCGCCGCGGCAACCGTTTAGGAAAGCCGAAACACTTTCCCCATGGCCGCAGAATACACCGAAGCAGACATCAAATCCCTCGACTGGCGCGAACACATCCGCATGCGCCCCGGCATGTACATCGGCAAGCTCGGCGACGGCTCATCGCCCGACGACGGCCTCTACATCCTGCTCAAGGAGGCCATCGACAACTCCATCGACGAGCACATCATGGGCTTCGGCAAGGAGGTCAAGGTCGAGATCGACGAGCAGGGCCGCGTCGAAGTCCGCGACTTCGGACGTGGCATTCCGTTAGGGAAACTCTTCGACTGCGCCGCCCAGATCAACACCGGCGCGAAGTATGACAGCGAAGCCTTCAAGAAATCCGTCGGTCTCAACGGCGTCGGCATCAAGGCCGTCAACGCGCTTTCAGATTTCTTCGAAATCCAAGCCTGGCGCGAGGGCGAAACGAAAGCCCTCGAGTTCTCCAAAGGCATGCACACCGTGGACATGAAAAACCCACGCCGCGACGAAGGCGCGAACGGCACCCGCCTCGCCTTCGAACTCGACCGCACGATCTTCCCCGCCAAGGCGAAATACAAAGAGCCCTTCGTCGAGAAGATGTGTCGTTACTATTCCTATCTCAATCCGGCGCTCACCGTGAACTTCAACGGTAAGAAGTTCCGCTCGAAGGACGGACTCTTGGATTTGCTGCGCGAGGAGATGGAAAACGAAGCGCTCTATCCGCCGATCCACCTCGTCGGCAAGGACATCGAGATCGCCTTCACCCACACCGCCGAGAGCAGCGAGGAATACTACACCTTCGTCAACGGCCAGAACACCTCGCAAGGCGGCACTCACCTCGCCGCATTCCGCGAAGCACTCGTCCAGGTGATCCGCGGCTTCTACAAGAAACAATACGAGCCATCCGACATCCGTGCCGGCATCGAAGCCGCAGTCTGCGTGCGGATCATGGAACCGGTCTTCGAATCCCAGACCAAGACCAAACTTGGGTCAGCGGGTATCGCTCCGGAAGGAGAATCTCTCCGCACATTCATTGGTAATTTCCTCAAGACGAATCTCGACAACTACCTGCACAAGCATCCGCAGGTAGCCGAGGCGATCCAAAAACGCATTCTTTCCGCCGAGCGAGAACGGAAGGATCTCAAGGGAATCCAGAAGCTTGCGAGAGAGCGCTCGAAGCAGGCGAAGGTGCATAACAAAAAACTCCGCGACTGCCGTGTGAGATTCGACAGCAAACACAAGCGCCGGGAAGAATCCACGCTATTCATCACTGAGGGTGACTCCGCATCCGGTTCGATCACGAAGAGTCGGGACGTCGAGACTCAGGCCGTCTTTTCGCTGCGTGGCAAGCCTCTCAATACCTACAGTCTGCCGCGTAAGATTGTCTACGAGAATGAGGAATTCGCGCTGCTCCAAGCCGCG
>JANMLQ010000223.1:0-1661 GCA_031372635.1 Akkermansiaceae bacterium | reverse complement strand
CTTCGGCGGTGCCGATGCGGGAGAAGACATCGCGGATCTCGGGGAAATCGCGGCGCAGGATGGTCTCAGATTGTTTTTGCAGTTCGACGGACGAGGTAAGTCCGGCGCTGCTGCTGCGGATGAATTGCAGGGTGAGATCGCATTCATCGAGCTGCGGGATGAACTCGGAGCCAAGGCGGGAAAAGACAAAAAGCGAGAAGCCGAAGAGCGCGAACATTGGCAGCACGACCAACCAGCGGAAACGGAGGCCAAAGGTGAGTAGCGGCGTGTAAAGTTTCTTCACCAGCGTGACGAGCCAGTTGTCCTTCTCCTTGATATTTCCACCTAGTAGGAACGAGCAGAGCACCGGCATGAGCGTGAGGGCTAGCACCAGCGAACCGCCGAGTGCGAGCATGACGACGACAGCCATCGGTGCGAACATCTTCCCTTCGATGCCTTGCAGCGCGAGGATCGGCAGATAGACAACGGTGATGATGAGCACGCCGAAGAACATCGGGTTTGCGACTTCCTTGGCAGAATGGAGGACTTCACGGGACCGTTCCTGAGCGGTGAGCTTGCGGCCGAGCGCGTGTTGTTTCTCGCCGAGGTGGCGGACGATGTTTTCCACCATGACGACCGCGCCGTCGATGATGAGGCCGAAGTCCACGGCACCGAGACTCATGAGGTTTCCTGATAGTCCGAGTCGGACCATGCCGGTCATGGCGAAAAGCATGGAAAGCGGGATGACGAGCGCGACAATGAAGGCGGCGCGGAAATTTCCCAGCAGGGCGAAAAGCACGACAACGACCAGCACCGCGCCTTCGAAGAGATTTTTCTCCACGGTGTGGATGGTGCGGTTCACTAACTCGCTGCGGTCATAGACGGTCTTGATAGAAACACCGGCGGGGAGTTTTTCCTGAATTTCCTCTAGCTTGACGCGGACGGCATCGGCGACGAGGCGGGTGTTTTCCCCGGCCAGCATGATGGCCGCGCCGATGATGGCCTCCTCTCCCTCATGGGTGCTGGCTCCGGTGCGGAAGGATGAGCCGATGGCGACGGTGGCGACTTCGCTGAGGAGAATGGGTCTAACTCCTGCACCGAATTTCAGCGGCAGCTTGGCGATTTCCTCGGCTGATGTCACGCGGGTCGGCGCGCGGACGATGAGTTGCTCACCGCCGAGTTCAACGTAGCCGCCGCCCGCGTTCTTGGTGTTTTGTTCGACGAGTTCGGCGAGTGCATCAAGAGAAAGTCCGGCTGCGGCGAGTTTCGCGGGATCAGGCTGGATGATGAGTTCGCGCTCGTAGCCGCCGCTGCGGTTGACTTCGGCGACGCCGTGGGTGCCGCGTAGGAGCGGCTTCACCGTATATTCCTGGATCTGCCAGAGCGCCATGAGCTGGGCCTCGCGAGTGGCGGGCTTGTCCTTGGCATCCGCCGTGTAGTCGAGGGCGTAGTAGAAAATTTCCCCGAGGCCGGTGGCAATGGGTGCGAGCTTGGGAGTGAGTCCTGGCGGGAGATCGTCAAGCACGCCTTGCAAGCGTTCTGTGACGAGCTGGCGCGTCCGATAGAGATCGACGCCGTCCTTGAAAGTCATGGTGACTTGGGAGAGGCCGAATTTCGAGAGCGAGCGGAGTTCCACCATTTCGGGTAGTCCGGCCATCTCACTTTCGATGGGGAAGGTGACG
>JANMLQ010000209.1:0-24379 GCA_031372635.1 Akkermansiaceae bacterium | reverse complement strand
GTCCTATTAGCGGAACGCTTTATGGTGGAAGGCCTCGCGCATTGCCTGTGAGTCGCATCGAGTTGAAAGTCGCAGGACAAGTCCAGACCGCCGATGTCGGAAAGGATGACCGCATGAAGGTTTTCAGCGTTGTGGTTCCGGTCGGTCCCGCAGACATTGAAGCCACGCTGCTAGATGACCAAGGAAAAGCCGTATGCGGAGGCTATTATCTCTCTGCCCGCAAACAATAAGTCATGAAACACATCTTTATCGCCCTACTACTCGCGCCGATTTGCCTGTGTGCGGATACTTCGTTGAAACTCGCGGGCCTGTTCACCGATCACATGGTTTTGCAACGCGATCAAGCCTTGCCAGTCTGGGGTTGGGCCAGACCCGGAGAAGTAGTCACCGTGGAATTCGCCGCTCAGAAAAAAACGGCGGAAGCAGACCCGAATGGAAAGTGGATGGTGAAACTCGATCCACTCAAGGCCAGCATGGAGCCGCATGAGTTAAACGCAGGTGGAGTGATCATCCGTGATGTACTAGTCGGCGATGTCTGGCTCTGCTCCGGCCAATCCAACATGCACTTTCATATGAAGTCTGTGCAAAACGCACCGCAGGAAATCGCCGCTGCGAAACATCCCGGGCTGCGCTTCTTCACGGTGGACCATCAGTTTGATCGAAAACCTTTGGAAGACGTGAGCGGTGCATGGAAAGCGATTTCACCTGAGACGGCGGCCACCTGTTCCGCGGTGGCATATTACTTTGGAATAGACCTCCATCAGAAACTCAAAGTGCCGATCGGCTTGATCGCGAGTTCTGTCGGTGGCACACGCATCGAGACTTGGATGCAGGCGGAAACGCTGGCAGCGACTGGTGAGTCGGGATCATTGGTGGAGAAGTGGGAAAAGATTTCACCGGAAGAGTTTAAGAACATCGGCAGCGAATACAGCGCGTTTCAGCAACAGCGTGACCACGTTCATCCACAGGCGGTGAAAGCAGCCAAAGCAAAAGGCGATCCCGTCCCACCCGCACCCGTCGCACCCAAGCTGCGTTGTCATGACTGCCCGAGCGCTTTGCACAACGGTATGATCGCGCCGTTGCAACCCTTCGCGCTTCGCGGCGCGATCTGGTATCAGGGCGAGTCGAACTCCGGCCAACCCGGTCCTTATCAAAAACTACTTCCCGCCATGATCGCCGACTGGCGGAAGGCTTGGGGAAACGAACTGCCGTTTTACTTCGTGCAACTCGCATCCTATCGCAACACTCACCCGGCATTTCGCGAAGCGCAGCATAACATCTGGAAAAATACCCCGCACACCGCCATGGCTGTCACCACCGATGTGGGTGACGCCGCAAATATCCACCCCACCCGCAAGCGTCCTGTCGGCGAACGACTTGCCCTTGCCGCACGCGCCCTCAGCTATGGAGAGAAGGTGGAGTATTCTGGGCCGGTTTTCAATCGCATGAAGATCGAGAATGAACGAGCCGTGATTTCATTCGATCACCTCGGTAGCGGACTCATGGCAAAAGACGGAGCGCTCACGGGCTTCACCATCGCTGGCAAGGATGGCAAGTTCGTGACTGCGAGTGCTGAAATTAAGGGAGCAATCGTGTCTGTTCGCTCTGACGAGATCGCAAGGCCCGTCGCCGTCCGCTACAACTGGGCCATGATGGCGGAAGGCAATTTGTTCAATCGTGAAGGACTGCCCGCCGCACCGTTCCGAACCGATCTACAAAAAGAGCCGATGCAAGCGAAGTAATCCAACTAAACCAACCCATGAAAACCCTCATCACCTGCTTCTTCATTTCCCACAGCTTCCTTGCTACCGCAGAGTAAAGCGACAAGACCCGTCCCAACATCCTCTTCATCGCCGTGGATGACTTGCGCCCGGAACTCTGCTGCCACGGGGCCGCGCAGGCAAAGACTCCGCACATCGACAAGCTCGCGGCATCGGGCATGCGCTTTGATCGCGCTCATTGCCAAGTGCCCATTTGCATGGGTCCACATAATGCCCAAAATGTGAAAGCTTTTGCGCATACCGTGCAACTTGGAACAGGTGACAGACCCAGGGGCTGCGGCCACTTTGTGTGCGAAGCCTCATGAGACGTAGAGGCTGTGACTTTCTCCTCCACATCCTCTTTTAGAAACCCACATCGAAAGCCCTCCTCCGTTTTTTCTCATTTCCCGCGTGCAGTCTCCGCTCGCGGCGAATGCTAGGAATCACAGCTTCATCAAGCGTGAGGGCGACTTGTCTTTGAATCCCTGAATCCGACCCACCGACTACCCAAATCCATATCCAATCCCATCAACCCATGAAACCTAAATTACTAGCATTCCCACTCACCATCATTCTCGCTTCATCCGCCATCGCAGGCACTTACACATGGACTGGCTCCTCCAGCACCAACTGGACCGATCCCGCCAACTGGGACATCACCACAGCCCCGCCGTCCTCACCTGATACCTTCCCCAACTACGGAAGCATCTACACGGCCGACTTCCTGACCATCAGAAACAATGGCGATCTGACCAACGCCCCTCCAGGAACCACACCCGGCTCTGGGGCGATTTTCAATCCCGGCTCCACCGCAACAACCCATTTCAATCTCACGACAGGACGCGGTTTTGCCGTCGGCATCGGCAACGGCCCTGCCTCCACTCCGCCGGACACGAAAGGAAGGGCCGATCTCACCATCAGCAGTGGCACCCTCAAATTCACCCGCAGCAGTAACACCGGTAGCGAACCTTTCATGGCCAACCGTGCGGATGTGAACCTCCTGATCAACGGCGGACATCTGGATTTTTCCGCGCATTCCAACAACTTCCGCCTGATTCAAGAAGGGCTTACAGGCATCACCAGCACCATCACCATCGACAATGGTTCATTCAGTTGCAGATCGCTTGATCTTATTTTCGACTCAGAGATAGACCCTGCAACCGTCTTCGGAAACGGCATCATCAACCTAAATGGTGGCACCTTCAGTCCCCTGCGGATCATCCGCTCGGCCGCATCGGACCCGGGGCAGACCTCATTCACCTTGAACCTCAATGGCGGCAATCTACGTGCGATTAACAGCCAAACTGATTTCCTCAACGCTCTTACCGATCTTCAAACTGTAGTCAAATCTGGTGGTGCGAAAATCGACACCAACACTTTCAGCATCACCATTGCCGAAATTCTCGAACATGATTCCGCACTCGGTCTGACCGCCGACGGCGGACTCACGAAAAACGGTGCTGGCTCTCTTACGCTATCTGGCGTCAACACCTTCACGGGTCCGGTGACCGTCAATGCAGGAACCGCTTTGGCCACACCCAGCAGAATTCTCATCCCTAACGACAATGCTGTGGGTACGGGAGCGATCACCCTCGCGGATTCATTTGCGGAAATCCAAGTCAACAGCACCCGTGTCATTACCAACTCCATTTCTATTGCCAACACCGGTGCTGAAAAAACCATTCTCCTGCCATCACCAGGCAACGGAGGCTTTGCCGCTGCCACCTTTTCCGGTCCTATTGCCATCAACGATACCGACATCGACCACTTCCGTGCCCGGGCGGACGACAACTGCTTTCTGACATTCTCCGGAGTTGTCAGCGGCTCCGGCGGAATTTTCAAGTACCAGCCCGGCAGACTTGATTTGACGAACGCTTCCAACAGTTTCACTGGCGGCGTGAAAATTACCCATGGTGCAGTTTCCTTCACCAGCGGCGCGCTTGGCAGCACGGGGCAGATCCGCATGGAAGGCACCACGGGAGTCACTGGAGTATCGCTGCGTTGGGATCCCACCAACGATCAAGACATCTCAAGCCGACTCGTCATGTTTGACGCCAAAGCCGCCACTCTTCTACTGGCCGATGGCGGATCTCCGTTTGATACCTCCAATGTCACCTTCGCCAGTGCCATCGGAAGCAACAGCACTGGCAGTCTCGTGAAGAGCGGAAATGGTACGCTCACGCTCACCCAGCCTAGCACCTACAGCGGAGGAACCACTTTATCGCAGGGGACTCTCGAGTTCGCAAACAACGGTCTCGCTACGACTGGATCGGTCACCATGGACGGCGGAATTCTCCGTTGGTCCACGGGCAATACCCAAGATCTTTCCTCGCGCATCGTGATGGTGAATGCCAAGACCGCCTCGTTCTCCACCAACGGCAACGGCGTCACCTTCGCCAGTGCCATCGGCGGCTCAACCACTGCTGGCCTGACGAAAACAAACACGACTGGCACGCTCACCCTGAATGGTGCCAATACCTACTCCGGCACCACCACGGTGGGCGGCGGCACCTTGAAAACAGGAAATCCCAATGCCCTCGGCTTTGGTGGTCCGCAAAGGACAACGACTCCAGGCACGACTGTCGCCAGCGGTGCTACGCTGGATCTGAATGGAACTACAGGCATCAATGAGCCCATTTCCATCAACAGCACCGGAGTCGGCGCATTGGTCAACAACTCAGGTGTTCCAGCCGGTATCAGCAATGGCATCGCCGGCTTGGCGGTCGCCGCCACGGGAAGCGGCTCCGGCTACAGCACCGCCCCCACAGTCGTCATTTCCGGCACTGGCACAGGCGCAATAGCAATCGCTTCACTCGGCGTCACGACTGCCAGCTTCGCAGTCACTGTCGCAGGAAATCGAACCTACACCGTTGCACCGACTGTGACGATCGCTGGCGGGGGCACGGGTGCCACCGCAACTGCCGTTCTCTCTGGAGGATCCACGGGAACCGTTACTGGCATTACAGTTACATCCGCTGGCTCCGGTTTTACCACCGCTCCCACCGCAACGATCTCGGGAGGAACCTCTACCGGGACCACCACAACCACCTTCACTGGTAATGCAACCAGCTTCACCGTGGGTGGACTTGCTTTAACCAACGCAGGCTCTGGCTACACCGGCACTCCGACCTTCACCTTCAACGGCAGCCCAGCCACGGTGACTCCAACCTTGTCCTCCGTCATTCTCGCTTCAGATAGCAGTGTTGGCGGCTCGGGAAATGCGACCATCAATGCCGTGGTTGCCGAATCAGGTGGCTCACGAGCCCTGACGAAAGCCGGTGTCGGCACAGTCACTCTCAACGGTGCCAATACCTACACCGGTGAAACCAAGGTCGATGCCGGAACCCTCGCCATCAACACCGACGACACCCTCGCCAACGCCGCCGCCGTCCGCATCGACAGCAGCGCCGTGCTCAACCTCGGCTTCGTCGGCACGGACACCGTGGACCGCATCTTCATCGGTGGCGTGGAACAAGTCGCCGGCACTTGGGGTAGCCTCGCCTCCAGCGCAACCAACAAGACCGCCCGCATCGTCGGCACTGGCATTCTCGATGTCACCAACGGCTCAGTTGTCGCCTCCGGTTATGCCGCTTGGAAAACTGCTAACTCCACCGCAGGAACCCTAGACCTAGACCACGACAACGACGGCGTCTCCAACGGTGTCGAATACTTCATGTTCGGAAATGCCAGCAGCACCGGCTTCACCGCCCTCCCCAGCGTGATTAACAACAGCGTGACATGGGTCAAAGCCACCACCGGTTATGCAGGCGTCTATAACACCGATTTCTTCGTAGAAACCTCCGACACTCTCGCCACAGGAAGCTGGGCGATAGCACCCCTAGGCGTGGGTGCTGGAAACGTGGAAATCACCGGCAACAACGTGAAATACACCTTCCCCGCAGGCACGAAGAAATTCGCACGACTCAAAGTCACCGGGCCGTAAGTTGACTTACCAAGGATCCAAACAGGGAGTAGGGAAATCAAATTTCCTACTCCCTTTGTTTTCGACATGGTCTGTGATCTGAGCTGCTGTATCCAATGACCCGCCGCCAACTGTTAGCTCTTGCTGCTTTGGTTTTGCCAACATCTTGCAAGCGCGATGCGCAGCAGGAGCTTCGCGGCGCGCGAAAAAAAGGTCTCTGCCTATCGAGCAAACGCCCGCCGCATGAAGTGGCGCGGTTTCTCGAATCCGTCGGAGCACGCTGGCTGTACAACTGGAACATCACGCCACCGGAAACACTGCCAGCAGGCGTCAGATACATCCCGATGATTTACAACGGTCGCAAGGATGTTCAATCAGCGGCGGCCCGGGTGAAATCAGGAGCGAAGATTCACGGTTATGGCGAACTGCTGGGTTTCAACGAGCCGGATGCCAAGACCCAAGGCAACACCACCGTGGAGCAGGCGCTCGATGCATGGCCCAAGCTCGAAGCCACCGGCTTGCGTCTCGGTAGTCCGTCCTGCGTGCATCCTGACAATGATTGGATGACGGACTTCATGAAGGGCATCGAACAACGCGGCCTGCGTGTGGATTTCATCGGCGTCCATTCCTACGGCGGCCCCGGTGCAGACTCGCTGGTGAAAAAACTCGAAAAAGTTCACGCACTTTACAAACGCCCCATCTGGATCACCGAGTTCGCCGTGGCGGATTGGGATGCCAAGTCACCTGCGGAAAACCGTCACAAGCCAGAGCGCATCGCCGAGTTTATCACGGACCTGCTGCCACGTCTTGAGGCGATGGATTTCATCGAGCGCTACGCATGGTTCCACGGCGGAGTGAGTGGCGCGGCCCTCGCCAGCTCGCAGCTCTTCCATCCCGATGGTTCGCTCACCGTCGTCGGCGAGGCCTATCGTGCAGTGGGGTGTCCTTAAGGAGGGTGGGCGTTTCGCCCACTTCTTTCATGGAATAAACCCGCATCCCATGGCTCTACAGGATCATGCGAATCCGACATTGGATGATTCCACTCACCCTGCCTCTGCTGGTGGCGTCCTGCCAGCCGATCGGTATTGCCGATCAAGCGCAGCTGAGTCGTCCGATCTACGACTTTGATGGCGGTGGAACTCGTTCCTTCGATTGCGGACTGAGCCGTCAAATTGAAACGGGTAGGTCGGATTCATCGAATGTCTCAGCAGGCGGCTGCGCTTCTTGCCACTGAACTATTTTCCATGAAAACCCAACTTTTCAGCCTCTTGTTCATCTCCACCAGTGCCATGGCTTCGGTGCCGTGGTTCACAGGGACGAAGGAGTTTGAAGTCTCCGGGGAATCGTTATCCGCCGATGACATTGACGTCCAAACCTACAACGCGCTGTTTTCAGGCACCAAGGGAGACTGGACCGTGGAGGGAGGCGTTTCCCTAGCAGCTTATCGAGAAAACTATGTGCCTATCCTCTTCGGAACTACTGAAACGCTGACCGAAGAAACACTGCGGGCGAACATCAGTGTGACACGCGAGTGGAACAAGGAATGGTCCAGCACAGTCAGTCTCAGCGCGTATGATGGATTCTCAGATTACCGGTCCATTTGGATCTCAGAATACTACCGCCAGCTCTTCGGTTCCTTTCCCGCCTATCATGCACCGGAGCCGAATGGCTACTCGATCAGCGCGGCTTCCTCATGGAACTACCTGCCACGCTCAGGCACGGCAAAACTTTCCATCTTCTATGCGGCTGACGAAATCGCGCCGGGCTGGAGTTTTGATTCCGCCGCCGGAATCCCGGTGCCCGCGGATGACACGCTGCAAACCTTCGGCACTAGCCTCTCCGCCGATCAAGCGATCAACGGCTGGTTGAAAACACGGCTGGTGGTCAACGCGCGCCACACCACCGATCGCGAGGTCCGCCTAGGCATCGAAAACTCATGGGCCGCCACCGCAGGTCCGGTCGCATTCCGCATCTCTGGCGGATACAGCGAGGAATCACCGACCTTCGATGCATCCCACATCGGCGCGATCCTAGAATGGAAGTTCATGCCGCAATGGACCGCGAACATCGGCGTCCGCTCTTATCAGGACAGCGGTGAAATCCAGTCCTCGGGATTCAATGCGCTTGCGCCACCCGTCGAGTCATCCGAGATCTTCGGCGGCCTGCTCTGGGACCGTGGCGATCTCTCTGTCAGTGCAGGTGTCGGGTTTCTCGAATCCGATTACGACGCGCTCTCCGAAGACAACGAATTCTTCGGCAATCTCTACAAGGACCGTGATTGGCTGACACTTCGATTCGCCGCTTCCTACAAATTCTAACATCCATCAAAGCTCATGAAAACGATCCCCATCATCCTCAGTCTCGCAATGGCTACCTCCATCGCCAACGCCGCCCCACCGGCCGTGGGAGCCATTTCCGACAACCAGCAGTTTGCCCGTAAATCGGGAGCTGGTTTCACTTCCACCAGTCTCAACGACTACGAAGGCAAGATCTTGGTCGTGATGTTGATGACTCCATGGTGCCCCATCTGCCAGAGCCACTCACAGGCGGTAGGCAACGGCATCCTCGATCATTTCGACGACGCATCCAGAGGTTCCCTTCGTAGCAAGAACGACAACGGAGTCCCCATTCAAAGCATATTGCTTTCCACCGAGGAGGCGGCCTCATGGGACAGCGTGAACGCATCGTTCTCCTCCACCAACGGTTACGACCAGTGGGGTCTTGATGCCGATGCCCAACGCATGAATCCCCGCACGTTGCTCGGCTACTATCGCGGCGGATTCATCAACTCAAGCAACCTCTATGACTGGGGAAACGACAGACGCCGCGTGGTCGTTCTCAATTTGCTCAAGGGTTCCCCATCGCACTCATTCCGGGAAATCATCATCAACCAGAACAGCTACTCATCCAGTAACAACACCAGTGCGAGAGCTGCCATTAACGCGATCCTGCCGAAACCGGAAATGGAACCAATGCTGCCGAAGTTTGAATTGGAACAGGGAAGCAACATGCTCGATAGCGGGACGTCCACCGTCTCGTTCGGCAAGATCGTTCCAGGGAACTCCACCACACTGACGTTCACCATCCGCAACACCGGGGGTGGCGACCTCATCGGCATCAATGCCAGCCTGACTGGCCCGCATTCAGGCGACTATCAAGTGAACGGCCCGGCAAGCACGACGCTTACGCTTAATCAAAGCACCGGTTTCACCGTCACCTTCAATCCACTTGCCGATGGAACCCGCAAAGCGGTTCTCACTCTCACATCCACCGCCGCAGGTGTCCCGCCATTCACAGTCGATCTAACAGGAGCCAGCAGCCAACCTGCACCTGAAATCGAAGTCCAGCAGCCTTCAAAAACCAAACTCACCGACGGCAAAGCAAAACGCGCCTTCGGAACGGCCATGGTCCGCAGCAAAGGCAGAACGCTCACTTTCAGAATCGTCAATACCGGCGACGATACACTCACAGGCATTTCCATAACCCAATCGGGAAACAATCCGGGCGATTTTAACATCAGCGAGCCGGGCAAAACTCAACTCGCCCCAGGCAAGAGCACGATGTTCAAAGTGACCTTCATGCCGAAGGGAACCGGCACCCGTAAGGCCACTCTCAAAATCCTGAGCAACGATGCCGACGAAAATCCCTTCAATATCACCGTCACCGGTCTCGGTGCCAAGGCTACAGGCAATTAACCTGTAGCTGGAACAATCTGTTCCAGACGTGGTGGGGACAATCTGTCTCCACTAATGATGATCGCTCATCTCAGAGCGGCTATCCAGCTTACAACCGAAAAACCCTAGATGCCGGAGATGCTGTGGTTCATCGGGCAGTTGATGATGATGGGCATGGCGGTTTCAACCCGCCGCCACGTTCATGCAAATACCCTCACCCGGAATATTGCTGCTGGCGTGCCGTGGGTGGCGTGGATGCGGAGATGGAGTTTCGAGGTGCTGAGTGCATTCTCGAAGCTGTGTTCGTAGCGGCAGGTGTGGTTGTCGCGGACTTCAAACAAGGCGTTTCCGTTTTCATCGAGCAGATCGAAGTCACGCACGAGGAAGGGCACGGTTTCCTCCGGATGCGTCATGAGCACGCTTTCCATAGCGTGGTCCCAATCGGGATCAAACTCGATGATGAGGCGACTGATGCTGACGGGTGCGGGCCAGGTGAGAGATAACTCGGGAGTCTTGTCGGTGGGATCGGCGACCCAGGCGTTGGGCGCGATGGTCGGGCGGGCGGGGCCGTGGGTGACTTCGTTCGGCGAGAAACCTGTGAGTGGAGGCTCGATGGTGAGCGCGAGGTTATGTCCTGCGGGACGGCGTTTGGGCAGCCAGAACTCGAAGGTGTCGATGCCGATGTCGGGAGGTGGCGATTGGAGATTCGAGGTGGCGACTTGTCGGTTGCAGGCGCTGGTGACGGCGATGATGCCGGTGAGGCGTTGATCGCTGAGTCGCACGCGGATGGCGGGGTTTTCGCAAAGTTGGACGAAGTGGTAGCCGTTATGGTCGATGGGTTTGGTGAAATGGATTTGTTGCTTGGATTCGCCGGCGGGGAGGTCGAGTTCGAGGACTTCGAGGGTTTCGTCGGGAGTGAAATTGGTGGCTTTGTTAGATCGGCGGAGTTCGATGCGGAGTTTGGCGGGTGCGTCGGCGGCGAGTTGGAAACCAAAGACCGGGCATGGACCAGCGACGAGCGGAAGCAGCATGGCCCAGCCGCTTTCAAGCGCGAGCCAATCGCCGTTCGCGGGGATTTCTCTGAGTTTCAACTCGGAACTGGCGGTGACTTTCGCGGAGGCAGCGAGGTCGCTTGTGTCGATGATTTCACGGTCGGGAAGAAACTGTCCGCTGCGGTCGAGGCGGAGTTGGAGTTCGCGCAAACCTTCGCCGTTAGAAAGTGCGCGGGGTGCGAGGCCGCGTTCATGACAAATCGCTGCGGCGATGCCGACGGCTTGTCCGCCCGCCGCGCAAGTGGCCATCACGCGGGTGGAGCCAAAGGCGACGTGGGTGGCGCTGATGATGCGACCTGCTAGAAACAGGTTGTTGATGTTCTTGCTGTAGTGGCAGCGGTAAGGGATGCCATAGACACCCTTCGCGTGCCACTGGGTGCAGCCGGATCGCTCGGAATAAACGCCGTCCGCCGGGTGGAGATCGACGGCCCAGCCACCGTGGACGATCACGTCTTCAAAGGCGGTTTGTCCGACGACATCTTGTTGGCGGATCATGTAGTCGCCCTCGAAGCGGCGGCTCTCGCGCTTGCCGGGGATGGTGCCGACCCATTCGAGATTCATGGTTTCCGCTTCGGGAAATTTGCCGGAGTTTTTGAAATAGTTCCAAACGCCGTAGATCACTTTCCAGAGCTCCCACTTGATGTCTTCGGTCTGGTGGACGGTGTCGAGGCGGGCGCCGTATTCGATCCACCAGAAGTTGCAGCCCTGCATGTTGGTGTTGAACTGCCGGTAGCGCGGGATTTTCGTGATGTCGTCCAGCGCCCAGCTCGGCGGGACGAACTTGACGGGCGTGCCGACGTCCTTGCTGTAAAAATACATCGAGTGGCCTAATAAATGGCCGTAAGAAGCATCCGGAGCGAAGGCTTCGTTGAATTCTCCCTTTGCCTCCGCGCCCATGCGGAAGGCGGCTCCGGCCATGAAACCGAGGATGCCATCGCCGGATGCATCGCAGAAGAGCGGGGCCTTGAGCAGGTAACGGGTGGAGTTTTGCGAGCAGAAGGCGTGGACGGCGGAGATGGTGTCGGGGTCGGATTTCTCCACTTCAAACGCGGCGGTGTTCAGCAGTAGGGTGAGGTTTTTCTCAAGCACGCACTTCTCTAACAGGATGGTGTCGAAGATCATCGCGTTGCCGTGGCGGTTGCGGTAGAGGTTTTCCTCCATGATCTCGTTGATGATGCCGCCTTCGCGGGACCAGCGGTTGTTGTTGCCCATGTGCGAGGTCGCGCCGAGCGCCCAGAGGCGGACTTCGCTGGAAGCATTGCCGCCGAGCACGGGGCGGTCCTGCACGAGGACAGTTTTAACGCCTTGGCGGGCGGCGGAAATGGCGGCGCATGTTCCTGATAGACCGCCGCCGATGACGATTAGGGAGGCGTTGATTTCGACGAGTTTTAGGGAACGGTGATCGGTGGGAGCTTCGAGGATCATGGGAGTCAGGAGTCAGTTTCGGGGAGCATCGGGATATTTTTAACCACAGATTTCACAGATGTTCTGATTGAAGAGATGGCGCGTAACGCGATGTAGGGATCATGGTATTTGTTATTTGGATTTAGAGATGCTCTCCGCCTGAATTCAATCTGTGTAATCTGTGTAATCTGTGGTTAATATCGGCACAATTACAAGCGGCGCTCCTTGTTTCAGGGATTCTGCGGTTCGGGTTTTGCGGAGCGGTTGATGCCGCCTAGCCAGAGGAAAATGAGCGCGACAGGATGGAGGAAGGCCATGGCGAGGAACCACGGGCTGTAGCCTTTGCCGGTGACCATTTCGAGCAGTGGTCCCATCAGTTTCTGGAAACCGATGTCGAGAAACCCGGCGGCTTTGGTGGACGGGCCGGAGACCATGGCGGCGACGATCATGTTCATGATGATGCCGCCGATGGTGCTGCCCGCCGCGACGACGCTGAAGATGGTGCCGAGTGAGTGTTTCGGCGAAACATCGACGATCAGCGCGCTGATATTGATGAGCCACGAGAGCGCGGCAAACACGGCGACGGCGGTGAATGTCATGGCCATCGGAAGCCCCGTCGCACTGGAAATGAGCGGCGAGACGGGCATCAGGCAGGCGCAACCGAGCATCACCGTGAGGCGGGCTTTCACGGGCGACATGCCGCGCTTGATGAGTAGGCCGGAGAACCAACCGCCAGCGAGTGAGCCGACACCGGCAGCGGCATAAACGATCCAGGTGATGGTCAGATCGGACTGGGCGACGCCGCGTCCGGTGTTGAGGTATTTGGCGAACCAGAACTGATAGAAATACCACACGGGATCGGTGAGAAGGCGGCCGATGAGAAGTACCCAGAGCGGTTTAAAACTCAGTACTTGCCCCCAAGACCACGCAGGTTCGTTGGCCTCGGCGTTGTCTTTGCCACCGTCTTCGATGAGTTCGAGTTCCTCTGATGACAATAACTTGCTGTCTTGAGGTTTGCGGTAAAGCAGCAGCCACGGGATCACCCAAATGAAGCCAGCAAGTCCGGTCACGAGAAACGCCATCCGCCATCCTGTGCCGTGACCGAAGAGCGAATTCACCCACGGCAGCTTGTTGACATAATCATACTCGGCGAGCGGGATGACGATGTAGGGCGCGAGCGTCGCGCCAATCGTCGCGCCCATGGTGTAGAAGCCGATGGCAAGCGCCCGCTCGCGCGAGGGAAACCACTCGGATACAATCTTCGATGCGGCTGGCCAGATCCCGGCCTCACCGAGACCGAGTGAGAAACGCAGCGTGCTCATTGACTTCATGCCTTGCGCCCATGCGGTGACGACATTGGAGAGCGACCACCATAACACGAAGACTAGCGTGCTATTTCTCGTGCCCATGCGGTCCACGAGCTTGCCGGAAATCAGGTAGGCGATGGTGTAGGCGATGAGGAAGATGTTGACGATGTTCGCGTAGTCGCGGTCATCAAGGCCGAGATCCTTCTGGATGGTCGGAGCGAGGGCGGACAGCGTCTGGCGATCCACGTAGTTCAGGACAGCGGCGAGGAAAACCAATACCACGATCCACCAGCGCATTCCTTGGATTTTCATTTGTTAGGGAACTTTCTTGGCTTGGCGGTCGAATTCAAAATAGGCAAGGCTTAGGCACCATCCTGCGCCGTAGTTCACCCAACCTTCGGCGTGGCGGAATGAACCTTCGGGGTTGAAGGGAAACATCTCACTACCGGGAGCGGCGGAAATAGAACCGCGGGTGAGTTCTAACCTAGCGCAAACATCAAGCTTGTGACTGATCGGCCAGCCGCGCTCGATTCCTGTGAAACCCATCTTCGGAATGTGCGGAGCGGCGGCGAGTCGCGGATTGCGACCAAATACTGCGTCGGCATGTGTGACTGCGATTTCCCGCATTCGCGATTTGAGTTTCGGATCGTCGATGACCCACGAGGCTGCAAGCGCGATGCCAGGTGCGCAGACCCAGTTGCCGACATCGTTGAGCTTCGGTATGGTCCAGTGATCGCCATCGTCGAAGCGGCGTATGTCCCACATGTTATCGGAGCGTTTTGCAGCGACTTCTGCCCACGCGGTGATTTTTTCCTTCAATCCGGCAGGGGCTTGATCGGGATAATTTTGCAAAAGCCAAACTAGGCTAGGGATGGTGCGATGTTCACTCATGCGGTGACCCTTGGTGGTGCGCGGGTCGTTCCAATCGAGGTTTTTCACGATCCACTCGGCCTGCATCACGGCGGCGGTGAGGTAGCGATTGGGATCGGCGAGTTTATCGCGCTTGGCGATCTCGTGCATGAGAAGGTTCGGCACGATCGAGTGTCCCGGCGCGTGGCGGCCTTTGTATGGATGGAGCAAGCCGCCCATCGGGTTGTCGCCGCTGACTTGCTCGACGGTTAGATAAGTCGATGGGTTCCACCAGTTCCCGACTTCGAGCGAGGGCTTCCAGTTTTGTTCGCAGAAGCTCCGGCACTTTTCATAGAACGAACGCGGCAACCATTTCTCTAAGGTCGGCCAGGCCCAGACGACGTAGGCGATTTGCTCGACTGTCTGCGCGTGGATTTTGCGTGGATCAGGATCTTGACTCGGGTCCATCGTCGCGGGATTGACGAGATAATAACCCGCGCCCCAGTGGATGAGTTTGACCACGTCCGGTGCATCGGCAGCGGGCGCTTCGAGTTCGGTGTAATACTTTTTCACTGCGTCCATCACGCCTTCGTTGCATGGATTTTTCGCGTCGAATTTGAAACTCGGAGCGAGCACTCGTTTTTTGTCCGCCGCCCAGTCGATCTGTTTCGGCATCGCTGCGATGCGCGCGGGATCGGAGCGGTGAAAGAGGACGAGCGCGGGCAGGATGGCATCGTAGTAAGTTCCATCGCGCCATGGACAACCGCCATAAGCACTCGGATGGGTGCCGACGACTGCGCGCGAGTCGATGAGGAAATCCACGGCGGGCTGCCAGAAGAGATCTTTCCATAGGTTCGGCTGGATCAGGAACGGATCGCTGATGCCCGGCTTGAGCGTGCCGCCACGCACTTCGATGACGTAATCACCGGGTGTCGCATTGATCTCGGAAAAATCACCGATGTTTCCGCGAATGACGCCGCGAAACAAGGTATCGCCGCCTTTTGAAGGACGCACGATGAAAGGCGTGTCATCCGCTGTTAGAGGCGCGGTGAAACGCTTGGGACGTGCGGTTTCGTAGCCGATTTGATTGACGGCGATGAGATGCGCATCGCGTGGTAATGTGGCTCCAAATTTCTTAGTTTCCTTGGCAGGAGCAGCGGCGGGTTTCCATTCGTTTTGCCAGCGGATGATGGGTTTGTCTTTCTCGAAACGCAGTGGCAGCCAGATGTAGCCGGCGTTGATGGGATCTTCTGGATTCCAGATGTCGAACATCGCGATCCATTCGTCCGCGTTCCATGGCGCGGGCATGACGAACGTGCTTTGTCCGCCGAAGGATTTCTCCGGGCCGAGTTTGTTGTGGGGATTCTTTCCTTGGCAAGGATTGCCGAGCGACTTGTAGGGGCCGCTGAGTTTGTCCGCTACGAACATGCGCGCGGGGTTCGGTTTAAAACCGGTGCTGCCCGATCCTAACAGGTAAATTTTTCCCTTCCGCTGGAAAAGTGCCGGAGCTTCCGTGGCGTGCTCGATGCCTTCCATCACCTCGTATTTTCCTTCTGGCCGCAGACCGTCCTCCGTCATTCGCCCGCAAACCAAGGCCTTGTCCGGCTTGCGTACTGCGATGTGATGAATCGCCCCGTCGCCATCCTGATAGATGGCGAAGTCTCCTGAGCCGTTAGGACTGCCAGCGCCGGTGAATTTTCCCTGATACTCAAAATTTTCCAGCGGCTCATCCGCAGTGGCGACGCCCACGTAAGCGACCTCGGTTCCCACGTTTCCCCCAGCGGCTTTCGGCGGGTAGAGTTTGAAGTACATGACAAACTTCTTTGTGGCCGCGTTGAAGATCACCTTGGGTCGATCCAGAATTCCGGCTTTCGCAACTTCGGCGTGTTGGCCCTTGGAGGTGACAGAGAGCACGAGGCCGGAGTTTTTCCAGTTGAGTAAATCCGTGCTGACGTAGCAGCGCACTCCGGCTTCGTTTTTATCGGACTCCGTTTTGCCCGCGATCTTGTGCGAGCCATACCAGTAGTATTTTTCCTCGTGTTTCAGGACATTGTTGCCATGGGCGTTGATGTGGACGCCCTCCGTATCTAGCCATGGTTGGCCCGGACGAAACGTGTCTTGCGCACCTTTTGCTGCTGTCCCGGAAAAAATAAAAACGACCGAAGCCAAGAGGCCGGCTGTAGTCCAGCGAGACAGGCGGCGTGTCGTTTTCAGCATCATCGTTTCGAGAAACTGGCAGGCACGATCGACCTTGTCAGCGATTTCCGGTTGCATGATTTACACATTCAATTACACGTATCGAGCATCCTTACGTCCCGCTAAAAGTGGAGAAAACCCAACAAGCGCATGCTCTATCGCCATTGGCTGAACCTGAACCTCCACCTGCTCTGGTGCCACAACCGGCGTGTGGCCGAGGGAAGGAAAGTGACTGGGCCGACGCTGCAATCCACCGAGTTCACCAACAGCGCGGCTTGGCTGGTGCGTGAGGGCTGGGCGCGTGTCGAGCACGACGGCCAGAGCCATACGGCGCATCCTGGCCAGTGGCTGATCGTGAGACCTGGAGCGCGCGTGCAGACGTTTTCGAGTGAAACGAGGATGCTTTCCATCGCCTTCGAGGCGCGCTGGCCGGATGGCTCACATCTCTATCAGGATGGGCTCAGTCTGGTAATCGGGGCTGCGGAAGCGCCTGATCTCGAAAAAAAGATCCGGCCGATCCTCAACGCGGTGATGGAAATCGCCCCCGGCACCTGGGACGTCCGCGAACATCGGGCGGATCTGCTTTGTTTCCTGCGCCTTGAGCAATTGCTGTGCGAATGGCTGTTAGCACTCTCCGAGGTTCTCGACGCGCGCGGGATAAAGCATACCGGGCACTTCGGCATCGATGAGCGCGTCCGCATGGCGCTGGATCTGCTCCATGCCTGCGAACTCTCTGATCCACTCGCGCTGGAAACATTGGCTGCGGCAGTCCACGTCAGCCCGAACCATTTGATCCGGCTTTTCCGCAAGGATCTCCAGAGTACGCCGCACCAGTTCTGGGATCGTCTGCGCGTCGAACACGCCCATAGCCGTCTTAGGCAGCCGGACATCCGCATCAAGGAAGTGGCGATCGACCTCGGCTTCAAACACCTCTCGCATTTTTCCAAATGGTTCAAACGCCACACCGGAAAGACGCCGCAGTCGGTGCGTGAGTAGGGAGCTGCATCCATCCATCACGGCAATTCCCTGATCCTCAGACGGCGGAAATGGATGGGAGAGCCTTCGCTTTCGAGACAGATGAAACCATCGGCAGGATCACAGGCGGTGCCGCCGGAGACTTCCGCGCCGTTCACCCAGAGGCGCACTTCACCGTTGATGGCGCGGATGTAGTAGTGGTTCCACTCGCCGTGTCCCTTGGCCATCAGCTTGCGGGGGAAACTGCGTTCACCATTCGGCGAGAGCGGCGGGAAGGGCGTCATTTTCACACGTACGGGAAACACATCGCCGTGGGTGCCGAACCAGTCGGTGGCCTTGCCTGCGGCCTTCATTTGATCGGTGAAGGCGTGATCGAGGACTTGGACCTCGATGCCATCGGGCAGGCCGGGTTTCCCCTCGGCTGTGAGCTTTTCGATGGAGGCGGGAGTGGCCCAGATGAAGACGCCCGAATTACCGGCGGGCTTCTGGTGGCTCCACTCGACGACTAGCTCGAAATTGCGATAGCTCTTCTGGGTCCGCATCACGCTGATGGGTTGTCCTGTGCAAACGAGGAGGTCGTCCTTCCAAGTCCAAGTGTCATCGGCGCTGTTGACCTTGGTGAAGTCCGCCTGGGTCATTGCACGCCAACCGGGCTGGCTGTCGTCGATGAGTGGCTTCACCGGCTCTGCACCGAAGCATGTGGGAAAGATCAGGCAGGCTAACAGAAAATATCGGATGCGGGAAAACATGGTAGAGAGTTTCGGGTTAGCCGTTGAGAGTCCAGCCTTCACGGTATTTGCGTTTGAGCAATTCATTGGCTGCTGCGTGGTTGGTGACCAGACCCTTGGCACCATCGTATCCCAAAGCCTCGCCCGTGCGGTAGGCGATGAGACCTAACAGCATCTGCTCGATCAACAGCGAGTGGTATTCAAAGTTACAGCAGGTTTCCTTGGAAGGATCTTTGCAGGCGTCGATCCATTGCTGATGGAACTCACCGATGGGTGGAAGCTGATCCTTTTTCGCGCGGGCTTGGTAGTAGCTGAGATCTGGATCTTTACCGGAGGGAATGAGCAGGCGCTTCGTGTAGTCGGCGATGAGGAATCCCTCGCTGCCCTTGAACATGACGCCGTGGCCGATGGTGTTCAAGTCGATGAAATCCCGCGGGCTGCGTGGCAATGCACCGCCTTGGAGCCAACTGACTTGGATGGGACCGCGCCACTTGTTAGCCGGATGCTCGAAGTGGGTTTCTAACATCACCGGGGTGACGTCTTTGTTGAAAGGTTCACCGCTGGCTTTGATCGAAGTCGGTGAGGTGGCGTCGATGGTATTCCAAACGAAGTCCATCATGTGGCTGCCCATGTCTCCGATCTGACCGAGGCCCCAGTCCCAGAACATGTTCCATTGTAAACAATTCGCGCCGGGGTTTCCAGCGAAGTAATCCGGGTGATAGGGACGCTCCTGCGATGGGCCGAGCCATAGATCCCAGTGCAGTCCTGCCGGTGCTGGGCCTTGAGCGGGAAAATGACCGGTGCGTGGGATCTTGCGATTGCCCCATGCGATGGCGGACTGCAACTCGCCGATGGCTCCATCGCGCACCATTTCCTTGACCCGCGCGTAGTTGGGCTGGGCATGCATCTGCGTGCCGCACTGGGTGGCGATCTTGCCTTTCTTCGCGAGCCAATTGGTGCGCAGCAGCCGCGCTTCCTCGACACTGATGGCGAGAGGTTTTTCGCAATACACATGCAGGTTGCGGTTGAGCGCCCAGTTTGAAATGAAGGCATGATGGTGATCGGCGGTGCAAATTACCACGGCATCCAGTCCTTTGTGATCGAGACATTTGCGCCAGTCCACATAGGTCACGGCCTTGGGGAATTGCTTCAGCGCATGTGCGAAATGAGCCTCGTTGATGTCGCAGATGGCGACGACGTTTTGTTCCTTCAGCCAGCCGTAGTGTGCGGTGGCGCGGCCGTATGCGCCTATCAGCGCGATGTTCAGCTTGTCATTCGGGGAGTGCGTGCCGGCCATGATTCCGCTTGGTAGGATTAGAAGCCCTGCGCTTGTGAGGGACGACTGCTTGAGAAAGGAACGTCGGTTGGAAGGCGCGGTTTGGGTTTTCATGTTTTTGGAAATTGGTGAATCGAATGTGCGGGCGATGAGGATACGGTCACTTGCTTCAGTCTCTTTAGGATGTGCGCGGCCAAGTGTAACTGAAAATAGCGTTCTCGCCGCTGTCTTAGAGTGGAGAACAGCCATCTTGGCTGTTTCGGAGTCTGGGCTTCTAGCCCAATGCCTTTAAGGATCGGCAGGGGCACTGGATAGCACCGCGATGCCATTGATCCACCATGGTGACCGAGACTTTCCGCCGCCCCTTCGGGGCAGAATCATCTCGTGCACCGGCTAATTTCCGCGATCCCTGCCGGGATCAAGAAACAAGCCGACAAGATCGAATCCTCAAAGGCATTGGGCTGGAAGCCCATCCGCCAAACTAAATTTTACAGCCTGCTAGGTTTGTGCGCGACGAGCAGGAACGGGGCGGGGCGGGCGGTTCCTAACAGAGCGTATCGGGCGATGCGCCAGCCGCTGGTGGCGAGGGTAGTGAGCCATGTTTCCACTGCGGCGGCCTCGGTCGCTCCTTCTTCGTGGCCGGGGTAGCAGACGATGGTGAGGGTGCCGCCGGGTTTGAGCAAGCTGGTGGCGGCGTTGAGTGCGGCGAGGGTGGTGGCGGCTTCCGTGGTGAGTTGGTGGTCGTCGCCGGGGAGGTAGCCGAGGTTGAACATGACAGCGGAAACGCTGCCTAGCTCGGCGTGTGCGGCCATGTGCGCGTGGCTGTTCTGATAGAGGCGGACGCGGGATGCGAGTCCGGCCTGGTGAAGTCGCTCGCGGGTGGAGCGGATGGCGTTTTCCTGGATGTCGAAGGCGAGCGCGCTGCCGTTAGGTCCGACACATTCGGCGAGAAAGAGCGTGTCGTGACCATTGCCTGCGGTGGCGTCGATGACGAGATCGCCGGGATGGATGACCTCGCGCAGCAAGGTGCGGGCGAGGGCGGTGGGACGCGGCGGGACTTGGGACTCGGCCGGGATCATGGGGCAGGTGATTGGTAGTTTCTGAAATCGTAGTGGGCATCCGGCGGCGTGCCATCGGTGAGCCATGCGCCGAGGCGGCGGGCGATGCCGGGGGCGTAGAGGCTGCCTTTGGAACCGAGGGCATTGAATATCCAACCGCCATCTGTTAGAGGGCCGATGAGTGGCTCGCTGCGGCGGAGGATGGGGCGGATGCCTGCCTCGTGATTGATGATTTCAAACGAGTCGCCACCGAGGCGGGTGGCGATGGCGCGGATGCGTTCCATGCCCTGCGCGGTGGGTGTTTCATCGAGCTGATTCCATTCGTAGGTGGAGCCGCATTTGAAGAGGCCGTTTCCTAACGGAACGAGCCAGCCGCCCGCGCCGATGCGGATGTGGCCTTGATCCCATGCGTGTGCGCGCAGGGTGAGGATCTCGCCCTTGGCGCAACGATGTGCGCCATGGCGACTGGTGATGAGGCCCGCAGCTCCCTCGCACCAGATGTGGCGTGGCGTGCCGGATGCGACGGGAATTTCCTCCGTCTGATAGATGCCATGGCTGTGGAAAAATCCGCGCGATGCATTGAGAAAGGCACGGGTGTCGAGACGTCCGCCGCCGCTGAGTTCGAGAGCACCGGCCCAGCCTTCGATGTGGAGGTTTCGCGTAAGCCAGCGTGCGACATCGGGGCGGGTGGATTTTTCGAGCATCTTGGCCCATTCCTTTTCGGTATCGGCGAGGCGTAGGACGGGGAGGGGATGCCAGAAGATTTCACCTAACAGCCGTTCCGCTTCCGCGTAGAAGGCCATTGCCTCAGGTAGGAAAACTTCAATATCGGCGCTGGGCTCGAAGTTTTTCCCGGTGACGGGATTGATGAGTCCGGCAGCGACGCGGGAACTGCCGCCTTGCCCGCGATCGGTTAGAATGAAGGGGACGTTTCGTTTCCAGAGATCCCACGCGAGACAAGTCCCGGCGAGTCCCTGGCCGACGATGGTCCATGGCGTGCCGTTCACTGGGGCATCAGGGCTGCGTTGGGATCGGTCCATGAAGCGTCATGGTCCTTGGCGTAGTTGAAGAGGTGCTTGTGGGTGTAGGGGTAGAAATTCGGACGCTGTTCCTTGGGCAGGAGGCTGAGGACGGCGTCGTTGAGGGTGCGTGTGACCTTCTGCATGAGGTGGAGTGTGAGCTGTCTGCCCTTGCGCGCGCGCTGAACTTGTTTGTGGTTGAGCTGCTCCACAGATGTCTCGACCAGTTGGTGGTTGGTGATGGCCCAGCGGGTGAGCAATCCGTCAAGCGGCTGGGGTCCGTGGTCGCGTGTGATGTCCTGCATGGGCGCGGTGTAGCGCATCGCCGCGCTACGGCTAAGTACAAAAATCCGCCGCTGTGTGAATCACCGCAAGATCACGGTGAGTTGGAGCCGGTCCGCTTACTCGTTGCGATAGACTTGCTGCATGATGGCCCAGCCGGTTTCGCCTTGGAGGGGCTTTTGCATGGGATCGCAAAGGGTGAGCCACTCCTTGTTGCGGGGCTCGGTATCGAGTTTTGCCATGTCGTCCTCGAAGTCGTCGCCAGTGTATTCGTAGTAGCCGAACTCGAACCAGCGTCCGTCGATTTGATGGAGAAAGATGGAGAAGTTCCGCAGGTGGTATTTTACGAGTAGGTCGCGCACTCCGGGATGGGCATCGGCGTGGAGGCGGCGGTATCCATCGAGGTGCTCGGGGCGGAGTTCGATGACCATGCCGATGCGGCGGATGTGGGAGTTTTGGTTCATGGTTGTGATGGATGAAAAAAGCCTGCGGTCATCCGTGGATGACCGCAGGCAAAATGTTCCGCGATTTTTCCCCAGCTCAGCGGCGGCGGGGGAGCAGGGTGAGGAAGCCGAAGACTCCGAGCAGGGCGGCAGCGGGTTCCGGTATGCCCTCAATCCTGACCTTGCCGAGGCCAACGCCACCAGCGTCCCCAAAATATGTGTCGGCTTTGATCGCA
This sequence comes from Akkermansiaceae bacterium, assembly GCA_031372635.1. Classification (GTDB taxonomy): domain Bacteria; phylum Verrucomicrobiota; class Verrucomicrobiia; order Verrucomicrobiales; family Akkermansiaceae; genus Luteolibacter. Next base: position 2,198 of record JANMLQ010000209.1, on the reverse strand, counting down.
ATGAACCGGGCGGTGTTGCCGGTGAGGTTGAAGCTTTGTCCGGTGTTGCTGGTATCGTTATTGGCCGAAACGGCGAGCGATTGATTGGATAACGCTAGAGTCCACGGGTTTGTGATCCCAACATCGAATACCGGTGCATTGGAGAGCGCGTTCGTTGCGTCGCTGACGCCGGTGAGGTTGATGGCCGTTCCACCAACCGTACCATCGCTTGTATCCGCAACCGTGTTGCGGACATAAATGTCAAACTGGCTGATTCCACGATTGTTCAAACTGGTTAGCGGCGTGCCTGCCGTATTGTCCCAGTTGAAGTTCCACAGCTTGATGGAGGTGAGATCGAAGGTGGCTCCAAGATCTAAGACCACCCAGACCTTGCCTGCCGCGACTTCCAAGGCGATGGTGCGTCCTGCTCCGGTATTGACCTTCGCCGTTGTGGACCACTGGGAGTTGTTGGCGCTGTTGGGTTCACCGGAAGGCGAGCCATCATGGTTGTAAAGTGTGGTTTGAGATACGTTAATGCCAGTGCTGTTCAGCATGTTGGAAGCGAGTCTTAAAGACCCGAAAGCATTCGACTGCTTTGTATCGACCGGCACGATGACGGCGGCGCTTGCCGGGAGGAGGCAAAGCAGACTGCCGAGCGCTGCTAGCTGACTGGGGTTGAATTTCATTGGTTGTGCGGGAAAGTGGATTCGGGTTTTGGCTTCAGGGTGGATTGATCGTGAGCTGCTGGACGGGTGGTTGGGTGAAAATGAGTGAATCGAATTTAAGAGGATTCGTTGAAGGCAGTCTATGGTGTTTAGCGCATCATTATTACCAATATGCGCAGAATGAGAGCCTCCACGTCACACGGTGGCGACGGCGAGGCGTAGAAAGAGGCGTTCGATCGGACCGCTGGGAGTGGCGGTGATGGTGGTGGTGGCGGGCTGGGTTTCCGTGGTGATGGAAACGGTGGGGCCACCGAGCGGGCCGATGCCAGAGGGATACCAGTCGATGAGGTTGGGCGACCATTGGTAGATGGCGATGAGGTCGAGTGGCGGGTCCGGATTGTGCGGGTGGGTGAAGGTGGTGGGGGTCAGAATGGAGAGGCCGGTATTGAATTGGCCGGGGTGGGTGCCGAGCCAGGCTTCGACGGCGTTGGCGAGTCCGTCGGCGTCTGGATCATCGTTGAAATCCTGATCCGCAGGGGCGATGCCGAAGTTGCTGATCCATGCGGCGAAGGTGTTGGAGGGCGGGAGGATTTGCCGGAGTGTGAGAGCAGCGATGTTGCCAGTGGTGCTATTGGCTTCACTGAGCAGGATGGAGCTGAAGTTCACATTGGCGGTGTAGGTGTGTGAGCCGAGTGCGCCGAGGATGTTGTCTGACCAGGTGACGGAGCCATGATGGCTGGTGCCGTTGTAGCCGCCAGCGGGTGTTAGATCGAGGGTGACGCTGAGGGTGCGGGTGCCGGTGTGGGCGTCGGGGCCGTCGATGACGTTGGTGTTGAGGATGGGAAACAGATCGAACTCACCAGCGGGCGAGCTGTTCTGGGCGCGATAGATGAGGGTGGCGATGCCGCTGGCGGTGGTGAAGTTCTGGGTGGTGGCGGGTGCGTTGGATTGGCTAAATCCGAGTGAGATCCATGCTCCGGTGTTTTCCGAAATGGAGGCGGTGAGGATGAACTTGCCATCTGGCTGGCCTTTGCGGGAGTTGATATAAGTGCCGAAGTTGAGTGAGGCGGATGTTTGTGCGGAGTCCGCAATGATGGAGCCATCGGCACGGAATGCACTGCCTGCCTGCCAGGTGGCCGAGCCGCCGGAGTTGATGAGGATGGCGTCGAAGAGGTCGGCGGTTTTTCCACTGAGTGATGCGGTGCCGGAGCCGCTGAAGTCTTCTTCTAACAACAACGCGCCATCGGGAGCGGCGGCGGAGGCTTCGATGACGACGTTGGCTTCGGTGGGCGAGCTGAGGGTGTAGTCAGCGTGGGGAAGCACCTTGATGTGAAATGTTTCCTCGGGTTCTTCGTCGCCGTCGTAGAGCGGGATGAGGTCGATGGAAGCGGAGGATTTCCCGGCGGGGATGATGAGGGTGGTGGGCAGTGGCTGGTAGTCGCTGCCGGAGTTGGCGGTGCCGCCGGTGGTGTGGAGTAGGATGGTGAGTTGCTGGGTGGCGGGTTGCGCGAGCCATGCGGTGATGGTGCTGCCGCGTGGCTGGCCTGCGGCGAC
>JANMLQ010000189.1:0-1723 GCA_031372635.1 Akkermansiaceae bacterium | reverse complement strand
CCTGCCCGCAGAACCGCTCCACGCCATGCTCGAAACCTACCTCGATGGTTTCCGCCGCAAGCACCGTGGCGACATGCCATGGAACAACTACACCGCCTACGAAATCCGCATCATCGGAGCCTTCGTCCGCCTCGGCAAACGCGATACCGCCAACGAGCTTCTCGAATTTTTCCTCAGCGACCGCCGCCCGCGCGAGTGGAACCAATGGCCGGAAATCACCTGGCACGATCCCCGCTCCCCCGGACACCTCGGCGATGTCCCCCACACCTGGATCGCCGCCGAATATCTGTTAGCCGTGGCGTCCATGGTCGCCAGCGAGCGCGAGGCGGACTCGTCCATGGTCCTCGCCTGCGGCATGCCATGGAAATGGATTTCCGCCGAAAAACCCTTCGCTGTTAGAAACCTCCCCACCCGCTACGGCAAATTGGATTTCCAAATCCACGCCCACGGCACCGAGACCATCGAGATCCACATCGGCGGGAAACTCACGCTCCCTCCCGGCGGACTCACCCTCGATCCGCCACTCCCACCCGGCTACTGCATCAATCACGATGCCAGCCACACCCTCGTTCAAAAACTGCCGCTGCATAGGACGTTGAAACTTGGACTGCGGCGAGCATCGCCGCTTTGACGGATGACGTATGCGTTCACTCGGAATCTTGAACTTTCCAAGCAGGCATTGATGCGGGTGTTCTTAGTGTTTGGGAACAAGCCACGCAGAGCAAACGCGCTCCACCTCCAAAGCGGCGATGCTCGCCGCAGTCCAAAACTCCGGGATGCCAGCTCGGCTGACTTCGCTATGTGATCGAACGAAGCGCATGGAGTTCACGGTTCACCATGCTCTCTCCGGCGTCATGAATGATCTCCACTCCCATCACTCACGCCAGCGGATTTACCACCACCAGCCCGAGCGGACGGAGCAACTCAAAGTGTTTGGCGTTGTCCGTCACCAGCGTGTGCCTTTTGGCTAGGCATTGCGCCGCAAGCAAGGTGTCTTCACATGGCAATGTGCGCCGGATGGATTTCAAGAACGTAAAAACCCGCTTCCACTCCAGCAGGCACTCGGTGTCAACCGGCTCGATCGCTTCGGCAAAATCCACTTCGGTTCGGGCGACGCGCTGCCTCAGCAACGGCTGGTGAGTGGCATCAGCCAGCTCTACTCCGTAACGCATTTCCGCAATCGTCACAGAACTGATGAAACTGTCTGCCTCGTTTTTTCGCAGCCATGCCTTGAATTTTGCAGGGAGGTGCTTCTTGTGGCAGAGCGAAATCAAGTTGGTATCGATCAGGAAACTCATTTGAACGGCATGGTGTGGCGTTCCACTTTGGGAAAGGCGACGCTTTGGCCTTCCAGATGCGCGAGCAAACCGACAGCGCCCCGCCGTTTTTGAGGACGCGGGGTGATCAGCAGGCTTTGCCTTCCGTCATCCAACACTCGGACATCGCAGGGGCCACCTTGCATCAAGCCCGCCTGCTTCCGCCAACTGGCCGGGAATTGGGCCTGTCCTTTCTCAGTGATGGTCAAGGTGTCGAGGACTTTCATGAAGTAACGGTTCATTACCTGATTCCAGAAGTCAAACGCTTTGATGGAACGGCTTGAAACACGCATGGAGTTCACGGTTCACCGTGCTCTCTCTGGCGTCATGAATGATCGCCACTCCCATCACTCCAGCCACACCGTCAGCCTGTCATCCCCGTCATTGAGAGCGCGCTTAAAGTCCTC
>JANMLQ010000152.1:0-5458 GCA_031372635.1 Akkermansiaceae bacterium | reverse complement strand
GGTATCTCAGTTCCGATCTCCCGATCATTCATCCAACGCGCCCACGAAAGGACATGCGCATCGAATCTCCGCCAAATCGGCGTGGCGACGATGCTCTACGCGTCGGAAAACCAGATGACCCTGCCTGTGACCTCCCACCAGCGGAGGCAGGGCGGCAAGTCGTGGACTCTCACGCTTCAACCGTATGCTTCCGGCACGATCACCTTCAAGTGTCCGAAGGATCCGGTGAAATCGAGAATCTACACTTATGTCATCAATGATTTTCTTACACCGAATCCCGCCGGTGCTCCTGAACTCAACTATTCGCTCCTCGCGAAAATCGACCGGCCCGAGGCGACGATGATGTTCGCGGAGGCATCCGGTTCCTATCAGAACTCGGACCACTTCCACTTCTCCGAGTTCCACGGCGGAGCGGTGCCGGACGCGGTATTCGAATCGCAGGTCAACGCCGGTGCGCACTCGGGTCGTGCCAATTACCTCTTCGTGGACGGGCACATCGAGAGCCTGAACCACGCGGAGGCGCTTTCCCGACTCAAGGCGGGTTACTCGCCCTTCATCGATCCCTCCAAATCCCACACACCATAAATCATGAATCATCCATCCACACGCCTGCTCGCATGCTTGCTCGGCATGTCTGCGGTATCACACGGTCACCATCATTTCGCAGTGGGCATCATCGACACTAACCAGAACGGCACTGCTGACGCGGGCGAAGCTTTGTGTTTCGCAGAAGGAAATCCAGAAGACGTCACGTACCACCTCCTGGCGCGCCCCATCGGCCAGCGTTGCGGAGGTCACTACATGCTCAGCGAGGCCGCGCGTACTTTGTTTCCGGCGGACTCGTTTTCGATCATCGCACTCTCGGACGGCCAGTATGAACTCGCTTCGCCCAACCATGCCGCGACTGGTTCGTGGATCTGGGCGGAGATCGTCAGCGTGAGCGGACCCACTGGAGCGACCTTTGGCTTTTGGGAGGAAAACGCGAACACCATCACCCGCGCACTGACCGCTAACCAAGCCACAGGAAGCCCGCGTTTCGTCATTAGCGAGGGTGTTGATGATCCCGGAGATGATCCCTTGGGCCACATCCATGGTCGGGCGTGGACTGCGAATCTGCCGGGCGATTACATCGTCGGAATCCGCCTTGTGGATCTCAGCACTTCTGGTGCCTGCGGTGGTCCGTGGCACCAACCGAGCCGGATTTATCAATTCCGTTTCAGTGCCGGGCCTTCGTTCCAACCCGAGCTGACACGCAATGCCAACGGCAGCAACACCCTCACTTGGAAGAGTCGCATGGGCATCTGGCAGGAGGGCAATCAAAGCGGCATCCCCTTCCGCATCATGCGCAGCACCACGCTTGCGCAGGGAAGCTGGCAAGAGATCGGAACCGTCATGGGCACCACTGCGGACACGGTTTCCTTCACCGATACCAACGCGCCTTTATCCAAGGGTTTCTACCGACTCGAATACCCGTGGGAAAACCCATGACACACAGCATCCAACACCAACTTCTACAAACCATGAAAACTACACTAATTATCGCACTCGTCACTCTAGGTAACGCATCGGCCCACATATCCTACACCAATCGCGATCTCGGCACTTTCAGTCCTGGGAATGAATGGCGTAGTTCCATCAAATCAGGCACCATCTCCAGCACTTTCGGATGGGCCTACTCCACGGACGACGACTTGGGAGATAGCCACCGCAACCGCGCCTTCCGTTTCACTTTGCTCAATCCCGGACAAGTCACTCTATCCGTGCAGCGCGCCGGTTCCGGGAACATTCTGCTGCCCGCCTTGTCCATCTACTCCGGCCTTGTACACATCGCACCGGAGGCGCTCGCGCATGATTCCAGCGATCTTTCTCTTGCTCAATTCGTTGGCATGTCGCCCAAGCAAGGCTCCTTCAACGCGCTGGGAGACTGGAGCATCGGTAACGATGATGTTTACAACTTGCCGGGAGATCTGCTGAGCGGCATCGCCGTGCCCGCCAGCTTGCGCACCCTTACCTATCAGGGAAACATCGCCGATGGCGATAGTTCGAATTTCGGCAGTGCCGCAGCCATCAATGGCGACGGCATCGCCGACGGTTACGTGACTGGCTCCTTCAATCTCGCAGCAGGTGACTACACTATCATGGTGGGTGGAGGTAGTTATCTCACCACGCCGCCCGCCGGTCCCTACGCCAGCTATGGTGTCAGTATGGGCCTCTCGGTTGTTCCCGAACCTAGCGCGCTGACAATCACCGTCATGGCTGGCGCGGCTCTGGTCATCAGGCGAAGGAGAAAATAACAGGTTGGATTACTAGTGATCAAGCAGCTCACCCGCCCTTCGCCGTGCCGATCGTTCCGCCTATGACAAACTCTGCCTTGGTGAGCGTCTGGCGGCGGTCATCCTTGCCGCGGCTCACATTGGCCGCCCAACGCGCGATGCGCTTCACCAGCGGATCGCTCTCCCATGTGATGTGGGCGATGCTTGGATGGCACCAGTGAAATGTCGGATCTGGATCTGTTGCGATCAACGAGACATCTTCCGGAACCCGCAGTCCGTGCCTTGATAGAAATTGTTTCGTCGCGAAAAAAAACGGCGTCTCGTCGATGATCATCGCCGTCGGTGGAGTGACGCGGAATAATTCTTCCAGGCAGCGGTGGAAATCCTTCGGGGTTTCCTCCCAAGCCGGGAGATTGTAGTTCCCCACCTTCAGCCCGTGCGCCGCCAATTCCGCCAGAAAGGCTTTTTCGGACGCACCCGGCTCCGGCAATCTGCGCCGTGGCCTGGCCATCAGCACGATCCGCCGGTGACCGAGCCGGATCAGTTCACGGGTTACCGCTGCGAAGGCTGACGGTTTGTCCGGCCCTGCGGATGCCAGCGGCAAGCCGCCTCTGCGGCCAAAGAGTGCGAACGCGGGTTCCGGCCTTGCCGCGAACCACTCCAAGATCTTGCGAGATCCGCCCACCACGACCCAGGCATCTGCCTCGATGGACTGCGCCATCGCGGCCAGCCGCGCCACATCGTCTCGCAAGTCAACGATGGTTCGCGGCGCGATCTGCACCGCGTGTCCCGCCTTTAACAAGCGATGGCGCAGTTCCACCATGTAATCCTGTCCCACGTCGGTGTTATCGCTGAACAGCATTGCGATCCTCAGCATTCTGCGCTGCGGGCCGTCCCCCATGCGGATCGCCCGCCTCCGTCCGGCTCCTTGTGAAACCAGCAGACCCTCGGTTTCCAATAGCCGCAGCGCCGCCTCGACGGTCTTGTTGTTCACCGCCAGCTCCGCGGCCAACTCGTGCTTGCCGGGCATCAATCCCGCCCAGTGTCCGCGCACCAGTTCGCGGCGCAAATGCTCCGTCACCTGCTCCGTGATGGTGAGAAACCGTACCTCCGCCATGACGGAAAAACCTGGCCGCGATCCGGCCAGGCGTCGAGCATGATAAAACTGGCGCAGTTGAAAGAAGCACCGATGTTCCGCGCACTTTCATAAAAACCCAACGTCACTCTGCGATCCTGATCGCCCTCTGCGCCACGCTTTCCCAAGCCCATGCCCAGCTCATATGGGACGCCAACGGCACCACCACCGGCCAGACTAACGGCGCGGGCGCGTGGCTTGGCACGAATCTCTGGTGGAATGGTTCCGCCAACCAAGACTGGGTTCCCGGCTCGAACGCGATCTTCGGCGGGCCAAGTACCGCAGGCGGTGCCGTCACCGTGGGCGCTGTCTCTGCTGGCACCGTTCTGCTCAACACCTTTATCGGCACCTGCACCCTACAAGGCACCGCAACCACCCTGACCCAGAGCGGCGGCATCACTATCGGTGTGACCGCAGGAAACGTGACCTTCAGAGGCACCGCCGCAACCACCGGTCTATTGACCCTCAGCGGCGCGGGCGGCATCACTAAGAACAGTTCCGGCGTTTTGATTATGAGGGAAAATCTCGTCATGAATTACACCGGCGCGACGGTGGTCAATTCTGGCATTGTATTGCTTGGCGGCATTAAGGCTGCGGGAAACTTCACGCTCAATGGTGGCATGCTCACCGATTACTACCGTGCCACCACCGCCTTCACCAGCGGCCTCGGCACAGGCAGTAACCAGATCCAAATCCACGGCAACAGCGGCTTCGGCGGTGGAAACGGAAACTCCACTTGGAGAATCGGCGCCGCTGGCTCCGAGCTGTCGTGGGGTAGCACCCACTTCAATCCCACTACGCTGAAATTTCTCACTTCCGCCGACAACATGGGCACTTCCATCTACGGCCAAGTCACACTCGACAACGGACTCAACCTCAACGGAGTCGCCCGCACCATCGACGTGCTCGCACCATCGACGTGCTCGCTGCATCGGGTGTCAATGCCCTCACCAGCTCATGGGCCAAAATCAACGGCGTCATTTCCGGTAGCGGCGGCAGCTTGATCAAAACCGGTGGCGGCAATCTCATCCTCGGCGCCGCAGGCACCTACAACGGCGGCACCACCGTCCAGGCCGGCATGCTGCAACTCGGCAACGCCACCGCCCTTAGCTCCACTAGCGGCTCGCTTACCGTCAACGGCGGACTCCTCAAACTCAATGATCTGAACGTCTCCGTAGGAAATCTAACCGGCAGCGGCGGCACCATCGCCAACAATGCCGGCAGTGCCCGCACCCTCACCATCGGCACTGGAAACGGCAGCGGCGGAAACTATCAAGGCGTCATCGCGAACAGAGCCAACACTGGCACCGGCACAGTCGCGCTCACCAAGACCGGCACCGGCACCATCACCCTCGCCGGACTCAACACCTACACCGGTGCCACCCTCATCAACGGCGGCGGAACCCTAGTTCTCACCGGTGCCACCCAAGCCACCACCGCGATCACCTTCGCCACTAACAGCTCGCTCGGCCTCGTCATCGGTTCATCCGTCACCGCAGCCAGCGCAGCGGTGAATCTCGCCAATGGCAAAGTCTCCGTCACTGGCACACCCGGCGCCCCTAGCCATGTCCTTCTAACAGCCATGTCCATCACAGGCACCCCAGTCCTCACCGCAGCGATACCCGGCTACGAACTCCAGATCGTCGGCAGCCAACTCCAGCTCAACCAAGTCATCACCGATCCCTACGCCCTCTGGTCCGGCGGCGCACTTTTCAACACCGACTCTAACAACGACGGCATCAAAAACGGCCTCGCTTGGATCCTCGGCGCGGCCACTCCGAATGCAAACGCACTCGATAAACTGCCGACAGCCTCCACCAGCGGCGCAAACATGGTCTTCACCTTCAAGCGCATTCAGGCGTCGATCAACGCCAACACCGCTCTCTCCATCGAAGTCAGCACCACCCTTGGCACATGGCCTTCGGTCTATCACGTCGCAGCAAATACTGCCGGATCATCCTCCGGAGTAGCAGTCGCACAGAACACACCGGACGCCGGCACAGACACCGTGACACTGACTCTGCCACTATCACCGGACACCAAGAAGTTT
>JANMLQ010000137.1:0-22424 GCA_031372635.1 Akkermansiaceae bacterium | reverse complement strand
TGCAAGCCAACATTCCAAGAGGTCCAGAATCAGCCCGGCCAATTCGCAACTCCCAATCTGGCAAGCACACTCACGCCCAAATCCAGCCTTTAGAAAAAAATCAAATAAACACCTTGATTCGTTCTGATACTACTGACCCCAGAGATTTTTATTTTGATATAAATTTTCCATTCTCATATTTAAGATTGTTGTCTTGAGAAGAAATTAGTCGGTCTCGGCAAAAAATTGTGACGGAAGCGCGACCCCTTTGCCATAAACGATATTTATCATTTCCATTCCGCCGATAAAGCAACCCGCCAGGAAACAAATCAGCGTAATAACGCGAATTCAGCTTCGCAACCACCATATCTATGGACTCAGGAGCCTCACCCGTTATTCCAATTTCTTGCTTGATCAACCAATCAATAGTAAAAAATATCGAAGCCCGGTGAGATGCAATCGCACGCACATGTCCATTAGCCGCAAACATCAGCGCCGCAGCAAAAACCAAAACAAATAACAAGCAAGCGATCTTCCGTCGATTTTTTGCGAAATTAGTCATAATTTTCTCATTTTTTAATAGTAGTCAAATGGTAGATTTACAATCTGAAAAGACGGCGTAGCTGGAGGACTCATTGACCAATTAAAAAATCCGAAAGTCTCACTCGCCTCTACAGTCATGCCTGAAATTGCTCTAACCCTCGTCCATATCTTACGACCAGTCGGTTTAAATGATAAAGGATTAATTTCACACTTGCATGATAAAAAGTGAAAAATTAACTCAGTGATTTGCGTTCTCCTCGCCATGAACTTCACTGGTGAAATGTTGTGTCCCCATGGGATATCTCCTTCTCCATTTGGATCAGGATGAGGCTGCACTTTCGGATCTCTCAGGCATGTCTCCCATGCCCAGTGCGGCCCTAAATAAATACCATTTATTTTGTACTGCTTAATCCAAAATGTGACAGCAACTGACTCACCAGCTTTCGTATGCGTCGTTTTGTCAAACGAAGCATCTACAGAAAGGCTCACAAGTTCCGCCTCGGGAACATCGCACTCTTGACCTTCTTCATCAAAGGGAGGCACTTCCGCAGGATGATCTTTCGAAAGACCAAAAAGACCAAGTTGATCATAATTGTTTATTTCATCATTTCGGACAAACCCATACAAATTCACCCCGCCCTTTTCCTCAATCGGATCCCTGCATGGCCAGCGACCGGTGAGCGGATCGTAGTAGCGGTACCCGTAGTAGTAGAGCCCTGTGATGGCATCCTGTGGCTTGGTGCTGAATCGGTAGGCAAACTCCCCTGCATTGCTCTCGGAATCCACGGTGAGGTTTCCGAAGGGGTCGTATTCGAAGTGCGCGACCTTGTCGCCGTTGTCATCGACGTATTCGGAAACGTTGCCGTTGCCGTCATACGTAGGATAGTAGGAAGAGACATTGGGGATTGGAGATTGGGAAATTTGGGACACGGAGAGAAGTCCACCGACTCCGCCTGCGCCTGCGCCTTGCATGCTTCCACTCATGTCCATGCCCCACAGGTAGGTGTTTTTGAGGGTGTGTCCAGTGCCGTTTGATTCGTATCCGGCGATGCGGTTCCAGCCGTCGTAGAGGTAGCGGGTGGTGATGCTTCCTTGGATGCGGGCGATCAGGCGGCTCTGGTGATCATAGTCGTAGTGGACGGTGGTGCTGTTGACGACGGCTTTGACGAGGCGGTTCTCGGCGTCCCAGGTGAGGGCGGCGTTGGCGGGGACGGGCACGCCGGGAAGCAGGCCGTTAGCTCCGGGGACGGGGCCGCTGGTGAGGTTGCCGTCGTCGTCGTGGACGGGATTGTGGATCGTGGATTGTGGATCTGTGATGGATGAATACTGATTCAGCGCGTTGGGGGTGTAGGTGGTCACCGATGCGGGCGAGACGCCCGCGCTCCCTTGGAGGCGGTTGCCGATGCCGTCGTAGCTGTAGGCGCGGTCGTGGGTGTTGACGCTGCTGTCGGCTTTGGTGACTTCCCCAGTGGCGTTGTAGCCCCAGGAGAGCGGGGTGGTGGTGGCGAAGGCGCTGCCGGTGGGGGTGAGTCCGACCCGTTGGCCGAGATCGTTAAGGCCGTAAGCGAACTTGGAGAGGGTGCCTCCGGGGAGGTCGTTGCGGCGGAAGGCGAGGGCGTTGCGGGTGGTTTCGTAGGCGAGGCTGGTGTTCACCTGCGGGCCATTGAGGGTGAAGGGCATGGGGGATTCGGTGCCTTGGCCGGGAGTGGTGATGCCTTCGTGCAGGCCGCTGTTGAGGGTGTAGCGGTAGCCGTAGGTGAAGGTGGAATTTGAGTTTTGAGGATTCGAGATTTGAGAGAGACGTCCGGCATTGTCGTAGGCCCAGAGGGCGGAGGTGGGGGTGGAGGTGTAGCCGTTGGGACGACCGGCGAGGGTGCCGTTGGTGCCGTCCTCGTAGGTGTAGGTGACGGCCTGGTTGAGTGACCAGTCCGAGCTTGAATTCCACGTCCTGCTTTCCCCCCGCTGCCCCCTCACGGCTGGTCGAGTCCGATGCGGTAGAAGAACCGTGCGCCTGCCGGAGGATCGTCAGTGAACTCGATCCAGCCGGGTGCGGCCAATTGCTGTTGCGCCACCTGCTTCCAGTTCGTCAGGTTTTGCGAACGCAGCAGTCGGTAGAGTCCCACATCCGGACTCTCCACTCGCACGCGCCAGTCCGTTCTCAGCGCTTCGATGCTCGGACGCTCCGGAAGAACTCCACCCGCCAGCACACGAGTGACGCGCACTTTACCTAACAACAGATCAACTGAGTTGGTGGCGGATGACATGTCCCGAAACGTGAGGATCGCCGTGTCTCCGCTGGCAGTGAAAGTTTCCGCACGCGCGGTCCATTGCAGATTGGGGCCTCCGCTGCGGGTCATCGTGTAGCGGCGGGTAAGCGGCGGACTCACACCAGACACATCGAGAGACATCGTTTGCGACGCGTTGATGTAAGCAATGATGCCGGTGTCGAATGTCAGCCGGTAGCTTTGGCCCGGCACAGTGGGAAACGATTGCGAAATCACTCCGCTGGGAGTTGCGTTTGCATCGTTGAACACCACCAGCGCCAAGCCCTCTGACGGATTGCCTGTAGTGGATCGCAGCACGCTGCCAGTGGTGGACCAAGCTGCCAGACCACTCTCAATAACCGTGGCTGCGCCTCGGACCCATGGTAAGCCAAGTCGTGCCGTGCTGCGCATCAAAAAGACAGGATCTACCGCGAAGCCGCAAAGGGACGCAGAGAAGACTGAGTAATCTTAGTGTCGTTTTCTCGGATGATCTTCTGATTTCATTTTCCCATTTTCATAATCCTTTGCGACCTCTGTGTCTTTGCGGTTCAAATTTCCAATTTTAGATGCGTCGGCCCTGCCAAGTCGTGAATGGCACTTGGCTTGCTGTGTGGACCATCCATTGCCCCCAGCCGCTTACATGAAACGCATTTCCCACGGTGTCCCATCCTTCGGTCGCCCCTCTTCCAGAAAATGAGAACCACTGATGGACGCGGATGATCGAGAAGTTTCCCTCTCTACTTCGGGTTTCCGACTGGGGAACTTTGAACTGCCTTCAGCCTGCTGCCGCTTTTCCGCAGTCAGTCTGCTGACAGGGCGCTGCCCATGTCTTCACTGAAGTATCTTTGCCAGCCCCCCCCCGGAGTGGCGACCTTGCAAGTCGCCATATCAAGGACCGGCGCTTTTCCAAACGCCCTCTTCGCTTTCTCGGCAGTCTTCATATCCCAAAAAACCAACCAATCTATGGATACCCGCAGCGCATTCCAAGGATTGACAGATGCGCCCGCTCCGGTCGAGCCTCCGGCCATGCATTTCATCACGAAATCCTTGCGATCCCTCGCCCCTCACGCGGCGAGCTTGGCTCTTGCCATCAGCCTCAACGCTCAAACCGAAGAATCCCCTACCCCAGCCCCGACCATGCCTGAAACTCCTGCCGATGTTGCCGCCGCTCCCGCCGATGCCGTGAAAACCGAATCCGGCCTCGCCTCCAAAGTCCTGCAAGCCGGCAAGGGCGACAAGAAACCCGCCGCTGCCGATACCGTGACCGTTCACTACTCCGGCTGGACCACCGACGGCAAACTCTTCGACAGCTCCGTGAAAAATGGTCGGCCCGCCAGCTTCCCACTCAATGGCGTAATCAAAGGCTGGACCGAAGGCCTTCAGCTCATGGTCGAAGGCGAGAAGCGCCGCTTCTGGATTCCCGCAGGCCTCGCCTACGGAGAAAACCCCGGCGGCGGTCGTCCCGGTGGACTGCTCGTGTTCGATGTCGAACTACTCGGCATCAAGGCCGCTCCAAAGCCGCCCGCTGTTCCTGAAGATGTGGCAAAGGCTCCCGAGAGCGCCGAGAAAACCGCATCAGGCATCGCCTCCCGCGTCATCACCAAAGGCACCGGCACCGTGCATCCAAAAGCGGAAGACCAAGTGAAAGTCCACTACTCCGGCTGGACCACCGATGGCAAACTCTTCGACAGCTCCGTGATGCGTGGTGAGTCGATCGTTTTCCCGCTCAACCAAGTAATCCCCGGCTGGACCGAGGGCGTGCAGCTCATGGTCGAAGGTGAAAAACGCCGCCTCTGGATCCCCGGTAAACTCGCCTACGGTGACAATGCACCTCCGGGCGCTCCCTCGGGAACGCTGGTGTTCGATGTCGAGCTGCTAGAAATCGTCAAATGACCGGCTTCCGCGCCATCACCGCACTGCCCATCCTCGCGCTGGCTCTGACAGCCTGCGTGGTACCGCAGCCGCCCGCTGCCAAGCCCGCCGCTGCGGAAAAACCGAAATACAAGAAGCCCCCGCGCATGAATGGCCGTGGCGAGCTGACATCCATCTCGCTCGATCAGGTCTTCCAACTCCAACAGTCTGATAAGGCGCTGATCTTTGATGCGCGCCTGGGTTTCTTCTACGGACTCGGCCACATCCCCGGTGCCATCAACTTGCCCAAGAAGGATTGCGACGAAGCCATCCACAAGCGCGAGGGCGAAATCAAAGCCGCGCTCGCAGCAGGCAAAACCATCATCGTCTATTGCAGCAGCATCACCTGTCCGGATGCCCGCGCCGTCGCCAATCATCTCTCCGGTTTCACCTATCCCGCCGCGATCTTTTCCGGCGGCTGGGATGCATGGAAAGAAGCCGGTCTCCCCACTGAATAATCCTCTTACCATAACTCCATGACTTCATTCCAAAACGTCACCGTCGATTCCAAGGCCAACATCTACTTCGACGGCAAGGTCGTCTCCCACACCGTGCATTTCGCGGATGCTTCCAAGAAAACCCTCGGTCTCATCTATCCTGGCAAGTTCCACTTCGGCACCGCCGCTCCCGAGCGCATGGAAATCATCGCAGGCTCCTGCGAGGTCGTCTTAGATGGCAGCACCGCCGTCCTCACCGTGGCGGCGGGCGCATCCTTCGATGTCCCCGGCAACAGCGGCTTCACCATCACGGTGGAAGACAGCATCTGCGAATACATCTGCTCGTTCCTCCCCGCGTGATGCGCCTGCCGCAGATCCTTGGAAGACTCGCCGCGCTGCTTGCCGCCGCACTGCTGTCTTCCTGCGGCATCCGCCTGCCCATCCAGACCAAGGGCGCTCCTTCTAACAGCCCTCCTCAAACGCGAGTGGAAGCCCGCGATCCCGACGTGCTCGTCTGGCTCACAGCGGACAAGTATCACACCGGCATGACCTTTCCCTACGATTGGCTGCTGGAATCCGGCTTCGTCCCTCCCGCAGGCATCGGCAGCGCCCGCTACGTCACCATGAGCTGGGGAAACCGCGACGCCTATTCCGAGCAAGGCATCGATACGAAGTGGAAACTCTTCCGCGTGCTCTTCACCCCCACCGCTTCCGTGATGGAGGTTATCCCATCAAACTGGAACGTCGCCGAAGTCCTTCCCCACCAGCGCATCTATCGGAAACTCGTGCCACGAGATAGCGGCCCCGCGTTGGCAAAGTTCCTCAACGAATGCTGCGCCACCGGCCCGGACGGAAAACCCATCGTCCTCTGCGCCTCCAGTTGGGGCAAAGGCGTGCAGCTCCAGTCCCGCCATTCGTATTACATCCCGCGCGTCTGTAACATCTGGACCCTGCAAACCATCGAATGCCTCGGCGGCGACATCCGCCCATGGTTCGCCCTCACCGCCGATGGACTCATCCGCCAAGCCGAAAAACCACCTAACAACTTCGAACAAATCTGGCCCGGCGGCGGCATCCCGCCGAAACTTGAGTGACTTGGACTGCGTGCAGCCTGCTGCCGCTTTCCGTAGCCAGCCTGCTGGCACGGGGCTGCCCAAGTCTTCGCCGCAGCTGGCTGCGTAGCGAAAGCGGCAGCAGGCTGCTCGCAGTCCATGGTTTCCCTATCAGAACAAATCCGACTGCGGGTCTTCCTGCCCGGCGGGTGGCGGCGGCGCGCCGATTTTCGTGTAGGCGGATGGCATGGCCATGCGACCGCGCGGCGTGCGCGTGAGATAACCCTGCATGATGAGGAATGGCTCGTGGACCTCTTCAATGGTGGCCGCATCCTCGCCTGCTGCAACAGCCAGCGAGTTCAGGCCGACCGGGCCACCGTTGAATTTGTAGATGAGCACTTCGAGCAGGCGCTTGTCCATTTCATCGAGGCCCTGTGAGTCGATCTCGATCATGGCGAGCGCGGCATCGGCGATCTTGCCGTCGATGTGGCCCTCAGCCCGGACCTGTGCGAAGTCACGGACCCAGCGTAACAAGGCGTTTGCCACGCGTGGCGTGCCGCGGGCGCGTGAGGCGATTTCCATCGCGCCGGAGCGGTCGATGGGCACATCTAACAAACCTGCGGAGCGTTCGATGATGAGGGCGAGTTCCTCGTGCGTGTAGTAATCGAGGCGGTTCACCAATCCGAAACGCGAGCGCAGCGGGGCGGTGAGCATGCCGGAGCGGGTGGTCGCGCCGACGAGGGTGAAGCGTGGCAGGTTGATCTGGATCGAGCGCGCGGACGGGCCGGAGTCGATGATGATGTCCAGGCGGAAATCTTCCATCGCCGGGTAGAGGTATTCCTCGATGGCCGGGTGGAGACGGTGGATTTCATCGATGAAAAGAATGTCGCCCTTCTGGATGTTGGTGAGGATGCCAGCGAGGTCGCCCGCTTTTTCGATCTGCGGGCCGGAGGTGGTGTGGAGCTGGGTGCCTGCGGCTTTCGAGATCAGGTTGGCGAGTGTGGTTTTCCCCAAACCGGGCGGGCCGGAGAGCAGGACGTGGTCGAGCACGTCGCTACGGCGTTTCGCTGCCTCCAACATCAGAAGCAAGCGGTCCTTCACCTTTTCCTGGCCGATGAATTCTGAAAACGCGGGCGGGCGCAGCGAGACATCGAACGCCGTTGCGGGCGCGGTGGTAGTTTGCTGGTAGAAGTTCTCGGACATCAGGCGTGCGCGGAGATTGGAGACTATGGAGAAGGGGATTGCATCCCCTTTCTTCCAATATGGAGAAGGGGATTAAAATCCCCTTTCTTCGCACGGGAGACGTTGAGATAAGTTCGAAGACTTGGGCTTGTGAAAGAAAGGGGATTCAATCCCCTTCTCCATATTTCCAGAGGCGGAAGGTGCCGGGTGGCAGCTTCTCTGGATTCCTTGCGATGTATTCTCGCACCCAGCGGAAGTGATTTTCTCCCCTCACCAGCCGGTCCCAATACTCGCTTTGCCAGAGCGCGCCTTCCCGGCTCAGTTGCCGATTCATTTCGCGGGCAGTGAAGCGCTTCCATGATCCCACGATGTCCTCCAGTTTGTTTTCAGCCAGCGGATGAAAAAGCACATGCACATGGTTCGGCATCACCACGAAATGATCCATTGCATAGCGCTGCTCGTGGAAGTGCAGCAGAGCATCCGCTACGATACCGGACATGGCTGGCTCCCTCAATACGCAGCTCCCGTGCGCGTCATCCAGCAATGCCTCGAAGGCGAGGGTGAAAAGCCGGTTATGTGTTTTTCTTTCCTCATCCGTCCATGGCTTCGGGTGTGCTGCCAGCCAAAGTTTCCGGTGCTCATTCAGTTTGCGCACCACCGGCTCTGGCAAGGAATCGGCAAGCCTCCAGGTGACAAACAACCAAACTTCACCCTGCTGCCAGTGCGGTAGGTTCACCCGGTGTTTGTCGATCTTCTTGTCTCGATCCAGGAACATGGAGATTCCAAATATGGAGAAGGGGATTAAAATCCCCTTTCTTCGCACGGGGGACGTTGAGATGAGTTCGAAGACTTGGGCTTGTGAAAGAAAGGGGATTCAATCCCCTTCTCCATATTGCGCGAGTAGCTCTTCCGCTTTGCTGGCGGCGATGCCTTCGTGGAAATCATCATTGACCAGACACACAGGCGCGGTGCCGCAGGAGGCGAGGCACTCTGCGAACTCTACGGAAAATTTCCCACAGGGCGAAACGGCGATGGGATGGTGATGCGAATCACTCTGCGAGCGGTCGATGCCGGTGAGTTCGCAAAGGCGCTCCATCAACTCGTAGGAGCCGCCCATCGCGCAGGACAAGGTGCGGCAGACGCGGATGTGGAATTTCCCCGGAGCGGACTGGCGGAAGCCGGGATAAAACGTGACGACTTCGAGCACCTTGATCGGTTCCAGATCAAGCTTTGCAGCCACCCACTCGATGGCCGGAGCGGAGATGTAGCCGAATCTGTGCTGCACGATGTGGAGCAGCGGCAATGTGGCGGAGCGCTTACTCGCCGGGTAGTGGGAGATGCGCTCATCGGCCTCGGCTTCGAGATTCGGCGTCACCTGGAACGGCGCGTGGAATTGCGTGCCGGGTGTTTCGTGCGAGGCGATGGAATCCTGAAGAATAGAGGATGACATGGTTATTTCAAAAGCGTGCCGAGCGCGTCGAGATCGCGGCCATTGGCGGTGACTATTTTGCCTTCAAGATCGCAGACGATCACGGACGGTATGCCACTCACGCCGTGCTTGAACTGCTTTTTGAAGTCCTCGGCCTTCTTGAGTTTCAATTGCGGCCAGGGCATCTTCTTGGACACCGCATATTCCTCCATGTCTGCCTCCTCCCCGTCGCTGGTGATGAGAACCAACTCGAATTTGTCGTTCTTGTTCTTCTGGTAGAATTCTACCAGTGAGGGCGTGAATTGCTGGCACGGGCCGCACCACGAGGCTGTGTAGTAGAAGACATAATACTTCGTGGGTTTTTTCAAATCCTTGAAGGATTTGAGCGACTTGCCACTGAGTTTGACTAGATTGCCATCGAGCACTTCGTCGAACACGCTCGCGGCTGCGGCATCCGTGGTGGCAGTGGCTGCGGGTTTCCACTCGGCGAGCAGTTTTGCATCGGACTCGATTAATCCAGAAGCCTTGAGATTCACGGACTTTCCGTTGCGCATCTTGAACTCGCCGGTTTTTTCGCCATCCGCATCGGTGACAGCGGACAGATCAAGTTCAGCAGTTTTCCCGTCACTGCGGGTCCAAGTGCGGAATTCGGCGGTGGCGGTGGCGGCAAGCAGACACCCGATGAGTATTTGAACTTTGGTATTCATGACGAGGGAAGCGATAACATCAGCGGTCACACTCGCCCATCACAAAGTCGAGCGAGCCGAGGATGGCCGGGATGTCGGAAACCATGTGGCCGGGAAGCAGGCGGGAAGTGATGGAGAGATTGCAGAATGAGGGGCTGCGGATTTTGAGGCGGTAGGGCACGCCGCCGCCTTTGGAGTGGATGTAGAAACCCAGCTCGCCCTTGGGGTTTTCTGCTGCGAAATAGACTTCGCCCGCTGGCGCGTCCACGCCTTGGGTGGAGACGATGAAGTGGTGGATGAGTTCCTCCATGGACATCATCACGCGCTCTTTGGCGGGCAGCATGCTTTTGGAGTCGGCGAGGTTGACCGGGCCGGGCGGCATGGTGTCGAGCACTTGGCGGCAGAGACTCACGGACTGGCGCATTTCCTCCATCCGAATCTGATAGCGTGCGTAGCAGTCGCCCTCGTCGGCGATGGGCACATCGAACTGATAGTTTTCATAGCCGAGGTAGGGGCTGTCCTTACGCAAATCGCGCGCGACGCCGGAGGCGCGGAGATTCGGGCCTGTCATGCCCCAGGCGATGGCGGACTCACGGCTGATGACGCCGATGTCCACCATGCGATCGAGGAAGATTTTGTTCTTATCGAGCAGCTTGGAGATTTCTCCGATGGTGACTTCGCACTCGGTGAGGAATTTTCTAACCGCTTCTTCAAATCCGGGCGGCATGTCGCGAAGCTGTCCACCGACACGGGTGTAGGAGGTGGTGAAACGTGCGCCGGTGAGTTGTTCGCAGAGGTTGTAGATCTTCTCGCGCTCGGTGAAGGTGTAGAGGAAGACGGTCATGGCCCCGACGTCCATGGCGCAGACGCCGACGCCGAGCATGTGGGAGGAAATGCGGGCCAGCTCGCAGCAGAGCACACGCAGAGCTTGGCCGCGCGGTGGCAGCGTCCAGTCCATGAGTTTCTCGACGGCACAGGCGTAGGCGACGTTGTTGGCGAGCGGCGCGAGGTAGTCGAGACGGTCCGTGTAGGGCACGAACTGGTTGTAGTGCATGTTTTCCGCGATCTTCTCATCGCCGCGATGGAGGAACCCGATGTCCGGCTCGGCCTTGGCGATGATTTCGCCATCGAGTTCCAGCACCAGACGGAGCACGCCGTGGGTGGCGGGATGGGACGGCCCCATGTTCAGGACCATGCGCTCGCCGACGAGGTCATCGGTTTCCGCGTGGTAGCTGTCCGCAGCGCGGGCGGCGCGCGCGATGGTGTCTGGAGCCTCGATTTCGGTGGTGGAATTGCTCATGCCGTTGCCGCGCGAATAAGCAGCCAAAGGACCACGCTCGCAAGGGGTTTGTGAATTTTTTCACATGCTGCCGCGGCCATAGCGCTCGCGGAACTGCCGCAGCAGATCGTCCACGCGGTCAGTATCCGGGACGGGGGGCTGCGCGGGTGTTTCGGGAGTTTCCGCGATGATGGGCACGGCGGCTGGGGTCTCGGGCGTAGCTTGGAAAACTGGCGTTTCCTGAGCGGGTTGGAAGACCTCTGGCGGAACGAAAGCAGGTGCAGGCTCGGGTTTGAAAACCGGTGGCTCGGGTGCCGGAGCGGCGGCTTGGAAGGGCGACTCCGCCGGAGCGATTACGACCGGCGCTTCCGCTATCGGCTGGATGACTGGCTCGGGAGTAGTAACCTCGACCTGCTCTGGCGCGGCGGAAACCGCAGCCTGGAACGGCGACTCCACCACTGGAGCGATGACCTCCGGCTCTGAAGACGCGGCGGCGGCTTCCTTAGCAAGGAAGGAAATCGCGAGCGTGGGGTCCACTCCCCTTTCCTGCTTCACTTCCGGCTGCGGCTCGGGACTCGGAGTTTCCTCGCACACAGGCTCGGCAGCGATGAACGGTGACTCGATCACTGGCGGTGCTTCTACGATCACAGGCGCGACGACGACAGGCGGCGACTCAACTGCGACAGGCGGTGGAGAAATCGTTTCCGGTATCGCCTGCGGCGGGACTTCCGGCGGCGGTACAACCGCCACCACCGGCGCACTTGGCGGCACTGGCGGAGTATCCATGGCAGAGGCCCGCAGCCATGCCACTCCCGCCGCACGGATCAGGCCGCGCGCATGGGAGCCGGCAGAATCGCGGTCCACCTTCGCTAGCACGCGCACCCCCAGACCCGGCACGCGGGATTCTAACAACGCCAGCATTTCATCCTCAGTGAGCGGGTTCAACTCCACCACCACTTCAGACAGGCGATCCGCAAGACCACCGCTCAGACGAGGCATGAAAGCGGTTTCCCAAATGTCCTGATTGAGCGAGAGAATGACGTCCAGCCGCTCCACCGACTGGCGCAAAGCTCCAAGAAACGCCGCGAGTCTGAGAGCTGCAGTTTCATCCGAGGAAAAGCCTTCAAGGTCATCGGCCACCAGCACCACGCGCATCAGTTGCGCCAGCATGCCGAGCAGCGCCTCAAGACGCTCCATCAACACACCATCGCCCGGGTTTCCGGCATGCACTACATCCGCCAGCACGCGCAGGCGCACCGGATTCTCCACCGGCGTGGCTGCGAAGCGGAACAACGCGTCCACCCAGAAAGCGACCTCACGCGCAGGCAAGCCGCAGCGTTGCGCGATCTCCACGCTCAGACGCTGGCCTAGCACCTCGAAATTTTCGCGCGCCCAGTGTGCCGTCACCGCGTTGGGATGATGGAAGTCAAAGGTCTCGATCGGCCGCGTGCGCAGCGCTGTTAGAGCACCCTCGCGGTCCTGGCATGGCACCTCACCGGAGCCGACTAGCGGTTGCAGCGCACTTGCGAAAAGCCGCCTCGTCACCAAGTCCAGCACACACAGGCCACCCGACGCGGGCAGCGGACGCAGCAAGCGGCGCAGCGTATCGTCAATCACCGACGCCGCATCGATCTGACAACCGAACGAAGCATGCAGCGGGATGAACTCGTGACTCGATCCCAGATGATGCTGGATGCGTGAGAGCAGGTGCGTTTTACCATGTCCGGCACGCGGCGCGCGCAGCAGCACACAGCGGCCCGTCTTCTCCACGGGCACCGAAAGGATGTCGTAGAGGATTTCATACGCCTGCCGGTTCACCGATTCCGCATGGGCGATGGGAAGGCGACCGAGGGTCTCGAAAAGCATTTGGAACGGATGTTCGTTGGCCATGGTGTGGGACGTTGGAATCGCGGCCAGACTGCCTGCCCTTTTCCGGTTCCACAAGGCCGGAGGGAAGAAAATCTGGCATTCCCCCGCCGCCCTGCTCTTCTTGCGTTATGAAATCCCAACTCATCATGACCGTGCTCGGCAGTGATCGCCCAGGCCTTGTGAACAGCCTCGCGGAAACCGTGGCCCGCCACGGCGGCAACTGGCTGGAAAGCCGCATGGCCCGCCTCGCCGGACAGTTCGCAGGCATCGTCCGCATCGAGTGCCCCGCCGATTCCGCCGATGCTCTGCTGCGCGAACTCCAAGCTCCGGGAAACCACGGCCTCACCGTGCAAGCCGTGCGCGAGAGCGTGGCGGTGCCTGTCAAACGCCGCACCCTCATCGTCGATGTCGTCGGCAACGACCGCCCCGGCATCGTGCGCGAACTCACCACCGCCATCGCCCGCGCCGGCGGCAACATCGAAGAACTCACCACCGGCCTCGAAAGCGCACCCATGACAGGCCAGTCGATGTTCCGCGCCCACGGCATCATCTCCATCAGTGAAGACTCCGATCCATCCGTTCTAACAAACGCCATCGAGTCCCTGGGTGGAGATCTCACGGTGGATGTGGCGGTTTGAGATAAGGAGGCGGCACGTCTCGTGCCGCATGGGTGGAGGAGACCTCCACCCTCCCTACTTCAGCATCTCCCCCAGCCTCTTCTCCAGCAACTCGGTAAGTGGTTCCGCTCCGCCTTTGGCGGGCAGTCCGCCGTTTGTTAGAAGATCGCTGACGGGGATCGGCTCGCCGGCGGTGACGATGGCGGTGCGGGCGATGGGATAGGTGGGGAAACCGAGAAGATCCTCCTCCAGCTTCATGATCATCTCCGCGCGACGATCCGTAGTGGGATCACCTAACAGATAATCGCCGATGTAACTGTGCGCCTGGAGCGCGCTGAAGACGCGGTCGAGATCATCAAGCAGGATTTCTCGTTCCGTGGGAGTGGGAGGTTTTTCCAAATCAAGGAGACGGCGGCGGATGCGGAAGCGCAGGGCGCGCACGCGTTCGGGCGGCGTGCTGGCCTTGGCGTCCTTCGGATAGCGGGACTCCACTTCGGTGAGCAGGTTTTCACAAAGCTGGGAAAGGCGTTCCTGAATGTCACCGGTTCCCGCGCGGTTGAGGAACTCGGTTTCCTTGAGGGCGAGCACGCCGATGGCGAGGCGGACCATGCGTTCGTCGATGGGCATCGCGGGTTTCGGCGTCCAGCCGATGCGGTCTTCGAGCTTCGAGAGACGGTCGCGGAAGGTTTCCTCCACTGAGGGATGATGGTGAAAACGCAGCGCCACAGGGATGAGGAAGGCTTTCCTCCCACTCTCCATTCTTGCGGCGGCTTTAAGAAGAATGGAGGCCACGCCTTCGTTGAGTGGATCGAGCCGGCGGTGGTGGTGATAGATTTCACCCTCGGGAAAGATGACGAGCGGATCAGCGCCGCGTTCCAAAATGGTGATGGCGGTCTTGATGGCGGAGATGTCCGGTCCATCGCGGTCCACGGAAAAAACGCCCATGCCTTGCAAGGCCCACGCGGCGGTGGGGCTGACCTCGAAGATCTCACGCGCGCCCATGAAAAGCGGATGCAGCCCATGGCGCGATGCGAGTTCCATGATGACGTGCGGATCGGAGTGATCGGAATGGTTCGGTGCAAGCAGCAGCGAGTGACCTTCATCGCATAACTCGCGCACGCGCTCGAAGCCATCCTCGCGGATTGTTTCAATGCGGTACTTGCGACCGAGATGCACGGCGCGGTTCACCAGCAACCCGAGCGGCCGCAGCCATCGGCTCACACGCGGCGGACGAAAGGTGTAAGGCAGATCATTGCGAAGGCGGCGCATGGCTGGAAACATCCGGGCAACGCTGCGGTTTCTCAATCTTCGAATTCACTCGGATGGGATAAAGGCGAATCCGCTTTGGACTGCGGCGGAAATCGCCGCTTTGAGGGTGACGTGTGCGTTCCCCCGGAAGCTCAAACATCCCACGCAAGCATGTATGCGGGAAGTCTTGGTGATTGGGAACAAGCGGTGTTGTGCAAACATACTTCACCGCCAAAGCGGCGATGCTCGCCGCAGTCCAAGGGCTTTGGACTGCGGCGAAAATCGCCGCTTTGAGGGTGACGTGTGCGTTTCCCCCGAAGTTCGGGCATCCCACGCAAGCATCTATGCGGGCAGTCCTAGTGATTGGGAACAAGCCGCGATGCACTAACCAACTCCACAGCCAAAGCGGCGATGCTCGCCGCAGTCCAAAGGTTCCCGAATTCACTCCGCACTCAGATACTTGTAATCCTGGAAGTTCCTTGAGCAGATCACTCCCTCGGCATCTTCATAAAGCACCGCCACGAAATTTCCTGATGAACCGACCGACAGCGGCTTCAGATCCTTGCCACCGGTTCTCAGCGGCACATAGCCGGAACCTTGCTGGATCGCCGTCCGCGCAAGATCGAGACGTTTGACCATGAGCGTTTCCCAAGTCTCATCCTTGCGCCCGATCTCAACCTTCAACTCGGCTTCGCGCGTCACGTTGACGATGGTCGCGGTGCGTTTGTCCTCGGATTCCTGTTGCTTCAACTTGAGGACGCGGATCTTCCAATAAGCTGGCTTCTCCTTGGTCGCAGGGATCTGTTCGACAAATGGAATCAAAGTGGCGGTCTGGTTTTTGACGACCTCGATGCTGCTTTCCGCAGACTCCACGCCCTCACGACGGAATGAAATTTTGTAGGTGCCGGGTTTCCTCGGAATCCCGCCGGTGACATCGCCGAATTCATATCCCTCCGCGCGCACCTTCGCGCCATCCAAGCGGAACTCCAGCTTGCCCGTGCCGCTGCCGACGGCATTGAGCATGCGCAGGAAACCACGCGGACTGCCTGCTTCACCGGGCGTCTGGGCATGCAGGCCCGTC
Source organism: Akkermansiaceae bacterium (assembly GCA_031372635.1). Classification (GTDB taxonomy): domain Bacteria; phylum Verrucomicrobiota; class Verrucomicrobiia; order Verrucomicrobiales; family Akkermansiaceae; genus Luteolibacter. The sequence goes on along the minus strand of JANMLQ010000137.1, from coordinate 6,847 downwards.
ATCGCCAAAAGCAGCACTCCGAGCGTGACGGTCCGCAGGATTGTCAGGAGTTCGCGCTTTAGCGTGCTCTTCACGAAGGCAAGCTGAAGCTTGAACTCCATACTGTCTCTCGATGGGTGAAACACAACACCATCACAGCATTCCATTCTGGCAGAATGTTTAGAAGTCATTTGAACTGATTACCCTCATGTTGATGTTTTCAGGAATGATGGCCCCGTCCTGCGCGCGCTTTCCGGGATCGGCGATGAGAGTGTATGCCTTCCGGATTTCCGACAACACCTCCGCGGCGGATGATGTCGAATCCGCAGGTGCCAATGATTGCGCGACGATCCAGACGCGGAAGTTCCGGGAACGGACGGAAGCCGCCTGATAGACGCGTGCAAACACTTCTTCCGCCGCCGCATCGGTCCACTGGACATCCTTCGCATCTGGATAGAGATCGCGATTTCCAAACACCTCCCTGCCGCTGGCATCCCTGGCGAGAGCGATCCGTGAGGTGCTGCCATACGGCCTGCCGGAAATCACCGCGTCCGCGATAGTATCCGCCAATAAGGTGATCTTGGGCGCATCCAGCTTCAGTGCATCCACAGGGCGGGCCATCTTCGGCGCAAGCACATGCACGGTGTCGGTGGTCTTCGAGAGCTTCGGGTCCATCACCAGCGCACCCGCCGCGAGCGCACGCAGCGCGTCACGCGAAGCGGTGTTCACGTTGACCTGCCCATGAATCGCGACAACGGGACCGCGTGCTTGAGCATCGCCCGCAGCGGGTTTACCGCAGTGGAATAGATCCAGCAGACCAATCGCGCGGTTCTGCTTATCCCCGTCGAAATTGAAGGCCGAATGCTCCGGGCGGCCGATACGCAAGGTGTTGCCGCCACCATAAAGAGGGCTGCCTTGTCCGCTCTTCGCATCGGGCCATGACACCTCGCCCGCAGGCATTATACTTTTGCTCCTAAAACTCGTCGTATCCGCCGCCTTCGCGAATGTGGGCGCGAACATGAGTGGATCAAAAAGCCGGCCCAGCTCGGTGGTGCTGAAGTAATAGCCACGGTTGGAAATCATCTGGATGGCCGAGTACTTCGCGTCAGGATCGTATGGGAAGTTGAACTTGGGATCGGTGAGTATCGTCGTGTCTTTGGCACCGTTCTTCCATGCTCCAACGGCGGAATCATGTCCTCCATCCGCCCACTCAGAAGGCAGCATGCGCGCGTAAACTTTGGGTTTCTCCGGAGAGTCATCCTCATAGACCTCATAACGCACGGAGCGCCGGTTCGGACTCGCGTTTTCGGGATACGCGCTGTCTTCCAGCGGCGTGTTATTCGAGCGGTTCATGTAATGGCTGATCCTAGGATCACCAGTGTTACCGTACCATGTGGAAGAAGGAAAAGGCTTGTTGTAAAGCAAGGCGGGGTAATGCGCCTTGGTGAGAACATCTTTTTCATTCACCCGATATCCACCAATCCTGACCCCGTTGGTGACATCGTAGATGAAACCCTGCTGGCGTATCATTCCCTGCTGCCTCTCCACGATGTCATCGTTCCACATCAACGAACAACCGCTTGCACCCGGGGCCTCCAGCAAGCTGAAAGGAGTATTTTCAACAATTGGATTATCGGCGACGGTCCCTTGATCCATACGATAGGTGACGGTCGCGAACTCATAGCATTTGAATTCATTGGGAGCGAGATTGATGTCCGTGGACTTCGACCAGTATCTGCCGCCGATCTTGTCCAGATTGTGAGATGTGGTCGGATCATCAAGAAGCGCACTACTATCGAAAGGTGGATTTACGGTGCCAGCGCCAAACGATTCGGCCTGCAACGCGACTTCGTAACTCACTCGCGCCTTGCCGGACACACCGAGATTTGTCGGATTGTGGAGTTCCGCGAAGAGCCTGATTTTAAAATTGAGAATCTGCCTGCCGTTTTCGACCGACATGCCATTGTAAGCGACTTGAAGCGCGATCTCGGTGGTGAGTGGATACGTGTCGATGCCGCGAAACTGCCCGTCCTCCAGCGTGGCATTGTTGTCCTTGTCCGCGTAGTCGATGGCGTTGGCGGCGAGGGTTTTCACATAGTTATCCGGGAAACCGCCTTTGCGATCCACGAAGGTGGGAAAAGCCGAATCGATAAAAGCCGCCATCTCCTCCACCGCGTCACGACCTCCCTTCGCAACGATGCGGTTCAGGTTGAGTTTCGGTTTTCCAGACGCCGCAGGATCAATACCGGGCAGGAACGGCACGAGCGGCTGTTCATCATAAGGCTGGATGCCGCTGACCAGAGACTCTTCCACAACACGAGCCTTGGGGTCTAACAGATGACCCGCGCCATCGCGCGTGAGCGGCGGGATCACGGCAGCGGCGGCCAACAGGGATTCCGGTGAAACAAGCAGCTTGCGATTGTCGATGAGAGTGCGCCCGGTCTGGGCTTGATCCTTATCGGTCGCCGCAGGGTCGATCGCATACAAGGCGACTTGGTTCAACGCGCGTTGGTCCTTCTTGCCAGTGGCCGGATCATCAAGACCGGGAGCGGGAAACGGATGGCCTTCACGAGCGTGGGTCTGCGTTTCGCTATCGAGGTTTCCAACAATCGCCGGATCGATCCTCGCCTGAAGATCCTCCACCCAGTAGGCATAACGCGCGATGGTTTTACCCTTGCTGTTTCTAACAGGAAGCCAGTCCGCCTGCACTTTATCCAGATAAGGAAGCGCGGAAAACCGGATGCGCGCCTTGTCATCGGTGTTCAGGAAATCCTCCGGCTTCGGAGCGGCGAGCGTGTCCGTATCCGCAGGCACGGGTTTGGCTGGCGAGGAACTGAACAGCGGCACGTAACGATACTTGTATTTGGAACCCTCCACCTTGCCACGCGCGAGGAAGAGGAATGGCGCACGATCGCGGTCCTTCGTGATCGGCGCGGCGAGTGTGGATGAAATGACGATGAAGTCATCGTTTCCCGCCTCCTTCGTGAGGATGCCACGAACATCCTCTAGCGCGGCGAGGGCGGCGAGATCCGCGCGCTGGCGCTCCACGAAGGAGCGCGCGGTGCTGCGCTCGATGCTAGCCACTAACAGAATTCCCACCGCGAGGATGAGCAGTGCGCCGGTGACGATGAGGATGGCGGGTAGGGTGAATCCCGCCGCCACTCGCGCAGGGTGGTGGGAGCTAGGGATTCTCATCGTTTCCGTAGCGGATCAGGGTTCCATACACCTCAAGGTTCTTGTTCAGCTCCGCTTGAGTTGGCTCTCCTAACAACTTGCCACCGCCATCCCAGTCAACCGGCTGCTTGAGCTGCACAGCGAGATTGCGGCGAGCGATGACGAGCCGCACGTCGAGCGCCTGCGGGCCGATCTTATCGTCCTTCACCCAGTCGATCCACTTGCCGCTTTCATCGAGAGACTTCGGAGTCGCCTCGAAGGAAACGACACCGAAGGCGACGGGTTCATCATGATCGGGCCGCGCGGTAAAAAGCGAGGCGACCTTGTCGTTCTCAAGCGCCTTGAAGGTATCCTTGCTCTCGCGAAAACCACGCATCAGGCAGCGCACGGTCCTGCCCTTGATAGTGAGATCCCTGAGCGCGTAATTCACCGCGCAGAGATCACCAATGCGGCCCTCGTCCGTCTGCGCCTGCTCGGGCTGGAGGCTTAAGAAACCCAGCGTATCCGCAGGCCATGAGGTGGAGGATTTTTTCATCACACCATCCTTGTGGAAACGCGCGGTGGAGAGATCCGAAGTGAGCTGTGTGATAAGCGCACGGGCCTCGCGCTCTGCGGAGACGGAGCCGCCCACGCGTTCATAGCCATCGCCTGCGCTGCCTAACAACGCGGCAGCGGCCAGCAGCAAGATCGAGCCGATGAGCATCGAGCACATCAGCTCGATGAGCGAGAATCCACGGCTGAATGACGATGGCATCATGGCATGCGAGTGTGGAAGTCGAGCTTGCTGCGTTTCGCGACTCCGACCGCCGCAGGATATTCGAGTGTCAGATCCACGCGTAGCATTGCGGGGAATCCGTCTCTAGCAACATCCTTGGTAGAGCTAAGTGTCGCGATGTAACGCACGGTTTTTCCGTCGAGTTGTTTGGTGCCTTTTTCGTATCCGGCCTTGGAGAGTTTGCCGAGCGGCTTGCCTTCATCGGAAAACCCGAGCGCCCAAATTTCTCCTGTAGGTGGAAAGGTCTGACCGGTGGTGGTGGCGGAGAAATACTGCGGTCTTCCTTCGCGGGAAGCGCGGATCTCATCCATGCAGGCCGGGATGATCCAAGTGGCGCGAGTTTCCGCCTGCGAGGACATGCCGGCCTTGCCGGATTCTGCTAGAGTTCCAAACACCATCGGGATGGCGACGGCCAGCACGCCGATGGCGATGACCGCCTCCATCAAGGTGGCTCCGCGCGTTTTATGAGCTGATGGGTGCGGCGCGTTCATCCGTCGATGCGATAGGGGCGTGCGATGATGCGGCCGATTTTAAGGCGGTTCTCGGAAATGGTTTGGGAGTCGGCGCGTTTGAAGGGAGTGGCAACCCCGCTGCGGTAGTTGCCCTCGGCGATGCGCATGACGATGGGTGAAGAGCCTGCGGGCAGTCGCAGTCCACCACGCGAGTTGAAGCCGATGACGCGGACTTTCACTGACTGCGGTTTGGCATCGCTGCCATAGGTGATCGTGCGCTTCGAGCCATCCAACGGGTTTTCCACACCGTCCACTTTGCCGCCTAACAGAACCACTCCGGTTTCCAGAGTTTTCCAACGGCTTATCAGGATGCCTTTCATCACCTCGGCATCTTCGTCCTTCCAATTCTCCTCGTTGATCTGAAATAAACCGACTTGGCAGCGTTCGTCGCCTGCGGGGAGATCGCCCGGTTCCGCAATGGCGAGCAACACGTTGCCACGCGTGGTGATGGCGGAGGCACGCGCCTGCTCGATAATGCCCGCCAGCAAATCCGCACCGGCCTTGCGCGCCTGCGGGCCGTTGCCTTTCATCAGACTGACGCCCGCGAGCATGAGAATGGTCAGCACTGCGATGACAGTGACCATTTCAATCAGCGAAAACGCAGGCTTGCGGTGGCTGTTCGCGGAGGAATTCACAATTCGCAAATGTCAGTGTGGGGATGGAGGTTTCAGAGATCGAGCCAACACGAAACATGGATAGGAATTGCGGCCTGTCCAACCCGCCCGATCCAACCATCACATTTGACAGTTCCGTCGCACGCCCCGAAAGGACAAAATGCGGGTTGCATCGCTGGAGGCGATCAATCCGAGCGCACGTCATACCAGAAATGATCCGCAGCCTTGCGGTCGTTGCCTCGGAAAACCCTGCGCACAAAGGCCGGATTGCGGAACAGATACCAGTCGCCGAATTGATCGAACTTGCGGCAGGAAGTGACCAACGGAGCGCGCACCAAAGTCCCCCATTTGCGACCGGTCCGCCGACCGTGGGCTTTGAGGCGTTGTGCAAAATCCACGTCCTCCACAGAAACGAAGCGTTCATCAAAGCCGCCGATTTCATCAAAATCCCGCTTCCAAAACCAGAACAGCCCGAAGCTCACGCCTGTGAATGCCAGATACGGCAGAATCGCCAGCACGCTGGCCACGATGCCGAGCGACCATCGGTCCGGCAGCACCATCGCCCCTCCCCCGGCGGTTTTCCCTGAATCCAAACGACGCAGGATTTCGTTGAAACTATCCGGGTGCATGCGGCTGTCCGCATCGCATGTTACGACGATCTCGCCGGAAGCTGCGGCCACTCCCGCGTTGCGGATGCGGGAAAGGTTTTTCGCATCTTCATTCACTAACAGCGCACCATCTCGCAGCGCGATGTCTGCGGTATCGTCCGTACAGCGGTTCAGCACGACGATGATCTCGATCTCCACATCAGCGCGCTCCGCCGCTCGCCGCGCAGCAGACAAACAACCCGGTAGAAAGGCGGACTCGTTGTGCGCGGGGATGACGAGCGTGATGCGCGGTTTCACGGCTCCGGTTTCTCAGGTTCGGGTTTAGGCTGCTCGCGTCTGCCTGTGCCGAAGAAGCCGTCGATCACGCCGCCGAGATCATCCACCACATCCACGCCCTTGCCGATAATCTTCACACCTTCATCGACGACTTTATCGGGCGTGTCTCCTAACAACGAGCGCGAGAACTTGATAACTTTCTCACCGGTCTCCGGAATCACATCGAACATGCGCAGTCCGGCTGCGGCGATGAGACGGTCCGTCAGATCTTCTTTCGGATCATCCAGCGTGCCGGTGATGCGCAGTGGTGTCCACATGAGGCCGCGCTCGCCGGGAGTGAAGACGAGGGTTTCCGCGCCGGGGATGTTAGAGAGCGTGCCAGGCGCGAGGCCTAGGCGAAACAAACCGTCGATCTCCTTGTTGCGAATCGTGATGGAGCCTTCCAGCCGGGCCAGCCCCTCGCTGCCGATGACTAGATCGGTTAGAAACAGCTCACCGGCTTTCCAGCGCCAGTTCGTATGCGCGTCACTCAGGACGAGCGTGCGGAAACGCCGGGTATCCGCATAGGCGGCGAGCGAGTCGAGCACGGGCAATCCCGTCAGCGTGCCGTTGCGGATGGTGAGTTTCCCGCGCGCCACCATTGGGCCGCCGTGGTTGTCCAGAGTGAAGTCGGATTCCACATCACCCGTCAGCCGCTTCGACCAATCCTCGTTGAAAACATCATCGCATTTCACGCCAGAAACCGAACCCTCCACCGCATAGCGGCCGTTAGAACCATCCCACTCGCCGGATGCCTCTATCAAACCATCGCTCCATGCCGAGGCACTCGCATGACTGAGAAACACCTGCCCATCCTGATAGCGCAGCTTCGCGCGATTGAGGCGGAGTTCCGGCACTAGAGCGAAGGGC
>JANMLQ010000134.1:0-35211 GCA_031372635.1 Akkermansiaceae bacterium | reverse complement strand
CCCCCCCCCCCCCCCCCCCCCCGGCCCACCCCCCCCCCCGGCCCACCCTCTCGCCCCCCCCCCGCCCGGGGCCTGCGGCTCAGGCTTGTTAGAAACCGCCGCGCTGATTCGGGAGGTTGCGGGCAGCGGGATCCCGCGCGCGTGGGCATTCTACGCGCGGAAAAATCGCCCCTTGGTGCTTGGTCTCGTGATCGACGAGACCATCCGCGAAAACTCAAAACCGCAAAACAGCATCTAACAGATTTTTTCTCACTGGTGAGAAAAACAACCCCCCAAAACCACCAAAAAGCCCCCCTTGGTGCGTGGCCTCGTGATCGACGACATCATCCGCGACAACCCGTAACCGTAAGCCGCCGTCTAACAGAAAAAATCGCACTAGTGCGAAAATCAACCCCCAAAAACCATCAAAAGCCCCCATTTCCCATGAAACAACTCCCGCACTTCTCATCCCTGTTCTATGGAGGATTGGTGAACATTAGCCTTTTTTGAATGTGTCGCCGGGTAATTCGAACAGATGAATCACAGCTTTCTGATACGGACCCGAGACCTCGCCGCTACTGGTCGGAATCGGGTAGGATGCCTTTCCGGCGGTGGTTTCCTTGAAAAGCATCAAATGGCTACCCTTGCCCCTATCCTTATTCACCTGAATTGAAGGATCAGCTTCCGCCAAACGCCGGAGGAAGTCCCGAAGTTTGATTGGCTTGGCCATTTACGCGCACTGGAAATGGTTTCCCTTGATTCGCGAAACTTGCGAATCACTCCATTCCAAGACCCGCGTTGCCCGCTTTTCGGCCTTTGGACGCTTCTTCGCAATCCCGAGGGCGGCGAGATTGGTTTCGTTCCAGAGATTCTGAATCTCTTCAGGGGCCGGGCGAAACGGATTCATCCGCTCTTGTTTGGCGAAGGAGAGCTGGGCTTCGACGTTTGAGCGCAATTCCCTCAGCGCTGCCGTCTCAGTGGCACCGGTTCCGATCAAGTCCATTTCCAAGGCATGCGCAACCCAGAGGCCATCCTCCCGGTAAAGCACGGCGCGAAGTAGGAGTTTATTCATGCCGGAAAGATGCCCGCCCCCGGCGAATGGCGCAAGCCGGGAAATGGGCGGGCACCGGGAACCCGCCGCAAGCCCCGGCAGCGCGTGGCGTGAGCCGCCATTTGACACGTGGCACGAGTATGTCTGAAAAATCAACACCAACAAATGGAAGCGGGCTTGAGGGCCTGCTTGATCGTCATGAAGCCGCGAAACTCCTCAGCATCGGACTTCGCACGCTCGACCGACTCATGGCTGATGGGGAAATTCCTGTCGTACGAATCGGCACAGCGGCTCGCATACGGCCATCGGCAATTGAGCGCTTTTGCGAGGCGCGGGAGAGCCGTCTCGATTCCAAGCGCAGAGCGGCGATCCGTGGAAAACAGTAACCCCATTAAGAACGAGACTCATGAAAAGGAAACGGAATACGCGTAAGGATCACACAGCCCCGGCCTGGCAAAGCATCCCGATGGAAGACATCCTCGTATTGGTCAAAGGATGGGAAAAATTGAAGGTGATGAGAGGTGCCATGCAATCGGAACCGCTCGACTTAGCGAACCTTTCCCCGATTGAAGTCCAGCAAGTCATGAGAAAGCAAATCATGGCCGCCAAGCTCGGTGAGATAGGACCCGCTGCGCGCGCGAACGTAGAAGCATGGCTCAAATCTCCGGAACAATCTCCCACCCGCTATGTGGTGATTGATGACGCGGAAAAATCCGTCCTCTCGATAGTAGTGCTGTGGGAAGGGTTGCTTGCAATTGGTGAGATCGCGCCGGAAGCGAAACCCCGCTGGCTCGAAATGCTGCCAAGCGAAGCGCGCCTGCTTCTTGGCCGTTTGAGCCGCCAAGTTCTAAGGAAGCCCCTGTGAGCGAGAGCGCAAGTCGCCGCCTAACAGAAAATTTCTAGGTGCCTAGAAAAATTCACTTAAACACCATGAACCACACCCATTGTTCCGAAATCCTTTTGAAAATATTCGCATCAGGGAAGACGCGCCTACGTGACTCCTTTGCAATGATCGTCAACCATCACGTCTTCAAAGAAAGTGAGACACCGGAGAGCCAGACCGCAACTCCAGAACATCAAAGCCTGTATTCATTAAACGATTTGCTCAATATCGAGGCTGCAACGTATCACTTCGCGGAGAAATGGATTGAAGAAAATGCCGATGGGGCGGGTGTTGATCCCCCTCGCGGGGAGCTGACACCGAGCGATGATTTTGAAGCGATCAGCCTTTGGTTGGAATGGACGGCTATCGGAAGCATCGGGGGGATTGAAACACAGGCCAGTTGGTTTGCATCCCGTTCGACCATGCAACGCCTGGCACTAATCACGATTCACGACATGCACATCGCGTTGTTAGGGGAAGCCGCAACAAAAATTCTATCGGAGCGGCAGCAACAGAAATCAGCCGCGCCCCAATCGGAGAAATCTTCTTCAGATGAGTGAAAATCTCGCCATCCGCCGCGCCATCGCGGAGAGTCTGCTCGGCCACAAGCTCGATGAGCACGGCTATGCTCCCTGCCCTGGCCGCGAGCATCATAACAACGCCAATGGCCGCCGGGATTTCAAAGTGATTCTGGAAAATGCGCCTACCGGGTCTTGCTTTCATACGTCATGCGCGGGGGCTGTTGAAGACTTCAATTGGAAGCTCCGCAGCCAGATCGGGAAGGCCGAGTCTCAGCGCGGGACGGGAGACCATTACGCATGCCCGCTTGGCGATGTGGCACCAGCTCCGGAAGCGCCACGCGGGCCGAAATGGCCTCGCTACGATGCCGCCAAGCTCGCGGACTTCGCAAGCCGGTGCCCGTTCCCCATTGATGACGAATGGCTCGCCGCCCGCTCGCCCGTGCCGATTCCCCAAGTGCAAGACGTTACAACCGCCGAGCTGTTTCTCTCTTCCATTTACCTACCCGGAGAGCGGGCGCTTGTCCTGACCCGTGAGTACAGCCAAGGCGATTTCCTCTTTCATGCCGACGATGGTTCCTATCGTTTGGCAGACAAGCCCGGCGTGAAAGCCACACCATCGCCGCTGCCAATCGGCGGGCCGCTTGGGGTGTGGTATCTCTGCAATCCTGTCAGTGGGAAATGGACGCCAAACTTCAATTCCCGCTGGCCCGATGGCACGCCGAAAGTTGGCCGTCGTCATGGAGCGTGCATCACGAGTTGGCGCTTCATGGTTTTGGAAAGCGATGACGCTCCCGCAGCGGAGTGGGCACGCGCCTTGGTGCAGCTCCCGCTTCCTATCGTTGCCATCTACACCTCTGGGGGGCGTTCCATTCACGCCCTGGCCCGCGTGGATGCCGGATCGAAAGAATCATGGGATTCTCTCCGCAATGATTTGGTTCCAATCCTTTGCCCACTTGGAGCGGACCCTGCCACCCTAACAGGCGTCCGCCTATCCCGTCTCCCTGGCACGATGCGCCATGGGAAAAGGGGAAAGGACGGCAAGATGATTCCATTCCCGACACCGCAATTGCAGCGCCTTCTCTATCTGAATCCGCGTGCCACCGCCGTTCCAATTCTATCCGCTCACTCCTGAAAAATCGTGCCCGATCCCGAGTCTTCCTCACCCTCTCCCGTTGATGAAACCGGGCCGGATGCCATTCGCCGCAACTTCGCGGCTGTAGCCGCCGCCACCGATACCCAGGCACCCGACGAAGGGCCGCGATTGTTAGCAGTGAACCTCTGCCAGTCGATTTCCATCATCGCCCGCACAGTAGGAATGATCCTGCATCCAACGCCGATTTTTCGATTCGGTGAAACGATTTCCACGGTTGACGAGAACACCGGCAAGATTGCGGCCATGTCGGCGGAAAGGTTCACCTCTTGGGTGGAAAGCTATCTTGCTTTCACCAAACCCACCAAGGACGCGCCTGTGGTGGAATCTATCGGAAAAGACATGGCCGCAAAAATTCTAGCATCCGATCAATTCAAGGATCAGCTCCGGGAGTTGAAAGGCACGGCTGAAGTCCGCTTGCCAGTCTGGACTGGCAACGAATCGCGAACGGTTGAACTCGCTCCCGAGGGATTCGACCCGGGAACAGGAATGTTCACCGTTCCCAGAATCAAGTATGCCGAGGACATGACCGCAGATGATGCTTGGAACGTCGTGTGGGATGCGCTGAAGGAATTCCCTTTCGATCCCGAAGGCGAGGCGCAGGTGAAGAAAAGACGGAGTTTTTCCGGTCAAATCGCCGTGATGGTTGGCGTGTATTGCCATGCACTCTTTCCCGAGGGAAGTCCTCGCCCGATGATCATTTACAACGCCAACCAAGCAGGATCAGGCAAGAGCCAGTTGATGCGCATGGCACTTGCTCCGGTGCATGGGCCGCCCGCTGAAAGTGGGAAACCGGAGAGTGAATCGGAGTTGGAAAAGGTGCTGGATTCCGCCGCTATTGCCCGGAAGCCTTACCTCGTGCTAGATGATGTCCGCTCGATCCATTCACAAGCGCTCAATCGTTTCGTCACAAGTCCCCTGCACGAGGCAAGGTTGATGCACAGCCAAAAGCTAGCCACTGCTGCCAAGGTTTCGCAGGTCATTTGCACAGGCAATAGTCTAACTGTGACTGAGGACTTGAACCGCCGCGCCCTGGTGATCGATCTTTTTGAAGCGGGAGAAGCCGCAACCCGGAGTTTCACACGGGAGATCACAACGGCCTGGCTCTTCTCTCACGAAAACCGCGCTCGCTTCCTTGCTGCGCTCTGGGCACTGGTCAGGCGCTGGCGTGATGAGGGGATGCCGATGATGAAAGAGCATCGCCGTGGGAGTTTTGAAGAATGGAGCGGGCTGGTAGGTGGCATCGTGCTTTCCTGCGGACTCGCCAATCCATTCGCCCCTCGCCAAGTAGAAACCGGCGGCAACGAAGCGGGCCGCGCTCTTGCGTTGATCCTTGGTTCTTTAGTCGGCGAAAGCCTGGCGGAATCTCCGCCCATACTGACAACCAGCGACATTCTCGACCGTGCCGAAGCCATGGCTCTACTCGACGTGATCGTCGGCTTTGCCAAGGAACCCAAGAAATCACTCGGCCACAAACTCAAGCAACTCAAAGGCCGCCACTTGCTGGATTCACAACGCCGCGCCTATGAATTCGGACGCCGCGACTTGGCCGCCGGATCTAAATATCCGTGCCGGTTCCTTTGAGCGGTAGTAGCGGTGTTTCCTGTTTCGACATGAGCGCTCTTTCATGGACTCCACCAACCGCCGCGAACCAACCGAAGAACAAATCCGGCAGCTTGTCGCGGAGGGGTATTCGCTAGAAGCAATCAAGGATCTTACTGCGGAAGATCAACTCGGGGAAGATTTGGAGGGCTGATGATTCTGTTTGATGATCATTCCCGCCAGCGCGTTTTGACACCCGAAACCCTCCCGACGATCCACGGTGATGTGTCATAACAGGATGTCCGCCCTCGTGGGATGCAATCACACGAGGGCGGCTTCTCTGTTTTCAGGCGGGCTTGCGCACTGCATTTTGACACGGCTGCGGTTTTGTTATGAAAACATCTACCGTATCTGATACACTGTCGCCAACCTATCTGACTTCCTCGGTTCCACGCCATATCCTGCAATTGGAAACCGATCTATCGACCCGCTTTCTTGGAACCGATCTCAAGGAAATCTGTGAAAGCGCTGCGGATTCCCGCTTTCCCGCCCTCATTTCGACGGCCGGATTGCCTTTGAACAACCGAAAAGAAGCGCTCCGGGTATGGCGTGAGGAAATGGTCCGGGAAGTCCTCGAAAACAGCAAGGCCGCCAAAGCATTCATGCAAGACGGGCCGAAGGAATCGGTTGCCGCCGTGCTCGCCGGTGACATCCCCCTGAGTGAATGGCGGGATGCGATTGAAAATCACATTGTGGGGGCAAGGAAAAATGAGATCGCGGGAAGGCGGGAAATCAAAGCGATTCTCCGGGGCGTCCTTCGCTCACTCATTTTTGATATTGAGGAAAAGCACCCTGATACAGTGGAGCCGCGCTGGCTGGTGATCACGACTTCAGGGGACAAGAAATTTTTCCGTTATGAACGACGGGCGAAACAATGGGGTTGTGGCACCGGGGAGGGATATATGCTCTTGGCGTTCGATCCGGGCCGCTCACAAATCAAGCCCCCGTTTATGGGCTGGGCCACCGGAATCGATGCGGCCTCACTTGACGCGGATCTTTTGCACAAACCCTCTCTTGGCATGTCCAGCGAAGACATCGAGGACATGGAGGACGATAGTTCCGATAAGGAAAATAAGGATGCCGTCGAGGGACAGCTTGGCGAGTGATTTTAAAGCTTTGGTGCCATCGGTTAGCCCCGCCAATATGCACCGCGTGCCCGGAAATTGGGGCAAGGTAGGACAGCCACTCGCGCTAGATGCGCGAGTGGCTGTTTCTTTTGACATTCTGACATCGTCATGAGTTCGCAATCCCGCGCCGAAAACAACCCAGCGTTCCAACTTGCCCAATTAACTGTCTTTGAAAGGGCGAAGGCGAAGCGCCGCATGGGGAAGAAAGGAGAGAAACCTCAATCGCTGCTCGAAAAATTTCAATCTCTCCGGGGAGCTGAGAAAACGCGTTTTTTCCGGGAGAATAAAGCGGCGCTCAAGTTTGCGGAAGCTGAAATACGGTCGGCCAGTTAATATTTCAGATTCACCATATTGATCAGAAACACTTAAAATTCCAAACAATGTCAGACGGTTTAGTTGTTCCGGTAGGTGCTGATTTGACCGGCTTACACCAAGCATTCAGCACGATCAGCGCTTCCGCCGCGAGGATGGGTCAGAGAATCAATTCCTCTTTCTCGGGGAATCAAGCAGCGTTTAACCGACTCAACCAAGCTACGGTTTCCCAGGGGAGTGCATTCCAAGGATTGTTCCGCAGCATCGGGTCAGGGGGAGCCACCGCCTTCTCGGGTCTCGCATCGGCTGGCAAGGCAGCATTCGCTTCGATTTCCGCGTCAATGTCCATGCTTGGCGTTGGCGCTGGACTGGGAGGGATAGGGGCCGGGCTGGCGCTAACAATGAAGTCGATTGGCGGCGCCGCCAACATGGAAGGTCTTGAAACTTCATTCGCACCACTGCTAGGCGGGGCCGATAAAGCGCAGGCACGAATCCAAGAACTGGCGCAGTTCGCCGCCGCTACGCCTTTCGAACTCCCCGAGGTTGCCAAAGCTTCCAGAGTGCTCGAAGTTTTGACCAAGGGAGCGCTCTCAACTGGCGCAGGACTCACCATGGTGGGGGACGTGGCCGCCACGACGCAACAGCCATTCGAAGAGCTCGCACAGTGGATCGGACGGCTCTACGACGGCTTGCAATCGAACAGGCCGGTAGGGGAAGCCTTGGCGCGGCTTCAGGAACTCGGGGTAGTTTCTGGGGATGTCAGATCCCGCATCGAGGAAATGCAGGAATCTGGCGCTGCAGGTAACGAGGTTTGGCAGGTCGCAGCGGGTGCGCTGGGCCGTTTCTCCGGCGCAATGGCAGCTCAGTCCCAGACATGGAATGGCAAGCTCTCAACTTTCAAGGATAACGTAGCGATGGCGATGGCGGAATTTGGCAAGCCGATCATGGATGCGATCAAGCCCTATTTGGACTCGGTTTCCAAAATGGCGGGAGGCATGGGGAAAAGCGCTGCGGATTTCGGAAGACGGATTGCGGAGTCCATCAAGTTCATCTCCGCCGCGTTCTCATCGGGGCAAGTAGGAGCACTTCTAGGTTCGTCGATCCAGCTCGGGTTCATCAACGCCACCAATTTCCTTTGGCGCGGCCTGAACGCGGCATTTGCCGGAGCGGGGCAGTATCTGATTGAGTATTTCAGGACTGGCGTAGCAATGATGCAGATTATAACGACTGCGGATTTTTGGAGTGGCGTCGGAAACTCGCTCACTGGAATCTTTCTCGATGTCATCGCCTTTTTTCAAAAAGGTATAGCAGCCGCATTGGAAGCCGTGCGACCGCTCGCGGAGATGATCGGACAGGGGGACAAGGTTACTTCCGCGAAAAAGGGACTGAATGATTCCGCCGGAATTCTGCGCGAGGAGGCATCCGGCTACTATGGCAAAGCAGGCGAGCAACTGGCGCCGGCGATGGAAAAGATCAACAACCGGCTTCAAACCGCTTTGACCAATATCGGATACCGCGCCGCCGATGCGTTCGCCAAGGCCGGAGACCTGATAGACCCGGGCGCAACTGCCGAGCAGGTCCGCGCTGTGGTGGACAAGATCAAGTCCACTATGGAGGCCACCCAAAAGGAAATCGACGCAGTGAATAAATCCAGCCAGATCGCTTTCCAACCGCTCTCCATTGGACCAAGCGGAGACACCAAGAAAAAGTCCCCGGCCGAGGCTGTAAGGCAAACCTTCGATCGTTCGGTCATGAGTTTGACCAAAATCGGTGGTGGTGGAATTGCACCCATTGTGCATTCAGGCAAACTAACACCCACACCCAGCCCCAAGGGCGCGGGTCCGGGGCGGGAAAAGGACGGCTTCCTGAAGACCATCGCCGGACACACAAAAGAATTGGTGAAAAACACAGCGCCCGGAACCGGAAAACGTGAAGCCGCTGTTTTCTCATGAGAGGAATCTATATTGATACGGCCGCGCTCGCTGCCAGCGCTAACGCTCTTCAGCGTGCGCTGGAAGGACGCATCCCCGAAGCCGTTGCCGAGCTTAGGCACGCGGTCACTGAAACCGCCATCGAGACAGCACAAGCGCTGGCGGCCCGGACGTTTCCAGCGGCCTTTGGCTTCGCTCTAGCCAAGCGTGAAATGCTGTGGGAGCTATCCAGACTCTATGCCACTGGCGGCCGCGTTTTCAAAGAGATGGCGGAAGCTGGCGAAGGACCGCTGGCAGCGAGGTTTTACCGCGCATACAAGATGGGAAGATTCTCGGAAGCCAACTCCATTCTCCTGATGTCGCGCACCCCATGGTCAAGCGTGCCAGTCGGGAGATTGGACCCGGCTTTGCATGAGCGATCCCGGAATTCTTCGACAGGGCAAATCAACGTCCAAAATCCGCTGCAGATCGTTCCCAAAGAGGATTTGGAGGAATATGGTAAGCTGGCGATCAAACGGCTTGGAAAGACTGCCAGCGGCTGGCTGGCATGCGCCGAGCAGCTCGGGGGCGATGGCAACAAGCCGAAATGGAAGGGCACCGCGATGCACGGACCGAACGGGGGCTTTGCGGAGATCCACCAGACGGCGACGGGCTTTGTGGTTAGGATGTTCAACACCCGCCCGCTTGCTAGGAAGCATCTTTCACCTGGTCAGCTGGCGACGATCCAGCGCCAAGCCAACCGGCGCTTGGCTGAACGACTTGTCACCGGAAATGTGATGAAGCGGTTGAAGCGCAAGGTGGCGTGAAAGGTGAGAAGAATATCCCATTCTGGAGGGTTCCTAAACAGCATGCGTGGAGAAAGTCTGCTGACTTGGGAACGATCAATTTTACAAGCGAAAGCGTTACGGTTTGTTACGGATAAAACCTGCAAACGTGGGCATTTTCAGGCATTTCCTTGCATTCACGGGCATCCTCCGGCATTCAAAAAAACAGCCTCACATAGCACGCAATTCACTTATTTTAAGGATGTTACGGCTGGTGGTCCCGCCAGGAATCGAACCTGGACCTACGGCTTCGGAGGCCATCGTCCTATCCATTGGACCACGGGACCATGCGCCTTGCGGCGGCGGGTGAAAGCCCTACCCGCGCGGTTCCGCCTTGGCAAGGACTAGCTTTGCGAAAACTCGCCGTCACGCATGATCCGGGCGTGCTCTAACGCGCGATCTCGATCAGCATCGCCGAGCAGGGCGGCAGGTCCGGCAGGGCGATGCCTTCGTTTTCTAACTGCTGCCGCACGATGGTGGAGGACCATGAGGAATCGAGACGATCTGCAAGTTTCCATGCATCCACGTTGCTGAGTCCGAGAAACATCTGGGCGTCATTCGGAATGTGGATTTTCACGCCGCGCAGCGTTTCAGTGCCGTGGAAATTCGCGACTACGAGAAACGCTTGGCCGCTCTTCGCATCGCGGCGCAGGAAGGCGTAGAGCCAGTGGCCGGATGTGCTTTCATCCCCCACCCTGCCGAATGATGGGTTGTCGCGGTTGGCGTGATTGAGTCCGTAAAACTCGCCCGCAGTGAAGGCGCGGCACTGGGTGGCGCGGATGAGTTTGCCATACCAATCGCGCAGGGATTTCTGCTCATCGCTGAGACGCCCGCCATCATACTTGCCGCCGTTCACCCACTTGGTGAACTCGGGCATCGACCAGTAATCGAAGATCGTCGTGCGCGCGTCATCACCGCCGAAGCCTTCTTCGCCTGCGGCTGGCTCACCTACTTCTTGGCCGTGATAGAGCATCACCGGGCCGCGACCCATCGAGAAGAGCACGGCGGATACGGGCTTGCCGACTTTCATGCCGAGGCCACCCCATTCCTTCGGGCTAGCGAGGCGGACTTCATCGTGATTCTCCGCATAGCGCAGGGATTTGTGAAAACGATTGCCGGTGAAGGTGAGCGGATCGAGATCGTTCGCCCACTTGCCGGAATCGTAGATGCCCTCCAGCACATCGTAACTGGGGTCGTCATAAACGGCATCGAAGCCAGCATCTAACAACTCGTCGAGTACATGGCCGTCGGTGAGTTTCGCGGGATCGTTGTCATAGGCTTCCGCCGAGAAGAAGACGTCCGGGTTTCTTGCACGGCAGCGTTTCACCACCCAGCGCCAGAATTCAATAGGCACCATGTGCGCCATATCGCAGCGGAAACCATCGACGCCCATCGCCTGCCAGTAGCCGAGGATCTCATCCATCGTGCGCCAGGTATTCGGCACACTGGCGGGAGCGGCATTCGGACTAGGCAGGTGGGAAGTCGCGCGGCCATGGGTGAAATCATGGCCGTAGTTGAGTTTCACCGTCTCATACCAATCGTTGATGGATGGCGACCATGAGATGACGTTGTTTCCCGTGACGCGTCCGAAGGTGGTCTCAGGTGCAAACAACCCATCACATCCCGGACGCCCGGCGGTGGGCAGCTTCAATGGCGCACCTCCACCCGGATGATCCGACTGGAGGTAATAGAAATGATTTTCACGATCAAAGAACACGCCGCGCTTGTCGCCTTCGCCGAAGGAGAGATCAGGCCGCACGTCCGACTGATAGGAGCGCGCGACGTGGTTCGGCACGAAGTCGATGATGACCTTGAAGCCGTGTTTGCGGCAGCGATCTAGCAGACTCTTGAAATCATCGAGGCGCTTGTCCGGCTCCACTGCGTAGTACGGGCAGACATCGTAGTAGTCTTTGATGGCATAGGGACTGCCGGCGATGCCTTTCAGAATGTCTGGATCATCGGCAGGGCGATTGGGAAACGAAGTGCCGCTCGCCTGCTCCAACACACCAGTGAGCCAGAGGTGGGTGAAACCCATGCCCTTGAGCGATGTGAGCGCGGCAGGAGTGATGTCGTTGAATTTCCCACAACCGTTCTCCGCGAGTGTGCCGTTGGTTTTCCGCGTCTCGGAAATATTTCCAAAGGTCCGCACCATGAGCTGATAGATCACGGGACGGGGACTTTCCTCGGCACGGGAAAACGCAGTCATCGCGGCGATTAGAAACGCGGGGAGCGTGAGTTGCCAAGTCATGGTTCAGGCAGCGCGTCCGGTTTCTGACTCGTCCTGAATCAGCAGGGTGAATCCGGCCGCGATGAGCATGGCCACGCCGCCGATCACCACTGCGGTCAGGCGGCTGACTTCCACGAAGTGCTCCATCACCCTGCTCAACACGATGGCGACGAGGATCTGCGGGATGACGATGAAGAAATTGAAGATGCCCATGTAAACGCCCATCCGGTTCGCGGGCAGCGAGCTGGATAGCATGGCGTAGGGCATGGACAGGATGGACGCCCACGCGATGCCAATCCCGGAAAAGCAGACCCACTGGAGAATCACCGGGTTTTTCACGAAACCCACAGCCGCAAGACCAAGACCACCCGCCAGCAGCGAGAAGAAGTGAATCCACTTTGCGGGAACGATACGCCCCACCCACAGCAGCGCCATCGCTGCGAGGAAGGCGACGAGGTTATAGACGGCGAAGCAATTGTTCGCGAGGTCGATGCCATCCTTGTAGAGTTTCGAGTGTGTGTCCGTGGCACCCATGATGTTACGGGCCACGGCTACGCTGAAGAAGATCCACATGCAGAAGAGACCCATCCAGGTGAAGAACTGCACAAACGCGAGCTGCTTCATGCGCGCGGGCATGTGCTTGAGCGCGTCGATAATTTCGGCGAGGCCGCTCATTTCATGCTTCGGCTCATCTGGCTCCGGCGGGTGCTCGCGAGTCGTGCAGACTGTCCACAACACGGCGAGGATGAAAACGATCGCGCCAATGGTGAAGGCGACGTGAACGGTTTGCGGAATCGCCTGGCCCACACCGGTTTCCGCACTCACCGCGAAGTGATCGCGCAGCCAGCCCGGCAGCTTGGAAGCGATCACCGCGCCGGCACCGATGAAGACCGACTGCATCGCGAAGCCCACCGTACGCTGTTGTTCCGGCAGTAAATCCGCCACGAATGCGCGGAACGGTTCCATGCTCACATTTACCGATGCATCTAACATCCAGAGCAGCCCCGCAGCCATCCACAACGCGCCGGAGTGCGGCATTAGCAGCAGCGAGATCGACGCAAGGATCGCGCCCACCAAAAAATACGGACGCCGCCGCCCGAGCAACGGATGCCAGGTGCGGTCACTCATGCAGCCGATGATTGGCTGCACGATCAAACCCGTGAGCGGCGCGGCGAGCCATAGCAGCGGCAGCTCGCTTTCCTTCGCGCCGAGGTATTCGTAAATCGCGGACATGTTTCCCATCTGCAAGCCCCAGCCGAACTGGATGCCAAAGAAGCCGAAGGACATGTTCCAGATCTGCCAGAACGAGAGGCGGGGTTTTTCAGTCATGGGTTATGAGCGGGCTATTGCAACGCCAACCCTAGCATCCGCCGCACCCCACCCCGCAAGCTCCGCGATGCGGATGGAAACTTTCCTTAAACCCCCGCCACATCCCGACATTCATCGCTTCCCATCACGCTCCTCGCGTAGCACCGCCAGCATGTCATACAACGCGAACAGTAGCACCAGACAAGTCAGCAGCGCACAGCCACCCCACCACAGCAGAAAACACCACGGGCTTTTCCCTAACAGACCGTCCACCAGCCAAAGACCTGCCGCCATCAGCAGCAACGCGAGCATCAACATACGCCAGATCACCTTCCGCCGCGCCGCACGGTCATGCAGGATCGCCCGCGCGATGAGCTTGGAATCCGTCCATCCTGTCTTGCTGCCTGCCATCGCGGAAGTTCACCCCGGACGATTGCGGGTTCCAAGCGGGAAATCATGCGTCTCACTTTCGCAATATCCCACGAAATTCATGACAACCCACCTTCAAGCTGTCGGATTGCCGCCATGAAATTCGTGATCACACTGGAACGCGACGAAGACGGCATCAGGATCGCCGAGTGCCCGTCCATTCCCGGCTGCATCAGTCAGGGCCAGCCTTCCCAATCCCAAGTTAGCCCCGCTTTGCAGGACAACCCTAGTAGGCTGTAAGATTTTAAATGACGGATGGGGAGGTGGCGAAGCCGCGATGGGGAGCACCGCATCCGCCTAACTAGATTTTACAGACTACTAGAATGGTGTGCGCAATCCCGTTCGGATTGGATACCGTGGCTGAATGGCCACGCCTCATGTAACTCATCGGCATGGTCCTCCGCTCTGCACCCCGCGCGAAACTACTCCAGGACGTCGCAATCTTTGCAAAGGATTTTCCAGATGACGCGGGATCGGCAGAGGCTTCAGTGAAGACGACTATGAGTGGTTAGCGCGATGGTTTTTTCGCTCTGTGATTTTAAGTGGTTTCGTTACTATCAAGGTGTCCCACCACAACCACCGCGCACTCCGTTGGGGCATGCGCTTCATGTTAAGGGCGAATCACTCAATAATCCGACAATCAGCCAATGAAGTTCATAACGGATGTGCCCGCAACACCTGATCCGATCAGCCCGATAATCAGAAGCATCGTGCATCCAGTTGAACTCTGTGCCTTCTGGGCCTGCCACTCCTTGTTTTCCGTCAGATCCGATCGGCAATGTGGGCAGACATTCGCGAGCTTGGAAATGGCTTCCTGGCATTGCGGGCAACAAGCGGACCCTCCGGGACGATGGGTGTATTTCAATGACATGAAGGTATTGAATACCCCGATCAGAACGGCACGTCGTCGTCGAAGTCCTCGTTGTTGCGGATGTCGGCCATGTTGGGTTCCGGGCTGGTGGCGGGCTGGGAACGGGGGGCTGCGCCGGAGGAACGCGCGGGTTCGCCGGTGCCGCTGGCGGCTTGGATTTTCCAAGCGGAGAGGTTGACGAAATACTTGCCGTTATACTCGTTGCCGCGGATGTCGAAGTTGACTTGCACGTCCTGGCCGATCTCGAAGGCATCGAGTAGCGAGCACTTGTCTTTCACGACCTCGAACTTGAGGTCTTGTGGAAATTTATCGTGCTCGGTGGTGACGACGAATTCGCGTTTGGTGAAACCGCTGGCAAAGCTTTGGGTCTCGTTGATGACTTTGATTTTACCGGCGGTTTCGTACATGGCCGGAGGATGTTTTCCGGCGGCGCGGGTGTCAATGTCACTGTGGCGGCAGCACAGGATCAACGATCAAATGATTTACCGCAAAGCCGCTAAGGCCGCAAAGGGGCGCAGAGAAGACTGGGTAGGCTCAATGACGACTTTTCTTGGATGAACTTGAGTTTCATCCACTCAATTTCTAAATCCTTTGCGCCCCTTTGCGACCTCTGCGGCTTTGCGGTTAAAATTTCTATTTTTACCAAGCAGCAGAACCTTATCGCGTGAAATCCGATCATCCAAGGAAACCGGTGAGCGGGCTGGTGGCGCTGGCGTGGTCGATGGCTTCGGGTAGGCCGAGTTCGTGGGCTTCGCGGCCTGCTTCCACGGCCATCCGGAAGGCGATGGCCATGCGTGAGGGATCGCTGGCGATGGCGATGGCGGTGTTGACGAGTACGGCGTCGGCACCGAGTTCCATGGCTTCGGCGGCGTGGCTGGGCGCGCCGATGCCGGCATCGACGATGACGGGGACGATGGCTTGCTCGATGATGATGCGGATCTGATCGCGGGTGACGAGGCCTTTGTTAGAGCCGATGGGCGCACCGAGCGGCATGACGGTGGCGGTGCCTGCTTCTTGAAGGCGCTTGGCGAGCACGGGATCGGCGTTGATGTAGGGCAGGACGGTGAAGCCTTCTTTGACGAGGATTTCGGCGGCTTTGAGGGTTTCGATCGGATCGGGAAGTAGGTAGGTGGGATCAGGGTGGATTTCGAGTTTCACCCACTTCGGCAAGCCTGCGGCGGCGGCGAGGCGGGCGAGGCGCACGGCTTCTTCGGCGTTCATCGCGCCGCTGGTGTTGGGCAGCAGCAAGTATTTATCGGGGTCGATGAAATCGAGGATGTTGGCGAAGGGATCGCGCGATCCTGTTAGATCGGCGCGGCGCAGGGCGACGGTGACGATTTCCGCACCGCTGGCGGCGAGGGCATCGCGCATGGACTCGTGGGAGGGAAACTTGCCGGTGCCGAGCAGGAGGCGGGACTTGAAGGTGCGGTCGGCGATTTTAAGAAGAGACATTGGAGATTTGAAATTGGGGATTTCAGATGGGGAAGGAGGCGAGCCATTGATCGAAGGCGGCGTGATCGCGGAGGTCATACTGGTGGCATTGGAAACCGAGGGCGCGGCCGGTGGCGATGTTTTCCGGCAGGTCGTCGATGTAGAGTGTCTCGGCGGGAATGAGCGCGTGCTCGCGGATGGCGTGGTGGTAGATCTCGGACTCGGGTTTGATGAAGCCGGTGCGGAAGGACATCACGGCGTCATCGAAGAGTTGGAATTCGGGAAACTCGTCGTAGATCCATGGGACGTGGATGCCGTTGGTGTTAGAGAAGAGGATGAGGCGGTGACCTGCGGACTTGAGATGGCGGACGCGCTGCCACATCGGTTCGTTGGGAGTGAAGATGTGACGCCATGCATGGTGGAACTGCGCGGGGGTGGCTTCGGTTTCCATGACTTGCAGCGCCCAGTCGGTGTAAGTGTCCACGTCGATCTTTCCGGTCTCGAATTCGTCCTTGCGTGCGAGCATGCGCTGGAGGCGGTCATGCACATCGGGTGTGTCTGCGGGAAATAAGCGGGCGAGAGAGCTTTCAAAATCGAAGTCCAAGAGGACGCGGCCGATGTCGTAGAGGAAGGTCATGCTGGGGGATTTGAAATTTGAGATTTGGAATTTGAAATCTGGTTCAGAATGAAGCGAGCGGCGGCGATGGCACCGGCATTGCGGCCATGGCGGGTGAGGGCGTGTTTCATGGAGCGCCAGCCTGCGGCGTGATCGGCTAACAGATCGCAGACGCGGCGGTTGAGAGACGCGGGTGTGTCGGCGAGGCCGCCGCCGCCGATGGTTTCTAGCAGGTGGAGATTTCCCTCTTCTTGGCCGGGGACGAGGTGGTGGATGAGCATCGGGCAGCGCGCGGCGATGGCTTCGTGAACGGTGGCTCCACCGGCTTTGCCGACGACGAGGTGGTGGCTGTTGAGGAGCTGCGGCACTTTTCGCGTCCAGCCGAGGATGCGGACGCGGCCGGGATGGGCGTCCTTGATTTCCTTCGCGCTGCGATACAGGCGGCGGACGTTGCGACCGAGCACGATGGTGATTCTAACAGATGGCGATGCGTCGAGCAGGGCGCAGCCATGGCGGCGGAGTAGCTTCGGACTGGCAGTAGGGAAATAAAGCACGCGGAACGGATCACAGGCGTCGTCCGGCGAGAGCGGCGGGATTTCGGAAAACACGGGATGCACCGGGAAGCCGGTATCGATGATTTTTTCCGCAGGGAGGTGCTTGCGGATCATCGTTTCGCGAGTGGCGGGATCGGTGACGAGCCAGTAGTCCGAAGGCGCACGCAGCCATGCGGCGTTGATCTCGATGGAGTCGGTGATTACGGTGAAAACGGGCAGTTTCCCCTGTGGGATGCGTTTTAGAAAATACGGATAGAGCGGATAGGTGCTGACGATGACGACGGGCTTAAACTCATCGATTAGCACACCGAGCGCGCGCTCAGGCAAGCGCATGAAGGGCGAGCGGCTGCGGCTGAAATCACAACGATCAGTGGAGCGGTAGATGGCCGCCCAAATCCGGGGCATGCGAGTGGTGGCAAGGCGGTAGCCGCGGCTGAGTAGAGAGGTGAGGCCGGGGGCACCGAGCAGGCAAGGGTCGCTCACGCGAGTGAGCGCGCCAGCGGCATCGAGGGCGAGGCCGAGATTGCGGGCGGCGCTGTTGTGGCCCTCGCCGAAGGCGGCGGTGACGATGAGGATGCGCGGAGGATCGGCGGCCATGGCGGGTGCGGGGGGAGATTTAGAGCGAGACTTGCGTTGCGTCGATGGACTTTTACGGCTTTCCTTCCGCTGGCCATGGCGCGTGAGGGTAAACCCGTACATTTGAGAACGATTGATGAGAACGTAGCGGAAACGCCACCGATCGTTATACGTCTGCAGAACCGGGATACCCGCGAGGCCGGGCAGGATTTGAAACCCATCCGGCTGGGACTCATCGAGAAAACCGTGACCAGCCAGCGGCTGGAGCTGCCTGCGAAGGATGAGGTGGAGCTACGCACCCACCAGCCGGGCATCGAGGTGCTGATCGAACAAGAAGCCGCGAATCCAGAACTCCTGGAGCAAAACTGGGGCGAGGAATCCACGCGCAGCAATCCGGTGCCGTGGGGTTGGTTCGCCTTAATCGCACTGGCCCTGGCGGGTGCCTTGCTCTGGTCGCTGACCCATGTGGAAAAAGCTGACAAGGTAGCGCAACAGCTGCGTGTGAAAACCGTGAGCACCATCGTGGACGAAGAGAAGGAAGACCGCGAGGCCAGCCATCTCATTGATCGCATCGAGAAATCCATCCGTGGATATTTCGAGGCCACTACCGCGGATCAGAAGTCGCGTTTCATCCGCCATCCGGAGCGTGTGACTCCGCTGATGCGGCGTTATCTCAGCGAACACCCTGCCACCGCCGCACGCATCAAGACCATCAACACCCTCCAACCCATCACTTTGGACAACCACGGGAATTTCTGGATGTGCAGCTTGCTCCTGACTGATGCCAGAAAGCACAGCCTGATTGTCGAGATCGACCCGTCCGGAAACCCGCTCATCGACTGGGAAACACTCGTCTGTCACCAACCGATGAAGTGGGATGAATTCGTAACCACACGCCCCGTCGGCACCGCGCTCGACTTCCGTGTTTATGTGGAGCGGGATAATTTCCACAGCCATGAATTCTCGGATTCGCGGCAATGGACGAGCTACCGACTCACCGCGTTGGACAGCGAGGAGACACTCTTCGGCTATGTATCCGCAGGCAGTCCGCAGGCGAATGTCCTGCAGCAACTCATCGAAAAAAACGGAGGGCGGCGCTCCAGCCTCATCCTACGCCTGCAAATCCCTGAAGGACTCAAATCCCGACGCGGCGTGGTGATCGAGGAAGTGCTCTCCAGCCGCTGGCTCTATCTGGATTCACCGGATACCAGCTCTTGATCCCCGCGCCTCATGTTCCAAACCTCCGCGCCTTTGAATCCCACCGATCCAACACCACGCCCATCCCCCGCCGCGCCCATGCTGCCGGTGCTATGTGGCGTCCTCGTTTTTCTCGCCATCCAATACGCCATCGCCCTCTGGCAGCTCATGCATTCCACGGGCAGCATGATGAACAAGTTCAGCTCGCTCGCCCGCGACCAGCACCTCGGATTCCTCATTCGGGAAAACCTCCTGATGCTAGTCGCCTACGCCTTACTCGCCATCGTCGCCACCATACTCGCGCAGCCGGTGGTCGCGCTATGGACGCGCCGTTCCAAGTATCAACGTCCCTTCGCCATCGCCTTGCGCGGCTTCGCAATCGCCGCACTGCTGCACGGCTTCTGCACGCTGCGCCTAGTAAAAACCCGGCCCTACTTCCTCAATGAAGCCGAGTTCGGACAGTGGTATTTCAAGATGCTGGATTTCCCGGAGCCAGTAAAACCCGCAGCGCTCTTCATCCTCTTCACACTGCTACCGATCACCTTCGTCACACTTGCACTCGCATGGCATATCCACCGCAGAGGCCGCAAGGGCTGGATCGCCGCCGGAGCAGTCATGTTGATCGGCCTCTCCTGCATCGCACTCACACGCAAGCCCGTCATCGCGAACATTCCTAACAAAAAACCAAACGCCGCACCCAACGTCATCATCATCGGCTCCGACTCACTTCGCGGCGACCGCCTCGGCTGCACCGGATACCGCCCGCAACGCAGCGACGGCCTCGCCGCCGGCGGCGTTTCCCCCGCCATTGATGCGTTGGCAGCCAAGTCCGTGCTCTTTGAGAACTGCTACACCTCCGTCGCCTCCACCCTAGAATCCGGCGTGCAGCTGATGTCTTCTCAATACCCACAAAGTCACGGCATCCGCTACATGTATCCAGACCGCGAAACCGTGGAGGCCACCAAGAAACGCATCGTCCCCATCGCCGGACTCATGCGCAAACAAGGCTACGAAACATCCGCCATCGGAGACTGGTGCGCCGGTTACTACGAAGTCATGCCGCTGGACTTCGAGCATATCTCAGTTTCCAGCTTCGATAACTTCAAAATCTACATGAGTCAGGCCGTGGTAATGGCACACTTCGTCGTGCCACTCTATTTCGACAACCCACTCGGCTACCGCATCTTCCCGCAGCTCCAATCCTTCGCACAGTTCGTCACCCCCAAGGTCGTCACGCAGCGTGTGGAGAAACGCATCGAAGCCGCAGCCAAGGATAGCAAACCCTTCTTCTGGCACGTCTTCTACTCCTGCAATCACCTCCCCTACCGCAGCCCGGAACCCTACGTCAGCATGTTCGCAGATCCCTCCTATCAGGGACGCAACCGCAGCGGTGTGGACTTCGACATCGACTCCTTCATCGGCGGCACCGACCTCGAATCGAAATGGAAAGCACTGCCACCCAAGGAAGTCGCACAGATCCGTGCGCTCTACGACGGCTGCACCCGCGTCTTCGACGACTGCGTCGGCGGGATTCTAACCGCACTCGAACGCAACGGACTCTCGGAAAACACCATCGTCATCATCACCGCGGACCATGGTGACGACCACTACGAACCCGGCGTCACCCTCGGCCACGGACTCACCCTCAATGGCGGACTCCATTCCAACCGCGTGCCAATGATCGTCCACGTGCCGGGCATCGCGCCGAAGGTTATCCCTGAAACGGTTAGACTGATCGACGTCGCCCCTACCATCGCCGACCTCACCGGCGTGGAGAAATCCTCGACTTGGCAGGGCCGCAGTTTCGCCGGATGGATGCGCGGCACCGAGACACCGGAATACCGGCCGTTTTATGGCGAGACCGGATTTCCCTTCATCCAGTTCACCGTCCCCGGCGTCACGCGGCCCAAGCTGCCTGCCATGGACGAACTCACCTGGATCGACGAAGACTACAACTATCAGTTCGTGCTCAAGCCCGAATACAAAGACGTGCTCGTCAACGCCAAGCAACGCTGCCTCAAAACGAAACACTGGAAGATCGTCTATACCCCCACCAGCGACTGGGGCCGCCACTTCGGACTCTTCAACATGGCCGCCGACCCCGAAGCCGAGCACGACCTCGCCGCCACACGCCCCGAAGTGCTCGCCCCACTGAAAGCCGCACTCGAACGATGGATGGACGAGAAAACCGAAAGCTCCATCACGGAGATCTTCCCGGCAGGCGAGCCGGAATGAGATGTGTGGGCACCTACGCGAACTAACCTTACTCATCCACATCGCTGATCACCGGCCAGCAGCCACGGAGACTGCCGTAGTGGATCTTGAGATCCGGGTTCGCTCCGATCCAGCCGGGTTCGCCCTTTTCGTTCACAAAGACCACACCGATGGGCATGTCGAGCTGAGTGTCGGCGAGGCGGATGATTTCCTCTTCAGCATGGCAGGAAATCCCGATCCACTCTTTTTTCATTTCGATTGGATCGAGTTCGCGCGCCTTGATCTTGTCCAGCGTACCGGGTTCGATTTTTGCGAAGCGCCGCATCATTGTGAGAAGAAACAACGGTGAAAAACCTTCGTCCTTGCCGCAAGCCGCCCAGATGATCGCCTCAAGCGGATAGATTCGGGCAAGCTCAAGGATGTAGATGTAATCACGGGTGACGGTGCGGGCTGATAGAGCTAGGGCTTTGTTCACCGCCATATCGAACAAGTGGTGCCGCCAGCCTAACTGCGGATCGCTGACAATGGGAAAGAACCGGAATGCGGAATCGTGGGCCCAGTCCAGCGCGAGCTGGCCTGCGTCACGTCTCACCATCGCCTTGCGAAACGATGAAGGTTTGTCCCAATCTCCAGTAGCATTCAGTTTGAGGACTTCATATCCCGCTGTCTCCAGCGCCTCCACATCTCGGATGCTGCTTGCATCAAGCTCCCGGATTTCATCATGAAACACATCGAAGTCCTTGGAATATCTGGCCGAGCCATCTGCCGCGTTGAGAACCAAACCTCCTGCGAAATGACTTCCCTCGGAGCGGTTGCCGACGATAACCGCGAGAACCTCGCTCTGGAATTTCGTTAGAGGCATCGTTGCAGTTCTTGGGCCGTGCGCCAAGCACGCCAGTTTCCATATTCGCGCAGGTGCTCGACAACCTGGCGCACATCTCCCAGACGGGTGACCCTAGCTTCAGGATGCCAGAACCAGAAGCATTGCACCTCGAAATCACGCACCGCAGCCTCCGCCTTCGCGATCAGCTCGGGAGGCGCGGGGGTTTGATCCAGAGCGGTGTCATCGGAAACCATGGCGGAGAAACCCTGCCATACGCCGCGGCTTGAGGCAAGCCGCCGGATTCGCCGCTTGAGTTTTGAAAATCCGGGGGCCAGCCTGACGACCGCACTCCCATGAAACTCCACGCCCCGCTCATCGCCGTTTCCCTCGCCGCCTCGCTTGCCACTGCGGAGGTGCCCAAGGTTTTCGCCGGGCTGTTCGTGCAAGACGCGCCGATCAAGGGCCAAGTCGGCATGGTCCTACCGCCACCTGAGATCGATAAGTATCTGGCAAAGGTGGAGGCTGCGAAAAACAAGGATCCCAAGTGGTTCCGCGAGTTTTCCAGTCAGAACAAATCCGGCATTCCACTGCCCTATGACGAGCGCCTCGGCCTGACGAAAGAGGAACACGCCGAATACCTCGCACTCTGGAATAAGCGCGAATTCAAGCCCACGGAAGAAGTTATGCTTCTTCTCCGCCAAAGCGCTGGCGGCACATGGGCGCTCACCTCCACTGGCGGCGCGAGCACGATCTCCACCTTGCGCTATGTCGAGAATGACGACATCTTCCGCTCTCCGAACGGCGACCTCAAACGCATCGACGACATCAAAGCCGAGCCCGCCAGCATTCTCGGTGAGTGGAGCGGCCACGAGTGGAAATTCGAAGAGGAAACCACCCTCGGCAAGACCAAGGAAAACGTCGCGGTCGGACGCTTCGCCGATAACAAATACGGACTCATCGTTTATCGAGTGCAGGAGTTGTCGGACTCGGGAAAACGTCTGTTAGACAAGAGCCTCGTCATCCGTTTCCCGCTCGGCAAGGCAGCGCAAGTAAAGGCCCCAGCCCCGAAGTCGGCGAAGCCGACGGCCAAGAAAACCGGAACCAAGAAGTGAGTCATGGAAACCGAAGCCCCGCTGCGCGGTAAACGCCGGGGTTTACGCCGTCGGCTCGCCATCGGCATCGTCGCGCTGCCGCTCGTCGCGCTTCTGTTAGTGAACCTCTGGCTTGCCAGTCCCTTAGGCTGCGGTTGGTTGGCGGGAAAACTTCAAGCACGCACCGGCTTGGAAGCTCGCGTCGGCGGCGCGTCCGTCACGCCATGGAACGGCATTATCCTCAAACAAGTGGAGTTGCGGCAGCCAGCGCAACTCCGGGCATCCGTGAGTGAACCACTCGCACGCATCGAACGCATCCAACTCGCACCCATCTGGCGTTCATGGCTGCGCGGCAAGCCCGAACTACAATCCATAACTCTCGATTCCCCACAACTCGTCGTGCCGATGGAACTGCTCGCGGATCTTGCGAGAAGCCAAGCACCCAAAGCCACCACGCCGCCTGCCGTCGCCGCTGGGCCACCCATCGCCGCCGCGCCACCACCTAACAACAATACTCCCCCACCCGCCGCCGCGCCGGTGCCGCAGCCAGCACCGCAAGCACCAGCAATCACGCTACCACCCACCGGTTGGCTGCGCCTGACAAACGCCTCGTTCACACTGCTGTCCGCTGGCTCCGGCAAGCAGTGGTTTCAGATCAGCAACGTGAGTGGTGCCATTCCCGTTTCCGGCAGCCCGGCGCAGTCGGGCCTGCACATCGGCGCTATCCGTGCAGCAGGCGATGAAGTTCTAAGCAATGCGCGACTGTCGCTGGACTGGACCGCGCCGCTGCTCTCACTCAAGCCGATTGAAATCAAGATCCATGATTTCAAACTCCAGCTCGCCGGAAAAGTCGGCGCACTCGGCGGACTGCCGCTGCAGATCGAAGTCCAGCTACCGCCGCAGAAACCCGTGCCCGTCGTGTTGCCCGGCGATGGTCTTGCCGAAGCGGAAAGCATCACTGCCAACGCCCGCTTCCGAGGCTTCCTCATCGCCCCCGGCACCTGGCAGGGAGAACTCGTCGCCGAGGCGCTCTCGCCCAAGGCCCGCATGGCAGGAAATGACGCGGCCTTCGATCACGGTCGCGCTGTCACCGTGCTGCGCGGCGGCATGCTTTCGTGTGTCGATGCCCGCTTGATCGGCGATGATCTCTCGCTGTTAGGAAACGCCACTGTGCTCGCGGATGGCCGCTGCGCTGGTGTTCTGCGATTGGTCGCGCCGCCGGAAAACGCGAAATCCATCGCCAGCCGCGTGTTTCCTCAAATGCCGCAGCCACCATCGCTCACACCGCTCTCCACACCACAGCGCGCCGCGTTTGATCTGGAAGCCTTCGGCAACATCCGCCAGATTTTCCTCCGGCCCGGCAAGGATGGGCCGGTTATGGAACTCAACCTCTAACACCCCATGAGAATCATCGCCGGAAAAGCCGGACGCATCGCCATCAAAGTCCCGTCCGCCGTCGCCAGACCGACCACGGATTTCGTGCGCCAGGCGGTGTTCTCCATACTCGGCGAGAGCGTGGACAACGCGCGCGTGCTAGATCTTTTCGCAGGCTCTGGAGCCATCGGACTCGAAGCCCTCAGTCGTGGCGCGAGTTCCTGCGTCTTCGTGGACGAACACCGCCAAGCCTGCGCCGTCATCATGGAAAATCTAACCAAAGCCCGTCTCGATGGTGGCCGCGCAGTCAAAGCGGAGGTGCTCTCCTTCCTCAAACGCGACGCCGCCAGCTACGATCTCATTTTCGCAGATCCTCCCTATTGGAAACACCACGGCGACAAGGACCACGTCGGTGCTTTGTTAAAGAGCGGTCTTCTGCTGCCACACCTCGCACCCGGCGGACGTTTCATCGCAGAGATTTCCGCCAACCAAGCTTCTCCCGTGTCAGATGAGTTCACGCTAACGGATCGCAGGGAGTATGGCAGCAGCGCGATCCTGTTCTACGCCCATCAGGCGGACTGAAACGAGAATCCCGCTTCAGGGTTGGCGCATCAAATGACATTGGATTTACCGCAAAGCCGCAAAGGTCGCAAAGGGACGCAGAGATTAAATGAGTGGGACATGGCGGCTTTTCACGGATGATCTACCGATTCAATCCCTGCATTTTCATCATCCTTTGCGTCCCTCTGCGGCCTTTGCGGCTTTGCGGTGAAAATGTTTCATATTAGTTGCATCGGCCCTGAATCCCGCTTGGCAAGTGCGGCTGCGGCGTGGAAGTTCGGCGCGCGATGGGATTGAGTCTTTCCGAACTGCGCGATGGTCTGCCCGAGGGTGGACTCTTCGGTGGAGGCGCGTGGCGCTGGTCGCCGGAGCCGCTCAAGCTAAGCAAGGCGGAGGCGAAGGCGATGACCTCGCTGGGCCATCCGCTCGCGCGCTTCCAGCAGGCGTGCGACACGCTCTACCGCCGCAGCGCCGCAGGAAAATTCCCCGCTTGGTTGGCGGAACTTCTCGATGAAGGAAAACCCGAGTGGATGGCGCGCCTGCAACGCGAGCACTCGACGGCTAACCAGTTCCCACGCGTGATCCGGCCCGACCTGATTCTAACCGATCATGGTTTCGCGATGACGGAACTCGATAGCGTGCCAGGAGGAATCGGCGTGGCCGCATGGCTGGCACGGATTTATGCAAAGGCTGGCTACGAAGTGCTCGGCGGCGCGGAAGGAATGGCCGAGGGATTCCGATCACTGATGCCGGAGGGTGGCACAGTGCTCGTTTCCGAAGAGTCCGCAGACTACAGGCCGGAAATGGAATGGCTCACCTCAGTTCTGGGAGATGCATGGAACGTGGCGTCCGCAGAAGAACACGTGCCGGATGGAAACGCGCTCTATCGGTTTTTCGAACTCTACGATTGGGAGTCGATACCCAGCGCGCGTGCGCTGGCCGAAGGCTCCGCGAGTATCACGCCGCCGTTCAAACCACATCTGGAAGACAAACTCTGGCTGGCATTGCTATGGTCCCCGGCACTGAAAAAAGTCTGGGAACAAACCCTGCGCGGCAACCACCTCAAGCGTCTTCAAGAAATCGTCCCCTTCGGCTGGGTGTTAGATCCCGAGCCTTTGCCACCGCACGCCGCACTGCCACGGCTCGATGCGCACTCATGGGATGACGTCGCAGGTTTCAGTCAGAAAGAACGCCAACTCGTGCTCAAAGTCAGCGGTTTCCACGAAACGGCTTGGGGATCGCGCGGCGTCTTCATTGGCCACGACATGCCCTCATCCGAATGGGCGGAACGACTGCAATCCGCGCTGAGACAATCCTCCGAACAACCCTGGATCCTCCAGGAATTCCGCGAAGGCCGGCGCGTCACGCACCCGGTGTTCCGCGAAGATGGATCAGTGGAAATGATGCAGGGCCGCGTGCGCTTGTGCCCCTACTTCTTCACGGACAACTCAGGCCACACGAACTTCGGAGGCTGCCTCGCCACGATCGTCCCTGCAGACAAAAAGAAGATCCACGGCATGAGCGATGGCGTGCTCGTCCCCTGCGTGATCGGGGATTGAATGGCAAGGAGTTCAAGCTTCAGCTTGCGGAGTTCAAGCTTCAGCTTGCTCATCGTGAAGACAAGCTGAAGCTTGGACTCCTCGAAGTGACTTCAACAACCGCTGCCACCAGCTACCCGCTGGATTGCGCCGCAGATGATTCAGGATGTTGTTACACATGCCTTCCAAAGAAAAAACCCTCGGATAAAACTCCTTCGTGTAGGCCAGCATTTCAGCGCGTCGTTCGGAGCCAACGGATTTCAAAATGCCGTCAAGATTTCCGATGTCCTTGTAATCCACCAACACGCACAACCGTGACCAATCGACATCGGAAGCAAATGGAAGAAACGGTTTGTCCGTGTAAATATAGACCGGCACGGACTGAAGTTGCATGGCTTCATACAACCTGAAACTCGTGGGTCCGTACCCGCGCGGGCATAAGGTGAATTCGCTACGAGAAGTGACATCGATGAACATGTCCTGCCGCTCCTTTTCAACCGCCGCATTCCAAAGCTTGGATTCCAGCAGATACTCCGGCCTGCCTGCCAAGACATCGAGCATCTTCATCCGCAAGTCATGAGCCAGCGTGCAGTTCCCGCCATTCGGAGATGGCACGCTACCCACGAAGCTACAGAAGATGTCCTTGCGAGGAATCGACACCTTTGGAATTGCGCTGCAAATCAGCGGAATCGGGATCGTGCCAGGCGCGTTGCCTCCTGCCGAGAAATTCAGCGTGTTGACGGGCAGCTTTTCCCTTGGCGCGTCGTCGTGCTGCGAGACCGTGAAGTATCTCCCGCGTGGATCTAGGCGATCCAGATCCAACTGCAGCTCCTTCGCCAGATGGCGATGATGATTGTAAATCGCCGTCCAATTGACCGGGATGAAAGTGTGCCCAGTGGCAACGAAGCGCCTCTTGTGCCTCAAATAAAAATCCATGAAATGGCCCTCCAGATCCCGCCCCACATGATACGGCGGGTAAGGAGGATTCTTCAGACCATCATCGTGGTATTTCTGAAAATCAGGCATTCGGATGGATGAGTTGTAACCCCGGAATCAGAATTTGATTCGGTAGTTCCATCAGGGGGCTTCAAACCGTTTTTGGAGCGCCTTCCTGATCGCATGCTCGTAAACACCTTGAGGTGGGAGCTGTTTAGGGGAAGAAAGAGCTAGGTAGAGTTGGTCTGTCGTGGTGGTAGTCACTTTATCGAGGATTAGAGGCCGAGGAAGCAAGTCGGAGGTTTCGTCAATCGAGTATGCAAGAAACGTGATGGACCCGGATTGGATCGGATAGTCATCGAGATGACCAACTCTGGTCATCATCCGTTCGTGAATGGCGGTTGGGCAGATGAAAAAAAGCCCTTTATTGCATAGAGGTTCACGCCTGAGAATGTGACCTTTGGTGATGAGTTGCGGAAGGATGCGTTTGTTTACGTTCTCGAAATTGAAGCTGGCTGCCGCTTTGGGAGGGCGTGGGACGCCCTTGATTACGCGGCGATCATGGGCATTCGCCAAATCCCAAAATGCTTGTTGGTAATTCCCAGTTGTGTCCACAGTTTGCACTTCAACGGCTACAAACCCTTCCAGATTTCTTTGCTCATCCACCTTGGCAAGAATCCAGTCGATGGAAAACTTTGAGGCTCCCTTCAGTTCTTTGTAGGAGATGCGGATTTCGTGCCCTTGTTTCTGGCCGAATGGAGTGACAAACGAACCGCTTTCCGGCAGCGGCACACCGCGTGGAATGAGGGGGATATTATCGCCCCATGCTGTCCGCACCACATCCTGAAGAATGCGGTAGTCATCGCCATAAAGTCGTTTGGGGCAACATGGGATGGGTCTGCCATTCGTGGGATTTACCAGAGTGCATGCTCCGTTCACACCGAGGGAAAACGATTTTGTGCAGGGACCGCCAACGAAAGGACAAGACTTCAAACCGAATGCCTTTCCGATTTCCGATGAAGACACCGGCACGCCGAAACACTCGTAGTAATTCAGGGGCATGAGGTTGTGGTCACAGGTCTTCCCAAGTGCTCAATCAATGCTTCTGCGACCGCCTTCGCCATGAGAACAGGGACCGCGTTTCCGACTTGCTCGTATTGAGCGGCACGCGGGCCGAGAAACCGATAAGTGTCCGGAAAACTCTGAATTCGAGCAGTCTCTCGGACAGTGAAAGTGCGTTCCTGCTCAGGGTGGAATACCGCGCCCCAATGCGGATCACATTTCGTCATCATGGTTCCTGCGAGTGAATTCCAAGAGAGCCTTCCGTAGCGCATGGTGTGATCGCTGGCGCGGGCTTTTTTCATGCCTGCGGGAAGCAAATCATGAGGGATGCGTGTCCAGGCCGAACCGGGAGGTATGTGGGAAAGCCTATCAAAGTTGATTTGGGAAAGTCGGTTGGCGGTGTGATTGTGGAGAACTTCGCTGTCGTTTCTCATGCAACGGGCGAATATCGACTTCGGAGGAGTCTTTTCATAGACCATTTGCTCTTTCCCACCACCTGCTGGAACGGGAGGCAAATCCGCGATGGCATCGTGCAAAGTCGCTGCGGGCTTAAGACGAATCTCATCCAGTGGAACGAGTCGGGTCGCGATGGTTGCGCCACCCTTGAAGTTAGGGCGGCAGGTGTAGAAGTGCGTTGGCTCAGGGTGTTTCGGCGCATGAGCCAGACTTGAGCCGAGGATGATCATGCGCCATCTGACTTGTGGAACCCCGTAATGTGCGGCGAGCAGGATCTTAGCGCTAACGCGATATCCACGCTCCAGCATTTGACTGATGATTGTGTCGAAAATTTTTCCGCCGCCGAGAGAAAGCATGCCGGGCACATTCTCGAACATAAATGTTTTAGGCGCGAACTCATCCACAAACCGCAGGTAGTGTTTGAACAGGGAATTGCGCGAGTCTTCAAGGAATCGTTCGGGAGCGTTGATGGAAAAACCTTGGCATGGCGGACCGCCGACAAGGATGTCAAGATCGCCTTTTTTTAACGACAGCAGCTTCCTGATCGCCTTCGCATCGAGATCCTGAATCGAGCCGCAGACCATTTCCACACCGGGATGATTGCGGCGGAATGTTTCGCAAGCGTATGGGTTGAAATCGTTCGCATAAATGCAGACCGCCCCCGCCTGCCGGAAGCCTTCGGTGATTCCTCCAGCCCCCGCGAACAGATCGATGGTTTTAATTTTGCTCATGAGTTCACGGGAACAGCATTCAATTCCCCGGTCAAGCGCCTTTCAATCACATCTCCAACATCAGACGCGCCGGGTTTTCCAATGACTCCTTGATACGGATGAGGAAGGTGACGGCCTCCTTGCCATCGACGAGGCGGTGATCGTAACTGAGAGCGAGATACATCATCGGGCGGATGACGACTTGGCCGTTCACGGCAACGGGGCGCTGCTGGATGGTGTGCATGCCGAGGATGCCGCTCTGTGGCGGATTGAGGATCGGCGTGCTGAGTAGCGAGCCGTAGGTGCCACCGTTGGAGATGCTGAAAACGCCGCCTTGGAGATCGTCGATGGTGATTTTTCCCTCCTTGGCCTTGGTGGCGTAGTCGAGGATGTCCTTTTCGATTTGTGCGAAGGATTTTTTGTCGGTGTCGCGCAGCACGGGAACGAAGAGCCCTTTGTCGGTGCCAATGGCGACGCCGATATCGTAGTAATGGTTTTCGATGACGTCGTTGCCCTCGATACGGCCGTTAATGGATGGCACGTCTTTGAGCGCTTGGGTGACGGCTTTGACGAAGAAGGACATGAAGCCGAGCTTCACGCCGTGTTTTTTCAGGAACTCTTCCTGCACTGCCTTGCGCATGTCCATGACGGCGCTCATGTCCACCTCGTTGAAGGTGGTTAGAATGGCGGCGGTCTGCTGGGCGTTGACGAGGTGGGTGGCGATCTTGCGGCGCAGCATCGACATCTTGCGGCGAGTGGTGCGTCCTTCGCTGATGACGGCGGGTGTCTCGCGCTCTGCAATGGATGGCTGGACGGTGAAATCAGGCTTCACCGGCGCGGCGGCGGGTGTGGCGACTGCGGGCGTTTTTGGGATCGCGACTGTGGCGGGCTTGGTGACCGGTGCTGGCGAGGAAGATGCGGACTGAAGTCCGGCACTACTTTGGATGGTGGCGATGACTGCGCCGATGGAGACTTCTTCGCCTTCGGGCACGAGGATTTTTAGCGTGCCGGAGACTGGGGCTTCGAGTTCGTTGGAGACTTTGTCGGTTTCCAGCACGACGAGGATTTCACCCTTGGCGACGGACTCGCCATCTTTCTTGCGCCATGAGGCGACGTTGGCGGTGGTGATGGATTCTCCGGCGGGGGGGACTTTGAGTTCTACTGTGCCGCCGGGGGTGGGTGCTGGGGCGGGAGTAGGAGCCGGAACTGATGTTGAAGAAACGGACTGAAGTCCGGGACTACTTTCGATACGCGCGATCACTGTGCCGATGGCGACTTCCTCGCCCTCGACGACGAGGATTTCAAGAACACCGTCGCTGGCGGCTTCGAGTTCGTTGGAGACCTTGTCGGTTTCCAGGGTTACGAGCACATCGCCCTTGCGGACAGCATCGCCGCCGCTCTTGTGCCAGCGTGCGACATTGGCGGATGTGACGGATTCGCCGGAGGCGGGGACTTTGACGTCGGTGGTCATGGAGGAAGCGGTTTGGAAATTTACAGAAAATCTATCAGACGGAGAATGCGTGTTCGAGCAAGGCTTTCTGCTCGCGGTAGTGCATGGCCTTGGAGCCGGCGGCGGGGCTAGATGCGGCATCGCGGCCTGCATAGCGGACCTTGGCACCGACGGCCCGATCGAGGCGCGGCCAGATGTAGGACCACGCGCCCATGTTGAGCGGCTCTTCCTGGCACCAGACGAAGTGCGAAGCATTCGAGTATTGGCTGAGGATGGCCTCCACCATTAGGCGGTGGAACGGATAGAGCTGCTCGATGCGGATGATGGCGGTGTTTCCGATGCCCTTCTCTTGGCGGTGGGCCATGAGGTCGTAGAAAACCTTGCCGGTGCAGAAAATCACGCGGCTGACATCGGCGGGGTTCGCGAATTCCATGGGGTCTGGAAGCACTTCTTGGAAACAGGCGCCTTCGAGGAAATCCGCCTCGCGCGAGACGGCCTCGGGGCGGCCTAACAGACTCTTCGGCGTCATCAGCACCAGCGGCTTGCGGAAATCGCGGTGTTTCTGGCGGCGCAGCGCGTGGAAATACTGCGCGGGCGTGGTGAAGTTCCCGACGATCATGTTTTTCTCCGCGCAGAGTTGCAGGAAGCGTTCCAAGCGTGCGCTGGAATGCTCAGGGCCCATGCCTTCGTAGCCGTGGGGCAGCAGCATCACGAGGTCGGTGGGGATCTGCCACTTGGATTCGGAGGAGGCGATAAACTGATCGATGATGACCTGCGCACCGTTTGAAAAATCACCGAACTGGGCTTCCCAGAGGGTGAGCATTTTCGGGTAGGAGAGCGAGTAGCCGTAGTCGAAGCCGAGCACTGCGAATTCCGATAGAAGCGAGTTGTGAACGCAGAACCTCGCCTGATCCGGCGCGAGGTACTGGAGCGGGATGTGTTTCTCGGTGGTCTCGTAATCGTGCATCACGACATGGCGCTGCGAGAAGGTGCCGCGCCCGACATCCTGGCCGGACAGGCGCACTGGCGTGTCTTCTAACAACAGCGAGCCAAAGGCGAGCGACTCCGCGAAGGCCCAGTCGATAGGGCCGCCGTTCTCCAGCGCCTCGATGCGACGTGGGATGAAACGTTTCGCCAGCGTGGGATTGACGTTGAAATCATCCGGTGCGGTGGTGAGCACACGACCGATGCGCTGTAGGCGCTCGCGGTCGATTCCGGTGGCGATGGGAGCGTGAGAATACGAGGGCTGGACCACGCCGGTGGAGCCGCTGAAGGCGGTGCGATCGCCTGCTTCGCTGAGGGCGAGCATTTTCTGATAGCCTTCTTCGAGCTTATCCCAGATCGCCTTTTGCAGGACTTCGACATCATCGCGCGTGATGACGCCCTCTTCGACGAGTTGGTTGCAGTAAATCGCGCCGAAGGTCGGACGTTCGGCGATTTTCTTCGCGATGACCGGCTGGGTGAAGGCCGCCTGATCCGCCTCGTTGTGGCCTTGGCGGCGGTAGCAATACATGTCGATGACGATGTCCCGCGCGAACTTCTGGCGGAACTCGAGTGCGAAGAGCGCAGCCCACCAGAGTTCCATCGGCTCCTCGCCGTTCACGTGGAGCACGGGTGCCTCGATCATCTTGGCGACGTCCGTGGCGTATGCTGAGGAACGCGCGTCCGCAGGCACGGTGGTGAAGCCGATCTGGTTGTTGATGATGATGTGGATGGTGCCGCCGGTGCGATAGCCGGGAAGTTGGGATAGATTGAGCACCTCCGCGACGGAGCCTTGGCCTGCGAACGCGGCGTCGCCATGCAGCAAGATCGGAAGGACGCAAGTGCGGTCGATTTCACCATCGGCAGTGAGTTCACCGAGCACGCGCTGGCGGGCGCGGGCTTTGCCTTCGACGATTGAGTTCACCGCTTCCAAGTGGCTTGGATTCGCGGCGAGGCTGACGCGGACTTTCCCATCAGGAAACTCGCGGATGCTTTCGTAACCGAGGTGGTATTTCACATCGCCATCGCCCGCTACGAGATCCGGCTCATAGTTCGGTGTGAACTCGTAGAGCACGGTTGTTAGAGATTTGCGGACGAAGTTGGCGAGTATGTTCATGCGCCCGCGGTGGGACATGCCCATCTCGATCTCGCGCACACCGTTGGAAGGACAGGCTTCGAGGATGGCGTTGAGCAGTATCATCGCGCCCTCGCCGCCCTCGTTGGAAAATCGTTTCTCACCGAGGAATCGTTTGCCCAAGAAATTCTCGAATGCCTCCGCCTCCAGCACCCAGCGCAGCGCACTGAGCTTGCGCTCCGGCGAGCCATCCGAGTGCTGGCCATGCGATTCGATGCGCTCGCGCACCCAATGCCGCACCGGCGTGTGGTGGATGTGCATGAACTCGAAGCCGATGCTGCCCGAGTAGGTCGCATCCAGAGCGGCGATCATGTCGCGCAGCTTCATGCGCTCGCCATGGCGGAAGAATGCATTCCATGCCTCGCGATCCAGATCCGCCTCACTAAGTCCGAACTGATCGGGATTGAGCCGCAGATTGCGCTCCGGATTTTCCTCTAACGGATTGATGTGCGCCTGAGTGTGGCCGAGCGTGCGGTAGTTGTAAATCAACGCGACCACTCTGCCGAAAAACACGAGGTCGTTGTCCGAGCACTTAGCCGCAGTCGCAGTCTCCGCAGCCGGGGTTTCCTCCTTGCGCTTCAATTGGGCAACGCCCAGCTCGAAGCCTTGGAAAAACGCCGACCACGATTCCTCCACCGAGCGAGTATCCTCGCACCACTGGGCATACTTCGCCTCCATTACATCCGCGTTCTGCCGCGCCGCAACCGATGAGTTCATGAGAAATGGTTCAAAATTATGAGGCGAGCCCGCGAATTTCCCGCTTGGCCCGCCACGCACGGGCATTCATTAAGGGGCGCACCCCGGCGCGTCAACCGCACATGCCGGGATTTTCGGCCTCTCAAATCATGATCGAAGTCCACCAACTCACCAAACACTACGCCCGCCATGCTGCGGTGAGCGACGTCTCGTTCTCCGTCAGCCGGGGCGAGATCGTCGGATTTCTCGGGCCGAACGGCGCGGGCAAGACCACCACCCTGCGCATGCTCACCGGCTACCTGCCACCCACTTCTGGCAGTGCGCGCATCGCTGGCTTCGACATCTTTCGCCAGTCCATCGAGGCTCGGAAAAAAATCGGCTACATGCCGGAAAACGTCCCGCTTTATGAGGACATGCGCGTCCTCGAATATCTGAAATTCCGCGCCCAGCTCAAGGGCCTCGGCGGCGGCGACTCCCGCCGCCGCGTGGGCGATGTGATCGACACCTGCGGCCTCCAGTCCGTGCGCCGCAAGATGATCAAGACACTCTCGAAAGGCTATCGCCAGCGCGTCGGTCTCGCCGATGCCCTCGTCCACGATCC
Source organism: Akkermansiaceae bacterium (assembly GCA_031372635.1). Taxonomy (GTDB): domain Bacteria; phylum Verrucomicrobiota; class Verrucomicrobiia; order Verrucomicrobiales; family Akkermansiaceae; genus Luteolibacter. Next base: position 994 of record JANMLQ010000134.1, on the reverse strand, counting down.
AGAGCTACTCATCCTCGACGAGCCCACCAACGGCCTTGATCCCAATCAAATCCGCCAGATCCGCGAACTCATCCGCCAGCTCGGACAATCCCACACCGTCCTCATTTCCACCCACATCCTTCATGAAGTGGAAATGACCTGCAACCGCGTCATCATCATCGACAACGGGAAAATCAAAGCCGCCGACACTCCCACAAGCCTCACCAGCAAGATGCGCGCCGCCGGCCGCATCCAAGTGGAGATCCAGACCGACGCCGATGTCGCCGCAGGCGCGCTCAATCGCCTTGAGCACGTCAAAAAAGTCACCCCAGAATCACTCGATGGCGGCTGGACGCGCTTCACCGTATGGGTGGATTCCGGCACAGATTCGCGCGAACGCATCGCACAACTCTGCTCGCAATACGGCTGGCCCTTGCGTTCGCTCTTCCGCCACGAAGCCACGCTGGAAGATGTGTTCGTGGAGCTGACACGCAGGGATTGAGCTTTGGACTGCGGCGAGCATCGCCGCTTTGGCGGTGGAGTCCGTTTTCACTTCGCAGCTTGTTCCCAATCACCAAGCCCGCCCGCACACAGCCTGCAAGGAATGTTCCTGCTTCCTGCAAAACGCCATCACCACCCCTCAAAGCGGCGATGCTCGCCGCAGTCCAAAGTTTCCGCGCTCCAACCCGTCCGGCATTCATACGCATCATACTCATCCCAACGATTTCCATAGCGTTATTCGTCCCAACGGGACGAAGATTACTTTGGACTGCGGCGATGCTCGCCGCTTTGGCGGTGGAGTCCGTTTTCACTTCGCAGCTTGTTCCCAATCACCAAGCCCGCCCGCACACAGCCCGCAAGGAATGTTCCTGCTTCCTGCAAAACGCCATCACCATCCCTCAAAGCGGCGATGCTCGCCGCAGTCCAAAGTTTCCGCGCTCCAACCCGTCCGGCATTCATACGCATCCTACTCATCCCAACGATTTCCATAGCGATATTCGTCCCAACGGGACGG
>JANMLQ010000081.1:0-87174 GCA_031372635.1 Akkermansiaceae bacterium | reverse complement strand
CGGATTTGGACTTTCTTACCCAGATCTTCTCTGCCCCAGTCAAAGATATCGAAACCACTGCTGGCCGAGCGGAACCAGACTCCGGTGGAATGCGGGACATTTCCAGATGGCAGACTCGTGAGGCCGTCGCCGCAGTTCACGCCATTGCCAGCGACGAAGGTGCGGCCTTTGCCGATGAGGCTGTTCGTCACAGTCGTGCCGATATTGGTGGGAGTGAGCGTGCCCACGGAGTCGGCCACAGTTTCGTTCAAGTGCATCACGCTGACATAGCCGTTGGCGGCATTGAAAACATTGAGTCCGCTCGACTCGGTGGCGACACCGGTCTTGCCCCAATACATTTTAACTTCTTGGCGAGCGTTGGGACTGATGCTCGGGATCTTGATCCAGACGGCGGCGGCGCTGTTAGCGGCGTCCCATTGCTCGATTTGATAGGAAAGCGGAGTGCCGGACAGGGTAGTGAAACGGATGTCACGGCCATCGCTCTGGGCTTGGGCGAAGTTGAAGTTGCCGCTGTGCAGGCGCAGCAACACGGGGAAGTTAGTTTCCGCCGCACCGGAGGGAATGTTCGCACCTTCCGGGGTGGTCAGGATGAAGAACGATCCGGAATTCGTCCACGTTTCATAGGACTGCACAGCCACGCTGTAAACCTGGGTCGTGCCATTTTGTGCGGTGACGGTGTAGGCCACCGGGTTAGTGAAGTTCTGCGTGCTTCCCGAAGCCGGACTGATCGTCGCCAGCGGTGAAATCGTGAAGGTCGGCGCGAGACTGGTGACGTTCTGATTTGGCGGCACGGTCAGTGTGATGTTCGTCCCTGCGATGGTGGCCGGGCCGAGTAATCCGAAGTCGGATGTTAGAATATCCTTGGCCGAGCTAGCGGGAGCCACAGTGACTGTGACTGTATAGACTTTGGTGGAGTTATCCTCAGCGGTGATGGTGTAGGTTTGCGGGCTGCCGAAGTTTCTAGCGGTGCCGGAAACCGGACTGCCCGATGCCAGCGATGAAACCGTGTAGGTGGGTGAGAGGCTAGACACGGCAGTCCCGAATGGCACGGTCACGCTGACGGTGTTGGTGCCGATGGTGGTGGCAGGCAGTCCCGCAAACACGAACGACGTGATGTCTTTGAGGGTGAGAGCCGCCGCTTTGGTCACGGTCACTGTGTGGGTTTTGTCAGGAAATCCCGAGGCGGAGACGACGTAGTTGACCGGGTTGGTAAAATTCTGAGTGGAGCCGGAGGCGGGCACGCAGGTGCCGCCGGAAGCCAGCGAATAGGTGGGGGAAAGCGCGGTGACGTTGGTCGAGAACGGCACGGTCACGGTGATGTTAGTTCCGCTGATCGTGGTCGCTGGCACGCCCGGGAAAGTGAAACTCAGAATGTCGGTGGGATTGCTGATGAGGATGGCGGTGGCCGAAGAGACACTCGGATCGTTGGCCGTATCACCGACATAGCGGGCGGTGATCGGATGGGTTCCGAGTGCCAGGCTGGTGGTGGTGAAACTTGCGGTCGTGCCGCTCAGTGCCTGCGTGCCGATGAGGGTGACGCCGTCATAGAAGTTCACATTTCCGCTCGGTGCGCTGCCAGTCACCGTGGCGGTGAATGACAGCGATGCGCCGACTGCGGCGGGAGTGCTGCCGCTGGTGAGTGCCAGCGTGGTGGTGGTCACGGCAAATGCGCTGCCGCCTACTGTTAGGGTGCCGGTGCCGGTAAAGTTGGCGCTGGTATTGGTAGCGCCGGAGCCAGCGGCACCGTAAGTGCCAGCGGCTTGGGCTACGGTGGCGAAACTCAACGCCGAGATGCGGCGAGTGCCAGTGAAATTCAGCGCAACGGTGGCTCCTGCGGTGATGTCCATGGCACCGCCGCCGAGCGAACCTGCACTGGACAAGGCGAGCGTGCCGACTGCGACTTTGGTGAGTCCAGTGTAGCTGTTTGCTCCGGAGAGTGTGAGCGTGCCCGCGCCGTTTTTATAGAGATTTCCAGTGCCGACTGCGCTGGAAATCGGGCCGGAAAGCAGCAGACTATTTCCATTCGTATTCACATTCAGGTAAGCACCCGAAGCTATATCAAAGGCGTTTGTCACGCCGGTGCCGCTTGCGAGATTGGCAAACGCGATCAATTCTCCAGAACCGGAAGTGGTCCGCTCGGTGCGGAAGGTTCCCGTTCCCAGCGCGTTGAGATGTGAAATTTGGATTCTATTGTCAGCATTTGTGAGTTTGACTCCGCCGCTGAAGGTGTTGTTGGCGGTGAGGGTCAGAGATCTGCTGCCGCCTTGCACGGTGAATCCGCCGGTACCGGAAACGATTTGACTCAGCCAAACGTCCTTCCAGCCGAACGGCATATTCATCGTCACGTTGCCAATTCCACTCAGGACAAACGCGTTAGGCAGTGCCCCGCCCGCGCCGTTGCCTTCGAAGCTTGACTGCTGGAATGTGGTGCCCGCCGCCAAGGTGAGGGGACCGGTGCCCAAGCCGGTTTGAGTGGCAAGCGTCAGGGTGCCGCTGTTGACGGTGGTGCCGCCACTGTAGGTATTTGCCCCGGAGAGCGTGAGAGCGCCGCCACCGCTGTAAGTCACCGAAGAGGTGCCCGCCGTGCTGTTGACGATGCGGTTCGTGATGCTGGTGGCCTGCGCATTGGCGGTGATGACCAATTCGCGGTTGGTGCCGATCATCAAGTCGCCCGCACCGGCAGTCGTCAGGGTGCTGGTCCCTGCGTTCATTAAGCCGTTGAGGGTGCTGGTGAAACCGGCATTCGCCAAAGTGCCGCCGGCACCGGTGAAGCGCAGGGTGTTGGCGTTGATCGGGCCGATCTGGGTGGCCGACGCGCCAAAGGAATAGTTGATCCCCGGGTTGCTCACGTTCGACAAATCCGCCGCAGTCGCGGCGGTCTGGGTGGTGAAAGCCGAAATCGCGCCTGCGGTGGATTTCACATAGTTGAGTGAAGTCGTGGCGCCGGTCGTCGCCCACGGGCCGAGGATGCCGGACGGGTCATTGGCGAGCGTGCTGAGGGTGGCCGTGGCATTGAAGTTGGTGAAATCCACCACCGCACCGCTGCGGGTGAAGGTGCCGGCCACATCGAGCGTGCGACTGGCAGCGGCCTGCCAGCTTTGTTTGCCTTGCAGGGTGAGGCCGGAGTTTAAAGTGAGATTCTGAGTGGCGGTGCTGAGATCGATGCCGGATGCGCCTACGGTCAGCGTGTTTCCCGCAGCAAGAGTCACCAAGCCGCCTGGGCTGACGATTTTCAAACCGTGCCAACTCAAGTCCGCGCCTAATATAGGGCTATTGGCGGAAGTCACGGTCGAAGTCCACTGCGCGATGTCGGCATTGCCCGGCACGACATCCCAGCTCCCTGCGAGGTTGAGCGCGGTGCTGTTGTTCTGCTTGGTGCTAGTGGCAGCGTGGGCGGCTGGCTGGGCGAGGCCCAGCGCGGCGAATAGGCCAGTGATGGCCAGAGCGGAGTTGTCGATTCTCCAGAAGGAACGAGGCGATTTTCCCAACAGTGGGCGACTCGTGGGTGGGTTTGGTAAGGTCATGATTTGAAAAATAAAGGGCGTGTGGCAAATGGGCTAGAAACTCGCGCGTTGCGAGATGGAAACGTGTGCGGAAAGAATCCCAAGATCGCGATAAGACAAATGATTTAATTCGCCCAAGTGGTTTGCCATTCAGACTACTTCGGTGAACTGGAGTTCGGCATCTATTCCCGCGTTCCCGTTGATAACGGCATTTTTTCAAACGGGTTCTTAGAAAAAGTCGCTCACCTTAGCTGGTAGAACCATTTCGGCTGTTGCTGGGGATCGATCTGCCAAGTTCGTTGTCCATTGGTTGAGATCATCGGACCAACGCCGGTATGCTGCGGACTGCTCGCGTCGAACCAATGGACTAAATCCAGCGAGTATGACACCGAACCGAACTCTGTGCTGGCTTGGGAATTCCATGGCAATACCAGTTCGAGCTTCGCGCCGGTGGGGGTTGGCACGGGCAAGGAAGTTCGTGCGTTCGGGTTGCTGCCGAGAGTGAATTCAAGGCGGTTTGGCAGCTCGTCGCCGTCCGGGTCGGCCTCCATTTCGGAGGCGGGCAAAGTGTCAGCCCCGGTGAAATGGGCATCTCGCCACGCTGCAAACGCATGCCCGGAATCAAATACCTGAAGCTCCCAGAGCGACGGCGCATTCGTCGCAGCATCGATTTGCAGGCGCAGTCTGGCCGTGGACTGACGGGGAAAATCCACCAACTTGAAGCGCCCACATGTGGTGCCAGTGTGGAATGTCAGCCACGCGCTACCGGTCCACGCCTGCAATTGGAAACTCCGAATGCGTCCGCTGCCTGCATCATCAAATTCGTCGATGAGCAAACGGTCGAACGAGCGGGCGGTGCCCAAGTTGATCTCGAAAGTGGCCGTGGTGGCCCCATCCGGGCCGCTGGCCCAGCGGGTGGAAGGGTCGCCATCGAGCGCGCGCTGCGGGCCGTAATTCGCGATTTCATTGTTCCAGGTGCTACTTGGAGTGCCGGTGCTTCCGGCGCTCGCGAGTTTGGGCAATGGCATCCCAGGGCGCAGACCCAGCAGATCGCGAAGTTGGAACAGCCCTTGTCGATCGATCTCGCGAATCACGCCGCTGCGGTCGGGAGCCGCATTGAGAATGAGGATATTATCCTGCGCGGTGGCCGTGTAATAAAAGCCCGCCAGCGTGGCGATTGGCTTCGTGCCAGTGTCGCGGGTGTCGTAAAACCAGTAATCCGATGAACTCAGCGTGACCGTAGATTCAAACGGTAGATAGTAGTCAATGTTGTTACGTTTGTAGAGCTTTCGGTCGGGGAAACTCGGCAGCATGGGATCCGCCGTCCGAAAATCGTTGGGAAATGAGGTGAATTGATCGCTCTGCCAGATTGCCCAGTTGGTGGTGACTTGGCAATCGGGCTGCAGGCGTTTCACCAGATCGTAAAGTTCTGAATTCGCCCAGCGGGTGCTGGGTTGTTTATTTCCGCCGCCATCAAGCCAAAGTTCGCAGACCGGGCCGTAGTTGCCGAGCAGTTCGGCAAGCTGTCGCAACATGTATTGGTTGTAGGCCGCGTCATCGTTGTAACTCAGGTCATGGCGATCCCACAGTGAGTAGTAAATCCCAAGCTTAATCCCATACTTCGCACAGGCGGCCGCAGCGGCTGCAATCACGTCGGTCTGAACCGGTGAGGAGGCCACGTCGTAAGTCGTCCAGGGTGAGTCCCACAAACAGAATCCATCGTGGTGCTTGGCGGTGAGGATGATGTGGCGCATCCCGGCATCCCGCGCGGTTTTTGCCCACTGATCGGCATCGATGGTGGCCGGATTATAACTCGATACCGGCACGGTCCCATCAGTCCATTGTTGGTTCACAAACGTGTTGATGCCAAAATGAATGAACATCCCGTAACGACGGTCGATCTGCGCCTGTTGGGCGGCACTGGGCTGACTCGACGCGGCGGGTTCGATCGCTTGGAGTATCTGCAATCCGGAAACTACGGGTGGCACACCCGACGACGGGATGAGGCGCACGGTCGATTGGGCGGAGTCTGCGGTGAAGGCAACGCTGAAAGGCGCTGAGTTACCGCCCACGGGCAATGAAGTCGGCAGTGATTGATTGACCAGCGCCCCGTTGCCCGAAATCTCCAGCGCGATGGCAGGCAACACGGACAGCCCTGCGGCCGGACTGAGGTTGAAGGTGGCGAGGTAACGCGTGTTTGGCAGCGTGGAAAACGTTTGCTCAACCCAAGGCGGCCGCAACGGCAATGAGGCGGCACCCCAGAGCGAGGCCAGCACTGCCGCGTCGTCCGAACCGCTGTCGAAGGTCACGATCCGCGCCTGATCCACATCGCCATGAAAGTAGGTTCCTTTACCGACAGACGTGCAAAGAAGCGGGGTGCCATGGACCGGCAGCCCGCTCCATGTCCCTTTGGCCACGCCATTGATGAAAAACGTGCTAATTCCGCCGCGCCGGACCACGGCGAGATGGACCCATTGAGAAGCAGAGAACGATCCGGCGACGCCGTTTTCTGGCCCAATCCAAGTCACGTAATGGGCGCTGGCAGACCAACCGGACGAACTGAGCGACAGTTTGAGTGCCCCGTTTGTATCGCCCAGCGTCATGATGTCGCTGTCACCGGATTCGATCGCAGGTGCCCGCACAAACACACCAAACGCAAAATTGTCACTGCTCAATCCGCTCAGCAGGTTCGGCGCAGACCAGCCGTCAGCGGTCGTGGCGGCCGTGCTAAGATAGGCGCTTGACCCCGGTGCCCAGACGCCGTCGCTGAGGACTTGGGTATTCGTTCCTCCCGTCGCATTGGTAAAATGGCGTGCGCCGCTGCCGCTATCCAAGGGCAAATAGTTGGTCCCCAGCGATCCAGTTTCGCCAAGCGGGTAGCTAATCGTGCTGGTGATGGCCGCTCGCACAGCCGCAGTCATGAGCGACAGGGCACACAGTGATAAACAAATGAAATCACGCATGCTGTGATCGGTTTAAGCTACTGTTATTTGGGACCACCCCCAAAGCATCCCGAAGCATGTCCTATTCATAGAGCATGATCCCATTCATCGATACAGGTCCGGTTGATTTTAGAAAGCGAACACGCACCTTGGTGGCTGAGACAGGACTCTTCAGCTTCCGGTTGTAGAAACCGATTCCGCCCTTGTCGGTGAAAAGGGTTTTCCACTCGCCGTTCACCATCGCATCAAAAGCAAATTCGTCGCTATAGCCGTGGTTTTCCCAGAGGTAAACCTGCGAAAAGGTTTTTCCAGATGCGAACTCCAGTTCCACCCAAGGAGTCTGATCCTTATCATCGGCCTGCCAGTAGCGGTAAGGATGGCCCAAATGATTATTGATCCAGCCAAAACCCTTTTCAGGATTGGGTTTCTTGGACAACTCCGCCTGCTGCTCCTCATAGCCGGGCTCGCCAAACTGCCGCATTATGGCACCACTTTCCCATGCGTGATGCACGAGACAAGAGGCATTGTTCCACATCCCGGCAATGCTAGAGGACGTCCCTTTGGCATTGTCGGTAAGGCTGCTTTTCGGAGCGGTTTCAATCGGCTTAATCGCCATGGAGTCACCCTCAAGGGTCAACTCAACAATGGTATCAAGCTTATCCTGCTTCGTTAGCGCCAAAGTCAACTGCCCGTTAGTGATCTTCGTATAGATCTCTCCGCCCGTAATGCAACGTGCTTTGGTGATCGTGGTCGGGAGTGCTGGCAGCACCAACTGCCCACCCTCTAGGATTTGGGTGATGTGGAGATATACCTTGTTGCCCACACGGGTGGAGCCACCCCAGGGGCCGGGCTTGTAGGGGCCGCCACGCGTACCGCGAATGCTTGGGCCATACAGTTTCAGCCAGGCACCCATACTGCGGTAGATTTCCGCGGCACGTTCGTCGATACGCCCATCGCCGCGCGGCCCAACGTCAAGCAACAGGTTGCCGTCGCCAGCCGCGCAAGCGATCAAGGTCTTGAGGCAGGTATCGCGTGACTTGTATTCCTTACCGCCGTTCCAGAACCAACTCGCACCGGTCATCGTGAAGCAGGATTCCCAGCGAACGTCCATATTGAATTCACCCAGCGTTTGCTCCGGCGTATTGAAATCCCCACCAGCACCTCCGCCCAAGCGGCCATTGGTCAAGATCCAAGGCTGGTGTTTATCGATGAGTTCATGGACTTTTTTCGCATACTTTTCGGTGATTTGTCCCCCGTCCCACCAGATCCCTTCGATCGGTCCATAGTTGGTGAGCAGTTCCTCCACCTGTGGTAGGAAAGCCTTCTCTTGGTAGTCCGTGTCCGCATTCGTTCTCCAGTCTGGATGCCACCAATCTACGGGCGAATAATACCAGAACACCCGCACTCCCTCCGCACGGCAGGCGATGGCCAGCTCTTTGCAGATATCGCGCTTAAAGGGCGTATTCATGATGTCGTAGTCCTGCGTCTTTGTGTCAAAGTTGCAGAAGCCGTCGTGATGTTTGGCGGTAAAGACGATGTAACCTGCACCGGCCGCCTTGAATAGGCGCGCCCATTCTCTAGCATCAAAGCCTTTCGGATCAAAAACATGATGCAGATTGTCGTAGATCACCTGTGGCGCCGTGCCTTGGCCTTTATGCTTAAGGTAATCGCCGCTTTTGATTTCTTCAGGAATGACCGCAGCCGTTTTGTTTCCAACAATAGAAGTGCTCGTATATTGGCTCACATTATCGGCGCGGTTCCAACTACCCGCTCCCAGTTCGAGCACGGACGAGGCACCCCAGTGAATGAAGATCCCAAAGCGGTCCCGCTGCCATTGATCCTTTACCTCCTGTTTGGTTCGTTTGGATAAATCCGCAGGTTTCGCCTGCGCAACGCTGGATGCTAGCAGCGAAGTCGTAGCAGCGATAAAAATCAAGTGTTTGATCATTGGTTTAAAAGTTAGGAAATTGTTTTCGTTTTTTTGTATCTTGTGTGATGCCACTAGTCACATTCAAAATGTGCCAGTTCAAATAAGTGTTTTTGCTTAGTTTAGGAGATGATTGGCGAGAACCGAGATGAAGATCTGTCCATCTACCCGGCCTTCAAGCGGATGATCGTTCAGCCGCATTCCCAGGGCCGATCAATCCTCGGACACGGCGATCTGACGCTGGGTGCCGAGACCGTCGATGCCGAGTTCGATCACGTCACCGGGTTTTAGATATTGTGGTGGATTGAAGCCGAGCCCAACACCGGCCGGGGTGCCTGTGGAAATCACGTCCCCGGGAAGTAAGGTCATGAAGCCGCTGAGGTAACTGATGACGTGCGGGATGTTGAAGATGAAGTTGGAGGTGTTACCGCTCTGTTTCTTTTCGCCGTTGACGGTGAGCCAAAGGTGCAGGTTGTGGGGATCGGCGATCTCGTCGGCAGTGGCGAGAAATGGGCCGAGCGGAGCATAGGTGTCCGCGCTCTTGCCTTTGACCCACTGGCCTCCGCGTTCGAGCTGCCAGGCGCGTTCGCTGTAGTCGTTGTGAAGAAGATAGCCGGCGACATGGGACAGGGCGTCGTCGTAGGAGACGTATTTAGCGGTCTTTCCGATGACAACGGCGAGCTCGACCTCCCAGTCGGTCTTTTGAGAGCCGCGAGGGATCACGAGACCATCATTTGGACCGGTTAAGGCGGTGGTGGACTTGAAGAAGATGATCGGTTCGGCGGGCTCCGCCATACCGGATTCGGCGGCGTGGTCGCGGTAGTTCAGGCCGATGCAGATGATCTTGCTGGGGCGGGCGATGGGTGAGCCGAGTCGGGCAGCGGCCGGGACATCTGGAGCGTGGTCGGCGTTGGTATCAAGCCACGCGGCGAGGCGAGCGAGGCCATCACTGGCGAAAAATTTCTCGTCGAAATCGGCGAAGGCTGCGGAGGTGTCGAGTTGGCGGTCACCAATGATGACACCGGTTTTTTCGTGGCCTGGCTGGCCGTGGCGAATGAGTTTCATAGGATAATTTTGTGTGAAAGTTTTAGCGTAGCAGGGTGAATCCACCATCCAAATCATAGGCGGAGCCGGTGATGAAGCTTGCGTCACTGGAGCAAAGGAAGGCGGCAAGGGCAGCGACCTCGTCCGGTGTTCCCATGCGGCCAATGGGTTGGGAAGCGGCGAGCTTGGCGAACATCTCGGCTTCCCTGCCGGGGTAGTTTTTCTCAAGGAATCCATCGACGAACGGCGTATGGACGCGGGCCGGACAGATGCAGTTGCAGCGGATCCCCTTATCGATGAAGTCGCGGGCCACGGAAAGGGTCATGGTGAGCACGGCACCCTTGGTCATGCTGTAGGCAAAGCGGTCGGCGATGCCGACTTTGGAGGCAACTGAGGCGATGTTGACGATCGAGCCTCCACCGCTGGCAAGCATCTTCGCAACGCCGAAGTGCAGGCAGTGGTAAACGCCGCGGACATTGACGTGGTAGAGCTTGTCGAGATCTTCGGGCGAGGTGTTGAGAACGTTTCCGATGTGGGCGATGCCGGCGTTATTGACTAGGATATCAAGGCGCTCCATGCCATCGAAGGCAGCCTTTACGGATGCGGTGTCCGAGACATCGGCCTCGATGACGGAGGCCTGCCCGCCAGCCTCATGAATGAGGGCTGCGGTTTCCTCTCCAGCCCCCTTGCTGAGTTCCAAAATATGGACATGTGCCGCCTGACGGGCGAGGCGGACGGCGATGGCACGGCCGATGCCGGAGCCGGCACCGGTGACGAGGGCATGTGGGGTAGTGGACATGGATTTAAGGCAAAAGGTCACATGAGGCACCGGTTTCCTGCGGGGTGTGATAGACACCGCCCTCGACCCGAACCGGGTGAACGAAATGTTCGCGAAGATGCGGAATGTGTTCGAGGAAAATGGCGGGTAGGTCCAGGCCGATGTGATTGAAGAGCACGAGGTGTTGGTGAAGCTGCCCCATATCTCCGACGTGGGGAACGACGGGAACTCCAAACTGTTTGCACATCAGACTTACCGCGAGAAACTCGCTCACTCCGGCGACACGGACGGCATCGACTTGGATGAAACCTGCACATTTCACCTGAAGGTAGTTTTTGAAAACGATGCGGTTAGGGACGTGTTCGCCGAGCGCAAGCTTCATCGGTGCGATGGCATCTGCGAGGGTTTTGTGACCGGTGACGTCATCGGGGTGAGTGGGTTCCTCGATCCAGAAGGGGTCGATTTCCCTGAGGCGCGTGCAAATTTCGAGGGCTTGAGGCAGCGTCCATTGCTGGTTCGCATCGACCATGATGCGAGCATCTGGACCTGCGACTTCGCGGACGATGCGGGCGCGGCGGAGGTCACGCTCGGGGTCCTTGGATCCGACTTTAAGTTTCATGGCGGTGAAGCCAGCGTCCATGGCACGCTTGCAGTTTTCGCGGACCTGTGCGTCGCTATAGTTGAACCAGCCGACGGAGGTGTCGTAGCCCGGATAGCCTGCCGCTAGAATGCCTTCGCGAGAAACGCGACTGGCCGTGGGCTGGGTGAGAAGCGCTAAGGCTTGCTCGTGGGTGAGCACGTCTTCGAGGTAGGATAGATCGAGCGTGGCGGCGATTTGGCTGGGTGTTAGTTCTAGCAGTAGTTTCCAGAGTGGCAGGCCACGGGTTTTCGCCCACAAGTCCCAGCAGGCGTTGGTGACGGAGGCGAGGGCGAGTTGGACGATCCCTTTGTGCGGGCCGAGCCAGCGGAATTGTTGTTCGTCCGCCATCTCTTTTTGCAGCGCGCCGAAAGTAGCCATGATTTCCTCGATGTCCCGGCCGTGCAGGCGCGAGGCGTAGAATTCGGCGGCACGACAGACGAGGTCGTTGCCCTCGCCTAGAGTGAAGGCAAGGCCGCTGCCGGTCCGCCCCTTGTCATCGGTTAGGAGTGTGACTGCATAGGAGTAGATGGGATCCTTGTGAATGGCATCGCTGCCGTGGCCGGAGCCGATAGGATAGCGGGTGTCGCGTGTGGAGGTGCGGGTGATCATGGAGTTTGGATAAGAATCTCTGAAATCGTCGGGCCTTCGGATGCGTCGAGGATATTGAGGCGGAAGGCGGTGGTGGTGACGGGTTCGAAGGAGGCTTTGAAATGCGCACCGAGCGCATTTCCACTGTGGAAAGTGGTCCACGAGGAGCCGTCTTTTTTCTGAAGTTCGAACTTGGTCACACGGCTGGAATGTCCGGCGAGGGCTTCTTCAATACTGATGCCGTTGAAAGTGGTTTCCTTGGCAAGGTCGATTTGCAGCCATGCTTGGCGTGTGCCTTCATTGGTGGCCCAGCGGGATTCGGGATCGCCATCAAGGACCATCTCGGCGCTGAATTCTGGGATATTTTGATAACTCGCGGATGCGGATGCCTTCGCGCCGGGGATGCTGGATCGCTTGGAATGCTTAATCGGCGCGATGTCCATGGAATCACCGTCGATGGTCAGCTCGATGATGGTGTCAATTTTATCCCATGAGTTGTTGGGGATAACGAATGAAAGTGATCCATCGGCAATGGAAGTTTTGAGAGGCGGGCCATTGAGTAATTTCGCGGACTTGATGGCGACTGGCGGGGCGGTGACGGTGACGGGGCCTTCGATTTTTTTAAGAAGATGGAGATAGATTTTGTTACCCTTGCGGGTGCTGGCGATTTGGGCTGAGGGCTTCCACGGGCCGCCGCGGGTGCCGTAAATGGCCACTGAATTTTTCTTAATCCATGCGCCCATTTCCTTGAGGCGTTCGACTTGGCGGCCTTCGATCAAGCCGTCTGGTTGTGGGCCGACGTTGAACAGCAAGTTACCATCGCCGCCGTTCGTGCGGATGAGGGTGTGAATGCATTCTTCGATCGACTTCATCGTATCATTGGGTTTCCAGGCCCATTGTTGGCAGAGGGTCATGCAAGTTTCCCACGGGCGGTCCATATTGAAACCACCGATGGATTGCTCTGGGGTGTCGTAGTCGCCAACGGGAAGTTGGAGGCCGATGCCGCTGCCAGCGCCGCCGACGGAGTAGGCGCGGTTGTTGATCATGAGATTGGGTTGGAGCTTGCGCAGCATGTTGACCATGGGAATGCCGTAGGTCTGGTCGTATGCTTGGGGGACATCGAACCAAAGGGTCAAAAGCGGACCATAGTTTTTCACCAGTTCGGTGACCTGTCCTTGGAGATAAGCATCGTAGGCTTTTAAGTCTGGGTTCGGATTATGAGAGGTTCCGGCAGGTGATCCAAGCGGGTAAGACGGGTGATGCCAGTCACAGGCGGAGTAGTAAGCACCAAAGGCAATGCCACCTTTTTTACAAGCTGCTGCGAGTTCCTTGACGACGTCCCGTTTGAAGGGCGTCTTCATGATGTTGTAGTCGGTCTGCTTGGTGTTCCAGAGGCAAAAGCCGTCATGGTGCTTGGTCGTTAGAACTATGTATTTCATTCCGGATGCCTTGGCGACGGCGACCCATTCATCGGCGTTGAACTTGGTGGGATTGAATTGTTTGTAGAGATTGTCATATTCCTCGATCGGGATTTGACCACCGCGCGACCAACCGATCTCAGTTCCTTTCAGGCTGACGGGGCCCCAATGGATGAACATGCCGAAGCGGGCGTTCTGCCAATTTTTGATGGTCGCTGCGGATGCGGGGATGATGTCTTGGGCCAGCAGAGTGCCGGCGCTGAGGAGCATGGTGAGAAGAATGGATGGAATTTTCATATAAGGAATTGATTGGAGAATTTAGCGACGGTAGCCGATTTCCGCACCGCCGGAGACGTGCATGATGTGGCCGGTGATGAAGCGGGCTTTGGCTGATAGGAGAAAGACGCAAGCGTCCGCTATGACGTCGCCCTCGGGGCAGTAGCCGAGCGGGTGGATGTCATTGAGGTATTTGGACACCTCGGTGGGGTCGGGTTGTTCGGAGGCCCAAGTGCGGAGCATGGGTGTCCAAGTGCCAGCGGGGCAGACGGCGTTCACGCGGATGCCTTCTTTTGCGTAATCTAGCGCCATGGATTTGGTGAGGGTGTTCATGCCGCCTTTAGTGGCGGTGTAGGCGGCGTGGATTTCTTGACCGATGACGCCGACGAGTGAAGAGGTGTTGAGGATGCAGCCTCTGGATCGGCGGAGCGCAGCGATGCCATGACGAGTGGTGTGGAGTATGCTTTTCAGGTTGATGTTGAAGAGGGCGTCCCACTCTTCATCACTCGTTTCGTGGAGTGGCTTGCTCGGCGTGGCGATGCCGGCGTTGTTATGGATGGCGTCGATTTTTCCATAGTGGGCAAGCACGCGTTTGATGGCGGATTTCACCTCAGAATCCTTGGAAACATCGCAGGCAAAACCAAGATGCTCGGGCCCGAGTTGGGCAGCAGCTTGGGCGGATAGATCTCCGTTGCGGGCGATGAGCGCGACTTTCGCTCCTTCAGCGGCGTAAGCCTTGGCGCAGTCAAGGCCGATGCCGGTGGAGCCGCCGGTGACGAAGATGACTTGGTCTTGGAGAAGCATGGGAGGATTCTCAATCAAGGTGATAGATCTCCTTGGTGTCGGACCAGATTTGACCGGCTTTGAGGGCGTCGGGGAGTGGGGATTGGCAGGGGTCGGTTTCCTTCCACCAGCGCTGGGTTTCGGGATCGGCGGCCATTTTTTTCATATCGGCGGCGTAGTCCTTGCCGGTGTATTCCAGATAGGCGAAGAGGTAGGTTTTTCCGGCAATTTCGCGCTCGTAGATCGAGAAGTTGCGGATATTGCACGCTTTCAAATTGGCGTTGACGGCTGGCCATGGGTTGGCGTGAAGCTTGCGGTAGTATGCTGCCTTTTGCGGCTTAAGTCCGGTGACCCAGGCATGGCGTTGGACTTGGGTAGGAGCGCAACTGGCGGCGAGTGCGGCGAAAGTTAGGATGACGAGGGTTTTCATGGAGTTAGCGGAATAGGATGTAGAGTATGACCATTGAGAGGATGACGATGCTGGCGAGGATCTTGTAGTTGAGAATACCCGGCCAGCCGGGGGCTTTGAGGGCGTCGAGCGGATGTGGCCAGTAGAGAGCCTGCGGGTCTTCGCCTGCGAGTTTCGGCTGGAGCTTGGTGAAGGTGATCTGGATTACGAGGCAGGCGACAAACATGTAAAATGCCATCATCAAGAACGGGGTGGTGATGAAGAAAGCGGGGACCCAAGCGAAGGCATTCGGGAACCCTTCATTGAGAGCCTTGAGTGAGTAGATCCCCACCCCTATCACGGAGCCTAGCCACATTGTCCACTTCGCGCCGCGAGCGGAGGCGGCGGGCCAGAAGACGCCTAGCAGGAAAACGCAGGTGATGGGCGGTGCCATGTGTGCGATGATTTCGTTGAGCGCGTTGAAGATGCTGGCCTTGCGGTCGAGCAGCGGAACGAGGGCGATACCAAACGCAATGGACGAGATGGTGGCGATGCGGCCGATGCGGACGAGTTGCTTGTCACTGGTGTCCGGGCGGAAACGTTTAACGATGTCGTAACTGACCATGGTGGCGATCGAGTTCGAGGCGCTGGATAAATTTCCCATCAGTGCGGCCATCAGCGCTGCGGCGAGAAGGCCGAGCACGCCGACAGGGAGCAGATTTTTGATCATGACGGCATAAACTTCCTTCGATTTGTATGGGCGGATGCCGGCAGGAGCGGGGATGGTTTCGCCCGCGTTAGTTTTCACGATCTTCACTGGTACGTCGGGGCCGATGATGAGTGAGGAGTCCTTGCCTGCGGCAGTGATGGGAAGGGTGGATAGATCGAGAGTCTCGCCTTCTTTCAAGCGGATGGGCTCGATCTTAGGGCCGCCGAAGTCACCGGTGACGGAAATGATTTTTTCCTTACCGACCGTTTGGATGAGGCGAACTTGGGTGACGCCTTCGAGGTTTCCTTGCTTGACGGCGGTGTAAAGCATCAGGCCGGGAACGATGAAGATGAAGACGGGCAAGATCTTGATGAGGCCGCAGAAAATGGAGCCAACGCGGGCATCGTTTTCGGATTTCGCACCGAGTACGCGCTGGACGATGGTTTGATCTGCGCACCAATACCAGATGCCGAGCACGGGGTAGCCTAGCAGGATGGAATACCATGGCATGCCGCTGTCGTCGCCATGAGGACGGAGCATGCTCATGAGCTTGCCATCGGTGATGCCCTTGGCGGCGGCGTTGGCGGTATCGAGCGTGGAGGTCATGCCTTCCCAACCGCCGGTTTTTTGCCAAGCGAACCAAGTGATGACGAACGCGCCGACAAGCAGAACGATGGTCTGGATCGTCTCGGTGATCGCCACCGCAGCGAGTCCTCCGACCACGGTATAAACGCCGGTGAGCGCGCACATCACGAAGATGCAGGTCCATTTCTCGATACCAAAAATGTCGTGCAGGATCAACCATCCAGTGGCGAGCGGGAAAGCGATGTGGAAGATGATCGCGGCGACGATGGAGACGACTGCAAGCAGATCCCGGCACTCGCGGCAGTAGCGTTTTTCGAGGAAGTCCGGCAGCGTGGCGACCTTGGATTTCAGGTAGAACGGGGCAAAAAAGAAGCCTAGCAGAATCAGCGTGAAGGCGGCCATCCACTCGAAGTTGCCGTTGAGCAGGCCGGTATCATAGCCGGACTGGGCAAGGCTGACGAGGTGGACACAGGAGATGTTGGTGGCGAAGAGTGCAAGGCCGATGACCGGCCACTTGAGCGTGTGGGCCGCCATGAAGTAGTCTCCGGCGACGGACTCACCGTGCTGCTGGCCTTTTTTCTTAGCGTTAATGCCGGCCCAACAGCCGATAGAGACAACTCCAAGGAGGTAAATGATGACGATGGCCCAGTCGAGTGTGCTGATATTCATAGATGGGTTTTCTGGAGGGCATGAATTTGTAATTAAATTCCTTCTCCCGTCTTGCGGTATTCTGCGGCGAAGAATATTCTACAACTATGAATTTGAAGCTTCCTCCGCCGATTTACCAATTGGGCGCTGAATCCTATGAAATCGACGACTGTCAGCCACAAGTCAAAGCGCAACGGGAGGGGAAAATTGAATTGCACGCTCTGAGCAAAGGGCACTATCCGGGCACGCGAATGAATTCGAAAATCATGCCCGGCCTGAGCAGCGTGGGTTATTGGAACTGCCGCCGCAATCAGGATTGGGGACTCCGGCCACACCGGAACGAGGGGATCGAGATCGTGTATCTGGAAACCGGCTCGACGGGCTTTGAGGTGGACGGAGATCGGCACGCACTGAAGTCGGGGCATCTGACGATCACCCGGCCGTGGCAGCTACACCGGCTCGGAAGCCCTAACATTGGACCTAGCCGCTTGTCATGGATCATCCTTGATGTCGGTGTCCGTCGCCCGGACGAGGAGTGGAAATGGCCGGAATGGCTCATACTTTCCCGCAGGGATTTATCGGAATTGACGGGCAAGCTCCGGCTCGGCGAAAACGCTGTTTGGACAGCCAGCGCGGAGATCCGGGTGGCGTTTCGGGAAATTTCCCATTGCGTTTCGGACTGGGGGGATGGCCTCATGGAATCGCGTCTGGCGGTGGCGGTGAATCGCTTGTTGCTCGGGCTACATCGAGTTGTGGTCGAGCAGCAAATGGAAAACCTGCCGGAACTCATCACGCCCAGATACACGGTGGACCTCTTCCTTCGCGATCTATCGGAGAATCCCGCGAGTTGCTCGCTGCCTTGGACTCTTCAATCCATGGCGACCCACTGCGGAATGGGAATCACCTCTCTTTCAAAATTCTGCAGCGAACTGGTCAACAACGGACCGGTGGCCTATCTGGGAATGTGCAGACTCGAACACGCTGCGAGAGGATTGCGGGAAAACCAACGGACCTCGATCACAGAGATCGCGATGGGGACGGGCTTCAACTCCAGCCAGTATTTCGCGACCGCGTTCCAGCGCAGATTCGGCATGCCCCCCCGCGCATACAGACTTCTCACAGCGACTGCCTCGCCGCGGTAGCGGCGAGGCATGATACTAAACCATCCCACAGACCGTTCCACAGGGAGGATAAACCGTTCGATTTGGCCCGGCAGGTAAATGGGGCTATTGTGGGTTTGATACAAAGTCAGTCTTTTTTTTCACGAAGCTTTTGATGACTTACAAGCTAGGATTTCAGTATTGGGCGAGACGCCCGGAATCGCTCGTGGCCGAGAAAAACCTATTGCCGCGAGAGAACGCAAGGAATGCAAAGCAATTCGGCAATCTCCGAAGAATCCAGTCTGAAAATCTGTGGCGTCCCTGAATCTTCGGGAAAAAAATTGCTGATGAATGAGGGATCACTCACCTCTCAAAAGCAATTATTCCACAGATTCAGGGACATCCTCAGATTGGAATTCTTCAAGAAGCGTTCGGTGTTTAGCCAGTCGTTACTATTTCTGATTTCAAATGGCGATCCTGATAAAAAACTGCGGGGCCGCTGACCTCCGATCAGCAGCCCCGCTTTTCTGAAGAAAACCCATTAACTCCAGAAAATGATTTACGCCCTGCGGCGGCGAAGAAGCGCTACCAAGCCCAAGCCACCGACCAGCATCGTCACATCAGGCTCGGGGACAGCGGTGAGGGTGACGAAGGAAGAGCCGGTCGCTTCGCCGTTGTAATTGGCTCCTGCGGTGGAATCGTTGTAGTTAAACACCCATTGGTTCAGGCCGAAAATGCCACCCGTGTAGGTCGTGTCGTCAGTGTAGCCAGTGAAGCCGCTGGTGATGGCCGCGCCAGTGTAACTGATGAGTGTGAGCTTGTCGCCCGCAACCCATGTACCGAGTGCGAGGTTGGCAGCGCTCAAGTCAAGCGTGGCTCCGGTGAGGGAAAGCGCACCGTTCACCACCATCAGGTCCGCGCCAGTCGCTGTGTTGTTTGCGGCCTCGTAGCCGAACGTCGAACCAGCGGTCATGGTGAGTGCCCCGGATGCCAGACTTTGAATCGATGCACCTGGCGACAGCACGCCGGTGACATTGACCGCACCCGCGATCGAACCCGTGCCACCTAAAGTCGCTCCAGAATTGACGTTGACTGAGCCCAAACCGTTATTGGCACCGTTGATTTGCAACGTGGCTCCGCTGTTGACCGTCGTGTTGCCGAGGTAGGTATTGGTTGAGCCGAAACGCACGACGCCGCCCGAACTGTTCGATGAGGCGATGGTGAGGCCACCGCTGCCCATAGAGGTGGAGATTGACCCGGTTACATCCAGCAAGCCGCCGGTTCCATACGCATCCAAGGTGGAGGCGGATTGTAGATCAATCGTCCCGCTGAGGGTGACCGTGCCGGCCACCGTGGCATAGGCGTATTGGACGATGGCAATGCCGGAGCCACCGGCTGCTCCGCTGCCGCCGCCGCCGCCTGTATTCACCGTTCCGGTGGTCCCAACGTTACTGCCGCTTCCAGAGCCACCGCCGCCCACGCCGCCAGCTCCTTGTGTGCCATTCGAACTTCCGCCACCGCCGCCGCCATAAAACGATCCCGTGATAGTCCCGACGCTTCCCGCGCCACCGTTGCCGCCCGCAGAGCCGTTGGGGGCAGTAGCCCCGGCTGCGGAAGCGCCGCCACCACCACCCGAAGCTGAGCTGTTTCTGACTCCACCCGCCATCCCGGATCCGCTGGTTCCGCCCGTTCCATTATTGTCGTTGGCACCAGAGCCACCGGCAGCAGTATTCCCGCCGATCGAACTCGCACCGCCCGATGTGCCGCTGACATTATTTCCTCCCGCCCCTCCTGCCCCCACCACGACAGAGGTGCTGCCGGCAGCAAGCGTTTGCCCGGTGAGGTTTAAGACTTGTCCGCCGCCACCGCCCGCGTTGTAAACATTGAAAGATACTCCCGCGCCGCCGCCGCCACCGGCACCGACGATCAGTTCACTGGCCGAGACGACTGAGGTCGGAAGGACGAGGGATCCCGAAGCGGTGAAGGTGTGGGTCACATTCCCGCCGGAAAAGGTGATTGTTCCACCTGTTCCCGCGTTATCCAGTAAGCCCTGCACGACGCCGCCGTTCAAGACCATGTTATTCGCCAAAGTCCGGCCACCACCCCCTTCAGCAATGGTGAGTGTGCCCGAATTGACCTGAATGTTACTGGCGGCAGCGATCAACCCGCTGGAGGTAAGGATGAGCCCGCCCCCATTGATAGTGGTGGCACCGGTGTAGGTGTTCGCGGCAGTGAGTGTGGTGGTTCCGGCACCGGCTTGGGTGAAGGAACCGTTGCCAGTGATGGCTGCCGCGCTGAAGTCCGCGCCCTGTGTGGCGGCGTTGCTGCGGTTGATGGTCAGGTTGCCGTTGTTCGTGATGGCACTGCTGGCTGAGAGCGAACCCGTTGTGCCGCCGTTGCCGAGTTGCAGGGAGCCTGCGCTGATCGTCGTCGCGCCAGTGTAGGTATTCGCGCCGGATAGGGCGAGCGTGCCGGCACCACCCTTGGCTAGGGCACCGCTGCCGGAGATCACGCCACTGAGGGTCTGGCTGGCGGAACTGCCGAACGAGAGGGTGCCGCCGCTGGAGAAGCCGCCGGAGAAACTGCCCGCGCCGAGGGTGGCGGAGCCAGTGACCGATACCGTGGCTCCCGAAAGAACCGTGACAGACCCGCCGCTGACATCGCTCGCGCCCGAGATGGAAAGAGTGCCCGAATTAAAGACAGCGGCGCTCCAGTCCGTGGCGCCGGTCACCGTGATCGCGGAGACGATGGTGCTGCCGGTCAGGGTCGCCGGTGCGGAAAAGTGCGCCGTGGAGCCAGCCCCGGCGGTGATCGCGAGACCTTTGAAGGTGCCCGGGTTAGTCACGAAACCTTGGAAGGTCGCGTTGTCGATCACAGCCGTGGCGGTCTGGCCGCTGGTATAGGTGCCGCTCGGATTCGCGCCGCTGATGGTGGTGATCCCACCAGTGGTGCCGGGGTAGCTCCATGCGTTGGTCGCGCTGCCCACCACTCCGCCGTTGATGGCTCCGCCGTAGGTGGCGTCGATGGTCAGGTTAAGATTGACCATGCCGCTGATTGTAGCCCCCGCCAGCGACGAGAGGTTGAAGTGCATGTAAGTAGCGTCCCGAGCAGCACCACGGTCATAAACGCTGCCGAAGGTGTTGTCATTGAAACCGATACCAGCTGTTGCGCCGGTTCCTAAACCCCGCGCCTGGTCAGTCGCGGTAAGCGTGAAATTCGACAGGGTGCTACCGAAGTTGTAATCCACTGCGTGGGCACCGGAGGATCCGAGCAGCATGGCGATGGGGCCTGCGAGAATGCGGGCGGAGGCGTGTGTGATGTTTTTAGGCTTCATGGTTTTAATTTTCGAGGTTTAGGAAGGCGGGGATCAGTTTTGGGTGATCTTGAGGCGGGCGAAATTGGCCGCCGGGCTTGATGGGGTGAGGGTGTAGGAGATGGTGGCCGTGGGATCTCCGGCAGGCTGGGTGACTTGTGGAGTCCATGAGCCTGGGGCCAGCGTGGTGGAAGTCTCGATCACCCAAGAAACATCGCCGTTGGCAATGGCATCGGCACCTTTGGTGAAGGTGATGATGTTACCCGAGAGAACGCCCGCTGGCTGGCTGGAGGTCCGTGGATTTTTGCCGAGCGCATACTCGGTGAGGTTGGTGAGGCCATCGTTGTCAAAGTCACCCGTGGATGGCTCGCCAGGAATATTTCCTTTCAATGGATCATTCGCCCACGAGGCGTAATTCGAGGGAGAACCGCCTACGGTGAGAGTGCCAGCACCGGTGATCTGTGCGATTGCGGTACCCGCTCCAGGGTTGGTGTTAGATTTGTAAACTCCATCCGCCATCTGGGTAGCGCCAATGAAGAGATTGTCCACGGTGTCTGTGCCGACAAAATCGAGTTCGAGTGTGGCCCCGGTGGCGGCGATTGTCACAGTGGACGCTTGGTTGCTGGTGTTTGGGCTGGTGAGCTTGAGCGTCCCGGCATTGACGGTGGTATCGCCGCTGTAGGTATTGGTGCCGCTGAGTGTCTGGATGCCGGTGCCAGTCTTGGTCAGGCCGAGGGTGCCGGTGGTATCTTGGATCACGCCGCCAAAATTACTGGTCTGGTTATTATTACCCACCGACAGCGCGTAGGTACCGGCCCCGGTGGTGTTGTCAATCGTGCCAGCCCCGCTCAAGCCATTGAGGCTGGTGGTCGCTTGGGCGTTGAGGTCGAGTGTGCCGTTGAGGCTTAGGTTCCCTTTGCCGCTGCCGCTGGGCAGGGCGTTGGTGGTATTCATGCGCAACGTGGCACCGCTATTGACCGTCGTATTTCCGAGGTAGGTATTGGCCGAGCCGAAACGCACGACGCCGCCTGAAGCACTCGATGAGGCGATTGTGAGGCCACCGCTCCCCACGGAGGAGGAGATCAGCCCGGTAACATTCAGCATGCCGCCGGTTCCATACGCGTCCAAGGTAGAAGCGGATTGCAGGTCAACAGTCCCGTTGAGGGTAACCACGCCACCACCCAACACCGCATAGGCGTATTCGACGATGACAATGCCTGAGCCACCGGCTGCTCCGACGCCAGTGGCGCCGCCGCCGCCGCCTGTATTCGCCGTCCCGACGCTCCCACTGCCATTACCGCCGCCGCCAACGCCGCCCTGCCTGTCACCTTCATTCGAACCGCCGCCTCCACCACCGCCATAATACGATCCTGTAATGGTACCGAGTGTTCCCGCGCCACCGTGGCCATTACTGGCACCGGCTGCAGAATTGCCGCCGCCGCCACCACCATAGTAGCCATTGTATCTACCTGAACCCAAATTCCCGGATCCGCTGGTTCCGCCCGTTCCGTTATTGCCTACGGCACCTAAACCACCGGCAGCAGTATTCCCGCCGATCGAACTCGCACCGCCCGCTGTGCCACCGACCGAATCAGGTCCTCCCGCCCCACCGGCCCCCACCACGACGGAGGTGGTGCCGGAAGCAAGCGCTTGCGCGGTGAGGTTTAAAACTTGTCCGCCGCCGCCGCCCGCGGCATAGACGTTACTATTTACTCCCGCGCCGCCGCCACCGCCGCCGCCGACGATCAGTTGACTGGCAGAGCCGACTGCCACCGGAAGGTCGAGGGAACCCGAAGCGGTGAAGGTGTGGACCACATTTCCGCCGGAATAGGTGATGGTTCCGCCTGTTCCCGCATTATCCTGCAAGCCCTGCACGACGCCGCCGTTTAAGACCATGTTATTCGCCAAAGTACGGCTAGTAATGGCGAGCGTGCCCGAATTGACCTGAATGTTACTGGCGGCATCGATCAAACCGGTGGCAGTAAGGGTAAGCCCGCCCTCATTGACCGTGGTGCTGCCGGTGTAAATCTGAGCGGCTTCGATCGTGAGCGTGCCCGCACCGGTCTTAGTGAGTCCACCGTTGGTCGCGGGGGCCGTGCCAGTGAGGGTGAGGTTGTTCGCAGTGATGTCGAAGACCGCCGTCTTGCCTGCGTTGATCGTGAAGTTGCGATTAGTGGCGGCCGTGGCCCCGGTGTATTGTAAAGTACCGCCATTAAAAACCAGATTGGCCGCCGCGCTGGTGGCCGAGCCGAGGTTGCCGCTGGAGACACCGCCATTGCCGATCGTCTCCACGCTCAGAACTCCGTCCGTGAAGGTGGTCGCACCGGTGTAGGTGCTCGCGCCAATCAGTGTCAGCGTGCCCGCACCGGTCTTGGTAAGTCCGTCAATGCCGAAAATCGCAGCACCGATGGTGGCGATCCGCCCGGTTTCAACGCTGACCGTCGGCGATCCCGAGGTGACGTTGAGAGCGAGATTGCCGCTGTCGATGGTGTGGTCGGCCCCGGAGAAGGCAAGTGTACCGACCGAGCGGTTGGCGTCCATGGTGATAATCACTGCGGTGACGCCATTGATGGTCGCCACTTGGTCGATTCCCTCCGCCACTGTGGTGGTCGCCCAGTTGGCAGTGTCAGTCCAGTTGCCATCGCCGCCGGCCCAAGTGCTGCTGGCACCGGTGGCGGCTGAAAAGGTAAGCTTAGGAGCTATGCCGCCGACAGTGGATACAAAATGCAAGCTCGAACCGGCACCGCTGGTGATACCCAAACCGTTGTTGTAGCCGGAGCCGGTAGTAGCCAGTTTCTCGACGATATACCAAGGGATGGTCCAATTAACATCAACGCTACCAAAATTACCGTTGGGGTTCGTCGCGCCGCCAATGGCCGTAAGGCTAGGCTGGTTGCCATAATTAATCGTGCCCGGATTCCAAGCGGCATTGGCAGTCCCCAAGCTGACGCCGGTCAAGTTACCGCCGTAAGTCGCATCCCCCCGCAGTGTCAGGGTCGCATCCGTGGTGACGCTGTTTCCGCTGTAGGAGCTGAGGCCGAAATTGAGAAAGATGCGCTGCACATTGCCTCCGCTGTTATACAAGGACAGAGCGCCAGTATCATTGCCAGGGTTTCCAAACAAAACGCGCAAGTCAGCGGTTGCGTTGAGGGTATCGGCGAACGCTGCAGGCGCGGTGAGGGTGAGTACCGCAACGATCGGGCTGATGAAGGTGCTGGAAAACAGGAGACGAGGATTGACTTTGGATTTCATGGTTTTTTGTCTTTTTGAGAGAAATTTCGTATCAGGGCATTGGGGAATCAGAAACAGTGCAGGGGGAGAAATAAGAAAAATGTCTGGGTTTTAGCTGACGCGCTATCGCATGAAGATGTGATATTGAGATTCTGCGGATGCGTTGACGAGGTCCGGCGTGGCGGGTAACTTTCCCGGACCTGATGGTTTTGAGGAAAAATCACCTCCCGCTCTTGGCGCTGGCATTGACGACGTTTACGATGATGGCGTTCACTGTTTCTGCATGGGCAGGGGCCTCGGTCGTCTTCCGTGAGGTGGTGGCGACTTACCACGCAGGAACCGAAGCGGACTTGAAACGCTCGATCGATGGCTGGGAGGTTTCGCCCAAGGGGTGGAGCCTTGAACCACAGTATGAGCAGACGCAGGCCGCAATCTTTGTCGCGGAGACACCGATCGAGGCGGATTTATTGCATTTGACGATGTTTTTCATGTCGGGTCGGCCGAATGCTTCGTTCGCGAATTTTTCCATCAGCTACACGAGCGATACCCACCCGGATTTTCAGAGCACGTGGCATGATCTGCCGATTCTCAATTTCGGCGCGACGACATCCGTTCTGCGGAGCGGGCCGGGAAATCGACTGATCGCAGACGAGGCACCTCAGAAGATCACCGGCACGTTTCCTGATAGCCTGTATTGGATCTCCGCGCGCACCCGGGGCAAGGCGATCACGGGATTCAGAATCGAGGTGTTTCCGGTATTCCTCAATACGACTCCCCCTTCTGGCCCGCAAATGTCTTGGTCTGGGGAAAAGGATTTCGTGCTTACCGAGTTCCGGGCCGAAGTGACATCGACGACAACGAATGTGGCGCTCGGTGCTCCAGTCACAGCGAGCCATCCGCTGTTTCTCGGGCATACTCGGATGACGGCCGACGCGCTCACCGATGGTTGGCCATCGACGATCGCCCACCCGCATGAGGATGTGACGGGCAAGGATTTCTATTTTGAAATCGATCTCGGCAAGCAGCGCACCATTGATCATATTTTACTGCGACAGCGCGGCGATTTCCACGGTTTGGACCGCTTCGGCAAGATGCGGATCCGGCTCTACGACCAGGATCCCAAGGAAGGTGCCGCTCCCACGTGGCAGGCACTCAATCGACCGGACGGATCCTATCCCGCCCAGGGCGAGGCTGACATTTTACGGGCAGCGGACGGGCAGGGGAAATTTCATGGCCGCTATCTCCGGATTTCCACCGAAAATCCGGTGCCGAACTCGCCGATGCTCGCTGAGGTGGAAGTGTATGAAACCCGCAGTGCCCGGCTAGTCTCCGCGAAGGCGGATGATCGGCAGCTTGCTGGCGGAGCAAAGCTGCGGATTTCTCCGGGAGCCCAACGACTCGCGTTTCAGTTGGAAATCCCCCAATTCGGCAAACCCCAAGACCGGCTTTATCGCTGGAAGTTGCAAGGCGTGAGTGGCGATTGGCAGACCTCAGGAACGCTGCTGTTGGAAATCCCGTGTCCGACTGCTGGTGAATACCAGTTAGATATTCAGGCCGCTCACAGTAACGGAGCCTGGGATGCATCGGTGACCCGGCTACCCTTCGCGGTCGATGCGAGATTCACTCAGACGCGCGCATTTCCGTGGTTAGTTGCTGGCGGCACACTGTTCTGCGGTTTCCTGGTATCCAGGCATTTTTCCCGCAAGCGCATTGCCGCGTTCCAAGCGCAATCTGCGCTGACGGCAGAGCGCTCGCGCATCGCTCGCAACATGCACGATGACGTGGGCGCACGCATCGCCCAGCTTGCGGTGCTGCAGGATGTCTTTGCCCGCGAACACCCCATGTCATGCGAAGCAAAGTCGGATCTCTCGGCACTAACAATCTGCGCCCGAGAAGCGATGGTAGCCCTCGATGAGGCAGTCTGGACCGTCAACCCGCGCAACGACACACTCGCGTCCCTCGCCGCGTTCCTCGTCCAACACGCCGATCACTACCTCTCCCCTCTCGGCATTGCCTGCCGGATCGACGGGCCTAACACTTGGCCGGAAATCGCGTTGCGAGCGGGCGCTCGTCACGAGGTAGTGCTCGCCTTCAAGGAGGCGCTGCAAAACATCGTCAAACACGCCGCCGCCTCCACCGTGGAACTGACCTTGCGCCTTGAAAACGGCATTTTCAGCATCCGCCTCGCTGACAACGGCCAAGGTATCCCTCTTGAACCCAGCGGCCCCGGCAAGGACGGTCTGCTCAACATGCGCCAGCGACTCAATTCCATCGGCGGCACCTGCGACTGGCCGCCCAGCGAAAACGGCGGCACTGTCGTTGAAATGAAACTACCACTTACATGACTCCATCCTCCATTCCCATCGTTCTGATCGAGGACAACGAGCCCTACGCCATGGCGCTGAGAAAATTCTTTGACCTTCCCGGCACAGCGGTCGATTGCCGGGCGATTTACCAATCCGCCGAACTCGCGCTATCAGAGATCCCAAAAAACCGGCCGACTGTGGCCCTTGTGGACATCAACCTTCCTGGGGCAAATGGCATCGAATGCATTGCCCGCCTCAAGGAATCCTGTCCCGAATTAGTCTGCCTCGTCCTGACCATGTATGAGGAAGACCATCTGATATTCGACGCCCTGCGTGCCGGTGCCTGCGGCTACCTGTTAAAGCGCACACCACCTGCGGAGATCGCTGATGCCATTCAGGTCGCCAGTGCCGGTGGCTCGCCGATGTCCCCGCACATCGCACGGCAGGTGGTGGGATTTTTCCACCGCAGCCCACCGCCGAAACCTGACCGCGCACTCACGGGCCGCGAGCAAGAAGTTCTCGATCTCCTGATTGAAGGAAAATTCTACAAGGAAATCGCCCAAACGCTGGGAGTGAGCATCGATACCGTGCGGAGCCACATTCGGAAAGTTTATGATAAACTCCACATCCACTCGCGCACAGAAATCATCATGAGGTTCGGCAAGAAAACGAGCTGACCCAGAACTGTTCGGAATGCTTTTCGCCAAGTCGATATGGCATCTCGCCAGCTACAATCCAGACCTCAGGCACGTGAAATCCGACCGCAGAAAGCACCCAGCACTAAGGAAACTCGCAATCTCATACTTAAGTTGATGCGAATGCCCTGCTGCCGGACTTCGAGCAACGCGACAAAGACCTCATGTTCCATACTTGGACCGTGGATGCCGTGCTGCGCTGACTGTCCCCAAGGCGGGATCAAAAACCCCTGAGACACTCCGAGAGATTTCGCCGCTCCAGTTCGTAATCCGCAGAGCACAGGGGCTGGACCCTGTCCGGGCAGGACCGCCAATCATGCAGTTTGGATTTTTCGAGGCTCGTCATCATGCAGCCAGCCGAGCCGCCTACCAGCTCAACGGCATACATCGCGGAGACGAGTCTATGGAGGAGCTCCATCTCAAGCTGCTGCGGGGGGATAGCGAACTGGGCTTGGAGTGATCCCGGAATTTCAAGGTAAATTCCGTTCATAAGCAAGTACGCTAGAGTGGTTTTTCGGAAGACGCCAATGGATTCTTCGGGAAATTTCACGTCTCACCTGGCCGGTAGGTTTTGAGCCAAAACAGCGTGAAATCCGCAGTCCACGCGGAGCGGCGGGCACAGCGATTGTGGTTCAACCCGAAATCCGAAGTTGATTCGTGGATACCTGCCGGGAAACCACTGAAGCACTGAGAACCACTGAGTTCACTGACGGTATTGATGAAGCACGGAAAAGTGCTTTGGCCATTCGTCCAAGCAAAATCAGTTCCTTCAGTGGTTCTCAGTGTTTCAGTGGTTAAAAATGGCCGAACTTGCCATCCAACTTCGGAATCCGCGGTTCAATTCTTCATCTTTGAGATGAAATGCAGGCTTGGCGGTTGCAAACCGCCGCCACGGGGTCACATCCGCTCCGGGCAGCGGATACCTAACAGGCCTAGGCCGGTGGTGAGGATGCGGGCGGTGAGTTCGCAGAGCGCGAGGCGGCTGGCGCGCACGGCGTCTTCGGACTTGAGGACCGGACAGGCTTCAAAGAACGAGTGGAAGGCGCGGGCCAACTCCAGCAGGTAGTTGGCGAGCAGGTTCGGGCGGAAGTCCTCGACGATCACTGGCAGCAACTCGCCGAAGCGAGCGTGCAGCCGCGCGAGGTGAATCTCCGCTTCTTCGTTGAGCGTGATCGTGGCGTTGGCGGCATCGAAGGGTTCATCGAGCTTCCTAAAAATCGAGCGGATGCGGACGGTGGAATACTGGAGATAGGGCGCGGTGTCTCCTTGCAGTGCGAGCATGCGGTCCCAGTTGAAGACATAGTCCGTGAGGCGGCCTTGCGATAGCTCTGCGAACTTCACGGAGCCGATGCCGACGATCTCCGCGATCTCTGCCGCTTCCGCGCCTTGGAGGTCCGGGTTTTTCTCAGCGATGATTTTCGCGGCACGTTCGACGGCTTCGGTGAGCACGTCGGTGAGCTGCACGTTGTCACCGGTGCGCGTCTTCATCAGCTTGCGGTCCTCGCCGAGAATGGAGCCGAATGCGACGTGCTGGAAGTTCCCGGTTTTCCCCCAACGTGCGGCGGCTTCGAAGATCTGGCGAAAATGAAGCTGCTGCGGCACGCCGACGACATACCAGACCTGGTCCGCCTTCCATTCGTGGATGCGGAACTGGATCGTGGCGAGATCAGTGGTGGCGTAGAGGAAACCACCGTCGGCCTTGCGGATGATGGCGGGGTTGTCCGTCCAGCCTTCCTTGTTCTGGACCATGAAGGGATCGTCCTCGGGTTTCTTGGTGCCGTCAGAGAAGATGCAAATCGCGCCGTTGCTCTCGCGGGCGAGGCCTTTGGTTAGAAACTCATCGACGAGGCCGGCGAGGCGATCGTTGTAATAACTCTCGCCGAGCCAGTGATCGAACTTCACGTCCAGCGTGTCGTAGATCTTCTGGAGGCCGAGTTTGGAAACGTCGATGCACTTCTGCCAGATCGCGAGGTTTTCAGCATCGCCAGCTTGGAGTTTCACCAACTCGCTCTTACAGGTTTCCAGCACTGCGGGATCGTCCTTGGTGGCGGCATTGACTTCACGATAAACGCGGACCAACTCGGTGATCGGATCGGCTTCGAGCGCGGCGGCGTCCATCAAGTTCTTCCAACCGTGGATGATCATTCCGAACTGCGTGCCCCAGTCGCCGATGTGGTTGTCTGCGATGACTTTGAATCCGAGGAAACGCGCGATGCGGCAGAGCGAGTCACCGATGATCGTGGAGCGGATGTGGCCGATGTGCATCGGCTTGGCGACATTCGGCGCAGAGAAATCGACGACCACGGTTTTTCCCTCGCCCACGGCAGGCACGCCGAGTTTGTCATCACCTAACAGCGCAGTGGCTTTGGCGGCGTAGGCGGCGGGCAGGATGCGGAAGTTGATGAAACCCGGGCCCGCGATGTCTGCGGTGGCGAGTTCGTCGAGTTGGAGTTGGTCGATGATTTCCTGTGCCAGCGCGCGTGGGTTCGTTTTGCGCTGCTTGGCGAGCACCATGGCGGCATTCGTCTGATAGTCGCCGAAGCGCAAGTCCGCGGCGGAGGTGACAGCGGCGGATGCGGGTTCACCGAGCGTGGTGGTGAGCGCGGCGGTGAGGCGGCTTTCGAGTTCCTGGAGAATCGTCATGGCGTGTGTGGTGGCGTTTTCAAGCGCCGGGAGCGACCGCGCGGGACGACTTGCAATCGAGAATGGCAAGGACTTCATCGCGCGTCTCCGCCACGCCGAGCTGGCGGCGGATTTCGATGTTGGTGAACATTTTCGCGATCGCGGCCAGCGTCTGCAGATGAAGGTGGTAGTCCTTTCTCGGCACGATGAAGAGGATGATGAAATGCACCGGGCACTTGTCGAGCGCCTCGAAATCAATCCCCTGCCGGGAGCGGCCAAACACCGCGATCACTTCATCGCCTTCATCGGAAAACGCGTGGGGAATGGCCACGCCGCAGCCGATGCCGGTGCTGATCTGCTCCTCGCGGGTCTTGAGCGCGGCGAGCACGTCCTCGCGCTTTGCTTCGGGAATTTTCCCGCTGGTCACGAGATGCTCCACCAGCTCCGTGATGGCGGCCCAATGCTCGAGCGCCCTCATTTCGAGGACGATCTGATCCGCACCGAGTAATTTCGCCAATTTCATAAAAACGGAAGAGCTGCACGTCACGGCGGCTGGGGGCGAGTGGCTACCCATCCCCCGCCGGATTGGCAAGAGGATTTCCAAAGCGAGCCCGGCATAGTGTGGGGAGCACATGCGCCCTCGCGTGTTGTTTTCGACGCCCTCGTCGAAAACTTGCGTGTCGAATCATTGGATTACCACTGCGGCTTGGTCGTCATGTATCCGAAAGCTCATGAAACTGTCCGCCTGAATGAGACGAGGGCGTCTCATTCGACACGCGGTGGCGCGTGTGCTCCCCATTTTACAAGGAGAGCCTTGCCCGCGCCTTCCGCTCCGTGCGCCCTCACGGGCGTAGGCGCATTCGTGAGAATGCGATCTTCCGGTCTGCCGAAGTCCAATCTCCTCGTTCTAACGAACGAGCCTACTTTTTCAATGCGGCCTCGATTTCCTTCACCACCTGCGCGGCGAGCATGGCGCTGCCCTCTGGAGTGAAATGCACATCGCCCGCCTTGGTGGAGTATTTGCCTGCGAAGCTTTTCGACAAGGCGTGCAAATCATCCGTCGCAATGCCGTGGCGCTGCATCAAGCGTGTGGCGATGGCGTTGTATCTGAGGTCATCGCCGACAATGCGCCCGACCTCTCCCTCTGGCACCACGGTGGTGCTCGCCCAGATCAATTTCGCTCCGGTGGTTTTCATCCGCACGTCCAGCTCCTCAAGGTTCTTCTCATAATTTTCGGGAGAAACGGAGAGCTTGCCCTTCAAGACATCGCGCACTGGCAATCGCGAAGACCGCCCGCATCCATGCATGCGAGGAAATTTCAAGCTACCAAGAGAACGCCATCGTCATCCCTCAAAGCGGCGATGCTCGCCGCAGTCCAAGGTGCCGTCCTGTTATTCACCCGCCGATTCCCCAGAGTTTTTCTAACAACACATACATGCCGGGGTCGTGTTTCTTGAGTTGGTCGTTGGTGTAGGGGAAGAAGTCGTTGCGGGTGAAGTAGGCTTCGGTGGTTTCCGCGAAGTATTCGGCGGGGTTGGTCAGGGCGTAGGCGCGGTCCATGCGCTTACTGCCATCGGCGTCCTGGCGCTCGACTTTTTCATAGATGCCGGCGGCTTTCGCTGCATCGTAGGCGACCTTGATCGCGGGGTTGTTGTGAGACTCGGGCAGAAAGCGGTCGTGGTAGGCGTGGGCGAGTTCGTGCAGTGCGAAGTTTGGCATGCGCCGGGTGTCTGCTTCGAAGACGCGGATGTTGGTGAACTCGACGCCCTTGGCCATGACGGGATCGCGGCCGTTGTCGGCGAGCCATGAAGCACCGGGGTGATACTCGGCGGAGGAACGGATGCCCGGATACTCGGGTGAAAAATAGAGTGGCACTTTCTGCAACTCGACCACGGCGGCTTTGGGCACGACGCGGATGATTTCCTCAAGCTGCACCTTGATGAGTTCGAGCGCTTTCGCAGTGGCTGCGGCTTCATCGGACAGCAGTTCGCGGCGGATGTGGATGGACCAGCCCATGACGTTGCGGATCTCGCGCTTGCCGTCGCCGTTGGCGGTTTTGTCGCGTGCCACCGCCATTTCCCTGATGTCGGCTTTGGCTTTTTGCAAGCGTTCCGGCCAGACGAAGGTGGGGGCCTTCGATGGATCGTAGCCCGCCATGTGACCGGTGAGGCGCGTGGTGGGCTTGGTGTATTTGAGCGTCGTATCACCGAAGACTTCGCGGCACATCGCGGCTAGGCCGGGATCGTATTCTAACAACTGAGAGCGGAGATGGACGTGGTTGTGATCGTGATCGTTGACGCGGTTGTCATCGAACCACGATTGCACGCCTTCCGCGAAGTATTCGTAATGGTTCACTGCGGCGTATTTGCCTTTCCAGAGACCTGCCTTCATGGCGGCGTCGTAGGTGGCCTTCAGTCGCGTGTCGAAGGTGGAGTCCACATTGAGCATGCCGCGCAGGTGGATGTTGTGCGCGAATTCGTGGATGAGGATGTTTTCCTTCTCATAAGGATCGCCGGGAAATGCGAGCACGTTTTCCTCGGCCACGGTGCAAAGCGGATCTCGCTCGCTGCCACCGAGTCCGCGCGCGCGGGCATCCCAGTAATCCTTCGCGTTGAGGTGCGGACATTCATCCACCTTATGCTCCGCCATGCGCACGAACTCCGGCAGATCGGTGGTGTATTCGTTGTGAGCCATCACGCACATGCGCGCGCCGCTCTGGATCATCGCCTTGCGCACGTCCGGGCGTTTCGCGAGCATCATGTCCACGAGAAACGTCGCCTCCTTGAGCGCGTAGGGATTTACCTTTTCAGAGGCGACGATGGGAAATCCGTTCGCATGGACACGCTGCGCATAGAAGGCCGGAATGCCATCGCCGCCCTTCGGATCGAAACGCACGGCCTGCACGGGCACTTCACTGGCGACTGTGATGGAGGTTTTGGTTTCACCGCCTGTGATTTCAAAACGATGGCCAAGTGAGGTGGTGATGACCTGGTCCTGTCCGGGTTCGATCGAGCCGTTAGAAATCCGCTCGCTGGCGGACTTCAGCCAGAACACTTCGCAGCTTTGATCGCTGCCGTTAATGATCTGTAGCTTCGGGCGTGTATCGGATTTTTCCTCAGCAGAAGCGATGGCGGGAAGCGCGACGAGAGTGGCAATGAATATGGTGGTGATGGTTTTCATCGGATGCCTTAACGCAGACCGCAGGCGGAAACTTTCCGAATAGCTGCCATAATCATGAAACATCATCTCACTTCGCCGATGGCAGTCCGTCCACTCCATCGGCGGCGGGGCCGGTCGATGATGCTGGGGCGGTGGTGGTTTTCACCGTGCCGTCGCCGGTGCGGGTCAGGCGTAGCTCGGTGGATTCCATGCCTTTGCAATTCACGCGCACAATGATCTCGCCGGGCTTGCGAGTGCCGCCTTGGCGGATTTCTGGATCGGGGCCGGTGGTGGCGGCGATGATGGCGAGGCCGAGGCCGTTGAAGGTGCGGATGGTGTTGGCCTGGAACGGAGTTTGAGCGAGCGGATCGCCGCTGCCGGAGCCGACGAGGCGGCCCGGGCCTTCGATCTGGATGTTCACCCACTTCGCGGCTTTGGGTGCGAAGTTTCCGTGTTCGTCCTCCACGCGGATGGTCATGTAGGAAAGATCGCGTTTCGCAGGATCGAGCGCGGATTGATCGGTGGAAATGGAAACTTTCGCAGCCGCGCCTGCGGTGTGATGACTCATGGTGGCAGCCACCTTGCCGTCCTTTCGCGCGATGACTTTCAACTCGCCGGGCTGATAGGGCACGAGCCATTCGAGGTGCATGTCATTCTTCGCATCAAACTTGCGGGTGCCGAGCGACTTGTCGTTGAGGAAAAGCTCGGCTTCATCGCAGTTGGTGTAGCACCACACCGGGATGGCAGTGCCTTCTTTGCCGGGCCACGTCCAATGCGGGAGGATGTGGACCATCGGCTTCTTCGTCCAACGGCTCTGATAGAAAAAGTAGTGGTCCTTCGGAAAATTACAGAGGTCGATGATGCCGTAGTTGCCAAGCACGCGCGGCCAGCCGCCGGACTCGCCGATGTAGTCGAAGCCGGTCCAACGGAACTCGCCCATGATGCGCGGCATCGTGCTCGTCATGCGCCATGAACGCCGCGCGTCGATCTGCACGCCGGCGTTGTCGTAAGACGATTCGTAGTAGGCGTCGGTTTCGGGAAACGCTTCCTTCTCCGTGAGCTTCGGATGCTCGAAGCCCGGGCGGTAATAGCGCGGATGCGTGCGGTATTCGCCGCGCGTTTGCAGCGAGTGGGGAACCTCGGAAAGATACATCAGCCGCTGCGGATAGCGCGTGAGGTCGCCCTCGATCTCAAACACGGATTCGACGCCTTCGTTGTAGCCGACGATGTCGAGTTGATCGGTGAATCCGGTTTCGTTGGCGCTCTTGATGAAGTTGCAGCCCACGGTGACGGGACGCGTTGGGTCGATCCTGTGGCAGATCTCGCGAAGAGTTTTCACGGTTTCAATCTCACCGTTCTTCACGGACTCCGGCACTTCGTTGCCGACGCTCCACATGATGACGCACGGGTGATTGCGGTCGCGTTTCATGTGATCGGTTAGATCGCGCTCATGCCATTCTTCGAAGTACTTGTTGTAGCCGAAGGGAGCCTTGCCCTTGTTTTTTTTGCTGGAAACAAGCGTCTTACCCTCGAAGTCCCAGCCGCGCCGCCATTCGTCGAAGGTTTCATCAATGACGAGGAAACCCATCTTGTCACAAAGCGCCATCAGCTCTGGCGATTGCGGATAGTGCGAGGTGCGGATGGCGTTGCAGCCCATTTCCTTGAGCATTTTCATGCGGCGCTCGAGCGCCTGGTCCCACAACGCGGAGCCGAGCGGGCCGAGATCCTGGTGATTGCAAACGCCTTTCATCTTCGTGCTCACGTCGTTGACGAGGAGACCTTCCTTCACATCGAAACGAATCGTGCGGATGCCAAGCGGAGTCTGATAGGTGTCACGCAGTTGCGTGCCGCTTTTCAGCGTGGTGCGCACGGTGTGGAGATTGGGTTTCTCCGGTGACCAACGCGCTGGCTTAACGAGATCGAGTGCCTGCGTGGCGATCATTTCCCCGCCCCCCTTCACTGCGATCGTGCTCTTTGTTTCAGCAACGACCTTTCCATCCGCAGTCAGGATTTCCTGAATGACCGTCACTTCCTGATCGCTCGGCAAGTCATTCAAGATGGTGGTCTGCACCTTGATCTTCGCCGCAGCTTCGGTGACATCCGGAGTGGTCACATAAGTGCCCCATTGCGCGACGCGGATGGGATCGGTGATCTTCATCCACACATGGCGATAGATGCCAGTGCCGCTGAACCAACGCGCGGAAGGCAGCATCGAGTTATCCACGCGCACGGCGATGATGTTGTCTGCGGCAAGGTCGAGATGCGGAGTGAGATCGTATTCAAAGCCGAGGTAACCATATGGCCGCTTGCCGAGGTGGTGGCCGTTGATCCAGACCTCGCTGTTCATGTATGCGCCATCGAACTCGATGAACACCTTGCGGCCTTGCGTGCCTGCGGGGAGGCGGAAAGTTTTCCGATAACAGCCAATCCCGCCCGGCAAGTAGCCGCCCGGTGCCGCACTGGTGGCCTTCGCGTCGAACGGACCTTCGACTCCGAAATCATGCGGCAGATCGAGCGGGCGCCATGCCGTGACATCGAAGGCCGGTGCTTCCGCGCCTATCACGTCGCCTTTGATAAACATCCACCCGTCATCGAAACAATCCCGCTGCCGTGGACTGGCGGTTTCCGAATGAGCATCCGGGGAAACGAATGACAGGAATGCGAGAATCAGCAGCAGCAAGCGCGGCAATTTCATGACGCGGATTCAAGAGCACGGCACGCCGCCGCAGAAGTCTTTTCAACTCCGGCAAGTCGAACGCACCCGGCTTTTCCCGTATTGAATCTGGTGGCAGAGGGCGGATTTGAACCGCCGACCAAAGGCTTATGAGTCCTCTGCTCTACCACTGAGCTACTCTGCCGGATTCACCGGGGACAAGACCCCGGCGGGGCGGGTTTGCTACCGTCCGCCGTGCGGATTGTCCACCGGAAATTTCCGTTTGCCGGGGATTTCAGCCATGGCGGCGTGTCGGAGGGAAAATCGCGGCGCGTGTTTGCATTCCCACGGGAAGCACTTACGATCGCGCAAAATTCGCTGATACATGCCCGCTGGAAACAAGAAACACATCCTCATCGTCGGCGCTGGCCCTGGTGGCCTCACCGCCGGAATGCTGCTCGCCCACCGCGGATTCCGCGTCACGATTGTTGAAAAGGAAGACCGCGTCGGCGGGCGCAATTCGGAACTCAAGCTCGATGGTTACTCGTTCGATCTCGGGCCGACATTTCTCCATCAGAAATTCTGTCTCGATGAAATTTTCGCAGAGACCGGCGGCAGGAGCGAGGATCACCTTGAGTTCGTCGATCTCAATCCGATGACGCGCCTCTCGTGGGACGACGCCTCGTTGCACACCTACAGCAACACGGAAAAAATGGCCGGTGAGATCGAGCGAGTGTTTCCCGGCAGCAGCGAAGGTTTCCGCCGATACATGAAGGAGCACGCGGAAAAATTCCGCACCATTTACCCCTGCCTCCAGCGGCCCTATCACAAGCTCGCCTCCTACATGCGCCCCAGCCTGCTCAAGGCACTGCCCTACGTTCTCACTACTCGCAGCGTGCATGATGTGCTCGGTGACTACTTCGACGAAGAGCGGCTCAAGCTCGCCTTCACCTTCCAGGCGAAATACCTCGGCATGTCACCGTGGCACTGCCCCGCGCTCTTTAGCATCCTCTCCTTCACCGAGTACCGTTACGGTGTCTATCACGTCCAGGGCGGGCTGAACCGCATCTCGCACGCCATGGCTGCGGAGTTCGGAAAACTCGGCGGCGAACTGCGGCTCGCCTCACCCGTCAAGCAACTGTTAGGCAGCAGCCGCACCCTCACCGGAGCGGAACTTGAGAACGGCGAGCGCATCCACGCGGACGCCGTCATCGTCAATGCCGACTACGGCCACGCCGCCACCCGACTCTTCGGCGCGAATAACAAATCCGAGGACGCCATGCGCCGCAAAAAGTTCTCCTGCTCCACCTTCATGCTCTACCTCGGACTCGACACGATCTATCCAGACGAGCCACACCACCACATCCTCTTTGCAAACGACTACCGCGCCAACGTCGCCGACATCCAGAGCGAGCGCCGCGTTTCCGAAGACATGTCCATCTACGTGCGGAACTCCAGCATCACCGATCCCCACGTCGCCCCGGCGGGGAAATCCGGGCTCTACGTGCTCGTCCCCACCATCAATACGCGCCACGGCTTCGATTGGGAAAACCACAAAGAGGAATACGCCGACAAGGTTCTGCGCCGCATCGAGCAGCGTACCGGCATGAAGGATCTGCGCAGCCGCATCGTCACGAAACGCATCGTCACCCCGGCGGACTGGGAAGCGAACTCGATCTTCCTTGGAGCTACCTTCAATCTCTCCCACACCCTCGGCCAGATGCTCTACATGCGCCCACACAACCGCTATCAAGGTTACGAAAACTGCTACCTCGTCGGCGGCGGCACCCACCCCGGCAGCGGCTTGCCCACCATCTACGAATCCGGCCGCATCAGCGCCAACCTCGTCTGCGAGCAATTCGGCATGCCCTATCAAGCCGTCGATCTCGCCTCCGAATACCTGCGCGATGCATGAGTCCGAAAAAATAAATGAACCGCAGATGGACGTGATTAAGAAAGATAAAAACACAGCCTCTTCTCTTCCATCTGCGTGAATCCGCGTCCATCTGCGGTTGAAATCTTCATATCTACATGACCCCGCTCGATTTCATCCGTCTGTTCCGTAGCATCCTCTCCTCCCGGGCGGCGGTGGATGCGGCCGCCATCGAGCGCATGGGATTGCTCGCCGTGAAGATCGCCCAGATGTATGCCGTGCGCTCGGATCTGCTAGGTAAAGAAAAGTGCCTCGAACTCTCACACCTCCTCCAACGCACAAAACCCCTCACACCCGAGGAATTCCAAAAACGCTGGAACGAACTCGCATCACCCGCACTTCAACAGGAACTCGGCGCACTCGAACAACCACCACTCGCCGCCGCATCACTCGGCCAGGTCCACCGCGCCACGCTCAAGGATGGGCGCAAGGTCGTCATCAAGCTCGCCAAACGCGAAACCCGCGAGTCCTTCCTGCGCGATGTCGCCAAGTTCCGCTCGATGCTCAAGCTCGCACTTTT
The DNA here is from genome assembly GCA_031372635.1 of Akkermansiaceae bacterium. Taxonomy (GTDB): domain Bacteria; phylum Verrucomicrobiota; class Verrucomicrobiia; order Verrucomicrobiales; family Akkermansiaceae; genus Luteolibacter. The sequence continues at coordinate 49,413 of JANMLQ010000081.1, read as the reverse complement.
TTTCTATCCGAAACTCGAACGCCTCGCCGATCCCATCGACGCGCTTGAGACCGTGGAGCGCCAGACGCTGCGCGAAATGGACTTCCGCTGCGAGATCACCGGCACCGCACGCCTCGCCGCCCTCGCCGCAGAACAAGCGGACTCACTGCCGCACCTTCGCAAGCTCCGCTTCCCGGAGTTCTTCCCCGAGCACAGCAGCGAACGCCTGCTCGTCAGCAGTTTCGTCGAAGGCCGCACCCTCAACGAATGGCTCGCCGCCGGCGATCTCCCCTACTCCGCCCTGCTCGATCTATTCCGCATCCACGGCTACTTCCTCTTCGTGCGCGGCGAATTCCACGGCGACCTCCACCCCGGCAACATCATCTGGAAAGACGGCGAATTCTGGTTTCTCGACAACGCCAACATCGAATCCGTCCCACCCGCCTTCGGACGCGGCATCTTCCGCATGCTCGTCCTGTTAGGCCAAGGCCAGTTCCAGCCCGCCGCCGACGAACTCGCCGCCCTCTCGCTGAAACCGCTCCCGCCAGAGCGTCTCGCCGCCTTCCACTCCGACTTCGCCGCCCTCTATCAAGACTTCGCAGGCAAGACCGTTTCCGAAACCAGCCTCACCGATCAGATGATGCGCACCGTAAAACTCGCCGTCCACTCCGGCATCACCTTCCCGCGCGGCGCGTTCCCCTTCATCAAAAGCCTCATGTACCTCGACGGCATGGTCCTCCGCGCCGCTCCCAACGCACGACTACTTCAAGACGTCGCAAACTTCGCGCAGGACTTCCCTGATGCCGGGTGATGGGCGGCACGCCAATCGTCTTGTCAGATCTTGGTGTAAGTCAGGAGAAGTCGGTCACTTACCAGTTCATCCTCCAGCGTTTCACCTCCACGCTGAAAACGCCGTAGCATTGAACGTCCGCAATTCACATAGGCTTCAACCTCAAATAAACCCTCTGGAATATCCAATTCACAAATCTTACCTCCCGACTTCTTCGTGCCATCAATGCTCAGAGCCACCCTTACTCCACGATCTTTAGCTGTGGCAATCTCATCAAAAAGGCGCTTGAGCGAGAAATTCTGGCCACCGTAAAGGATCGCTTGGCTATCAGCGTACGGCGGATCGCAGTAGATTAAATCCCCGGAAGAGGCATCACGGAATGACTCGGAAAAGTCGCAGCATCGAAATTCCGCCCCAAGTGTTCTCCTGCGCCAAATTTCCACTCGCTCCGCAAATGAAGTGGGGGAAATCGGAGCATGCACACCACAAGGCGTGGACATGAATCCATCCGCTTTTCTGAACCGCACAACACCGCCATAGCAGCTCCGACAAAGAAACAGCAAATCCGCCCCGTTTGGTGAAGCGTTGTAGGAGTTCAAGATCAAATTATAACCTTCGACACCACCATTTTCGTGGTAGCATTCAAACCGCTCTCGATACCACGAAATCAATAATTTCGGATCGTCGTGCAGAGTCTTCCAAATCTCGATTAAAGGTCGAAACAAGTCGGATGCGACTGCGGTAGTCGGCTGGAGCGCCGCCAAAATCGCTCCACTTCCAATGAATGGTTCACGATACACACGAATGTCCGTCGGAAAGTAGGATGCAATCTCATGGGCAAACCGCTGTTTGTTTCCGATCCACTTCAAGAGCTGCGTTTTAAAAGGGCGCACGGACTGAAAGGCCGTGCCATAGAACATGTCTGGAGTGTCTTCGTGAACGCGCATGTCAGTGAATATCCCGTTTTGGGATTCTCGTCAAATTATTCTAGAAGGGGCTTCGTGATTCGTGACCCTCACAGCAAAGGAGAACAAGCACTTCGCCAATTCCTGCGAGACTCTCGCAAAGCGGCAGGTCTCCGGCAAGCCGATCTTGCGGCTCGTCTCGGAGTGCCGCAGTCCTTCGTGAGCAAGTTCGAGACAGGCGAACGACTGCTTACCTTCCTAGAAGCCCTTTCGATCTTCCGCGAACTTGGTGTCACCGTCGATGATGCGATTAAACGTCTGACCAAGAAGTGACATGCGACCCAATCCTGAATTCGTAAAGCTCCCAAAATCATTCTGGGCCGCTGTGAAAACTGTCAGCCAAGCCTGCGGCTACACAGTCCGCAGCGAAGGGACGGTAAAAATTCCGACGCCAGATGAAATTAAAGCCGCCTTCATTTCACTTGGATTGAACGAGTCCGCGTTGAAGACAATTATCAACGGCAAGACGCTCCTTGATCTGCTTGGAGCATACTTCAAATTTCGTGCCGATACGCTCAACAATGACGTAGCGCCGCTACTGATGGATGCATCTGAGGCTAAAATGCAATTCGAGGCGCTCCACAAAAAGCTTAAGCCAAAATGCCCGCTGCCGATGAATAAGCAAAAGGGCAAAAAGAAAGCGCCAGCCTATCTGACGGGCATGGTCAACATGCTGATTGAAGCAAACTGCAATGATCTTCCGGTTGACTATGATCCACGGAAGTTGACTACGGTGACTCGCAATGGTGCTCCCTTACGAACGCTGTCACGAAGAGTCGATGGGGCATTCCCATCACCCATCAATCCAATCGCAATTTGGGAGATCAAGGAATACTACTACACGACGACCTTCGGCAGTAGGGTGGCGGATGGCGTCTATGAAACTTTGCTTGATGGCATGGAAATCGAGGAGCTGGAAAACTCTGAAAACGTCCTGGTTCTCCACTACTTGTTTTTGGATGCCCGTTACACATGGTGGGACTGTGGGAAAAGCTACCTCTGCCGCATTGTCGATATGCTGCAAATGGGCTTTGTCGATGAGGTGCTGGTTGGAAAAGAAGTGATTGATCGACTACCAACGCTCGTTCGCTCATGGATCAAATTATTGAATCAACAGCGGCAAGGATGAAGCACGGTTTCAGAGCCACAACCGTGAGACGGTTTTTAGAACAGGCCGCTAATACTCACACCTCCCGATTTCCCATCCTCTTCTCTTCGACGTTCAAGGCATCCATATCGGCCCGAGGAAATCGATATACCAAGCCCACAGTTTCCAGCCGCCGAAGGCCCAAGTGATGCAGCCCATCGCGAGGAATGGGCCGAAGGGAAGTTGCTTGCCGAAACCGACGCGCCCGATGATCGCGGCGATGATGGCGAAGAACGATGCCGAAAACAGCGAGAAGAATACGCCAGTCCAACCGAAGAATGCGCCGATCATTCCTAACAGATGGATGTCGCCCATGCCCATCGCCTCGCGCGGGATCACGGCGGAGGTCACAGTGCCGGAGAGCGATTTCATTTTCGCAAGATGACACGCGGAGCCGTCCGGCAGTTCGATTTCAGTCTCGCGGATGTTGAGCTTTCCCGCGCCGATGGATTCGCCGTCCACTACGATGTCCGTGCAATCCAGCACGAGCCGGTCGGACTTACGGAAGAATAAATCCCACCACGGGATCTCCTCGCCATCGAGGATGAAGAGCATCGGGTCTTGTTCGCCTTCCGGCTCCTTGAGTTCCCACGCCACCGGATTTTCAAACGCCACCTTCTTTTTACCGAAGGCGAGTTTTCCCAACTCCACCACGAACCACAGTCCTACGAAACCGCAGACCCAGCCGATGCCGCCGTGTTTCAGGCCGGACAGCCAGTTGCCCGCTTCATCACCCATTACCGGCAGTTGCGGCCACACCGCGCACGCGGCCAGACCGATCAACGATCCCACCCAAGTCATCTTCGTCGGAATGATGAGGTGCTCGGCATCGATGAAAGTGATCGAGACCAGCAGCGCCATCATCACCCACAGGAAGAGCGCCACTTGCGGCGGAAACAACCACCACACCGCAGTGAAGAGTAGCGCCGTGAGAAGCTCCACGCCGAAGTAACGGAAGGCGATCGGCGCGCTGCACTCCTTGCATTTTCCGCGCAGCCACAGCCAGCTCACCAGCGGGAAGTTCAGCCACATCGGAATGTCCTTTTTGCACTTCGGGCAAAACGAGCGGTTAGGTTCATTCACCGACATACCGAGCGGCACCCGATAGATGACGACGTTGAGAAACGATCCGATGCAGGCCCCGATCAAAAACGCGGGAATTAGCCAGATCCAGTGGTCGAAGGGTGGGTCAATCAAAGCCCCGCCATTCAACCCCGTGTTTCGTGGCTGCCAAGGATAAAGGCATGGGGAATCATTCCGGCTTCGGTGGCGGAATAACTCTGGGCCTTCCAATTTTCAGCGAGGTGAGTCCCAAGGTCTCCATGAAGAAAAACTTCATCGCCTGCCATGAGCGGCGGTCGGCGGTGGCGTTGTAGGCCACGCCTTTCAACGGATCATCACCAGCGGACTTCTGCGTGAAGGCGTGGACCGCGCCGCTGTAGAAAACCATCTGCCAGTCCGCCTTCGCATCCGTGAACTCTTTCTGGAATGCGGCAACCTGGGCCGCAGGCACATAGGAATCATCCGCGCCGTGAAGCACGAGCACCTTGGACTTCACTCCGTCCGTTTTCGCAGCGAGGCCATCGACTGCATCAAGTCCGCCGTGAAACGAAACCACACCCGCCAGCGGCGCTCCCGCCCGCGCCAGCTCAAGAACACCAGTGCCACCGAAACAATAACCGATCGCCGCCATCTTCGTTTCATCCGTGCGCTCGTCCTTTTTCAAAACCTCCAGCCCTGCCATCAGCCGCGAGCGATAGAGCGCGCGGTCGCTCTTGAACTTCCCTGCGAGTTTGCCCGCATTCGCCGCATTTTCCGGGCGCACGCCTTTGCCATAGATGTCTGCGGCGAAGACATTGCAGCCCATTTGCGCGAGCATGCGCGCGCGTTGTTTTTCATTATCAGAAAGCCCCATCCACTGGTGGATCACTAACACGGCGGGCAGTTTTCCTGAAACCGAATCGTCATAGACGTGGAAGCCTTCCATGGTCACTCCGTCCTTCTCGTAGGTCACGGTTTTCTCGACCAGCTCGGCTTGCGCGGTGTTCAGGGAAAACACGGCCACCATCAGGGAAACAAGCTGCTTTTTCATCGCGCCAAGTTAGAGGGCACGCGTGTGCCGTCAACTGGTGAATCACAGCACCACTAAACGCGCTGCCTGAGCGCCCGGCCTGTGGGCGAGTCCGGGGTTTCCCGGATGGCTGCGGGTGGGCCTTCGGCGACGAGGTTTCCGCCATGGGTGCCGCCGCCGGGACCTAGCTCGATCACCCAATCCGCAGCGGTGATGACATCGAGGTGATGCTCTACGACGAGCACACTATGGCCCGCATCGCGCAGGCGCGTGAACGCGCCTAACAGACGCTCGACATCGCCGAAGTGCAGGCCGGTGGTCGGCTCGTCGAAGAGGTAGAGCGTGTGCGGTGCCTGCGGGCGGGCGAGTTCCACGGCGAGCTTAAGCCGCTGGGCTTCGCCACCTGATAGAGTGTTGGCGGCCTGGCCGAGCTTGAGGTAGCCGAGGCCGAGTTCATCGAGCATGGCGAGGATGTTGCGGAGTTTTGGAATCGGGCGAAAGAAGGCGAGCGCCTCGGCGACTTGGAGTTCTAACACTTCTGAAATGGATTTCCCCTTGTAGGTGACTTCCAGCGTCTCGCGGTTGAAGCGTCTGCCATCGCATGCAGGACAAGCGACCCATGCGTCTGGCAGGAAGTGCATTTCTATCCGCAGGCGGCCATTGCCTTGGCAGCGTTCGCAGCGCCCGCCGGCAGCGTTGAAACTGAAACGTCCGGGGCCATAGCCGCGCTGTTTGGAAAGCGGAAGTTTCGTGAAGAGTTCGCGGATGAGATCGAATGCGCCGGTAAAAGTCGCCGGATTCGAGCGCGGGCTGCGGCCGATCGGTGATTGATCGGCGACGACACATTTCTCGATGTGATCGAGTCCTTCGATGCGCTCGTGTTTTCCCGGTGCCTCGCCGGAGCCGTGGAAATGCCGCGCCAACACGCGCCGCAGAATGTCATCGGCAAGCGTGGACTTGCCGCTGCCGCTCGGGCCGCAAAGACAAACGAGTCGGCCTAACGGAATCGTGACATCGAGGTTCTTTAAATTGTGCTCACGTGCGCCGCGGATGACCAAGTTGCCGCTCGCGAAATGTGGCGGCGGTTTGCAAGCGCCATGCCCAGTCTTCCCTCTCAGCCATTCTCCAGTAGGCGACTGGATTTCATCCGGCCTGCCTGCCGCGAGCAAGAGACCGCCCGCACTGCCCGCGCCGGGACCGAGATCGATGACGTGGTCTGACGCGCGAATGATTTCTTCATCATGCTCGACGACGACCACGGTGTTCCCGAGATCGCGCAGGCGGACGAGTGCGCGGATCAAGCGGCTGGTATCCGCTGCGTGCAGGCCGATGCTGGGTTCATCGAGCACGTAGATCACTCCGGAAAGGCCCGCGCCGAGTTGGGTGGCGAGACGGATGCGCTGGGCCTCGCCACCTGATAGAGTGCCGCTGCCGCGATCCAGCGTGAGATAATCTAGGCCCACCTCTTCGAGAAACGAGAGCCGCTTGCGCACGTCTTGCACGAGGCGTTTGCAGACTTCCGCGCGTGCTGGCTCCAAGTGGAAACCATCGAGCCATCGCAGCGCCGCGCTCACATCGAGCGCGCAGAAATCCTGAATGCCGAGCCATCGTCCGCTCTCGCCCTCGATGCGCACTGCGAGCCATTCCGGCTTGAGCCGCCTGCCCGCGCAGATGTGGCATGGCCGGTGCGCCATCACCCGCGAGAGGCGGCGGCGCGTGATCTCGGTCTTCGCCTCGCGGTACTTGCGCAACGATTCATGGGCGAGACCCTCGAAGTTTTTTTTCTGCGGAGTTTTTTCACGCCCGACTTTCCATCCGGTTTCAAGTGTGCCGCCTTGGAAGAGAAGTTCCGATGCGGTCACTGGAAGATCATTTAACGATGCGTCTTCAGGCAGATCGAACATGCGCAGCAACGACTGCGTTTCATTCACGAACTGCCCGGCGCGCGAAGATTTCTCCGGCCACCAGCCGCGCAGCCCGCCTTTCAAAAGGGGTGCTGCATGATCCTCTATCAGCAATGCCGGATCGCAGAACATCTCGGTGCCAAGACCCTCGCAAGCCTCGCAGGCTCCGAGGTGAGAGTTGAACGAAAAGTGCTTGGGCGATAGCGCGCCGACAGTGAAACCCGTGCGCGGATTCTGATAGGAAGTCTGAAAGGTGAGATCGCGCCATGCATCCGCTGCGGGTTCCTGAACTGCGGCGCGCGCCTCCACGCCGCAGAGGCGCAGCGAAGTCTCCACCGAATCCGCAAGGCGCGATTCCACGCCGGGACGCACCACGAAACGGTCCACCACGATCTCTAACACCGGCGGTGAATCGGGCCAGGATTTCGCAGCGTCCTCAATCTCCATCACTTCACCATCCACTCGCACGCGGATGTATCCCTGCCGCTGGAGATCACCTAACAGCCGCGCGGGTTCACCCAGTTCTTCCTGCGGCACGGGAGCGAGCAACATCACCTTCGTCCCCTCCTCCATCGCGGTGAGCACGTTCACGATGTCCGCCGCGCCCATGCGCTGAAGTCGTTCGCCGGTTTGCGGATCGTGCGGCACACCCGCCGCCGCCCACAACACACGGAGGTAGTCATGGATCTCGGTGGCAGTGGCCACGGTCGAGCGTGGATTGAGTCCGCCGCCGCGTTGTTCGATGGCGATGGCTGGACTGAGTCCTTCGATGGAATCGACGTCCGGTTTCTCTAACTGATCGAGAAACTGCCGCGCATAAACCGACAGGGATTCGACATAACGCCGCTGGCCCTCGGCATAGAGTGTGTGAAACGCGAGCGAGGATTTTCCCGAGCCGCTGGGACCGGTGATGACCACGAGTTTACCGCGCGGCACATCGACGTCGATGTTCCTCAAGTTATGCTGACGCGCACCGCGGATACGGATCATTTCCACGCACCAAAGGAAGCCCGCCGGAGGAAAAGTTCCAAGCGCCAAACAAAAATCACAGCGTTCAGTTACGCTTCCGCTTCCAGCGACCTCAGCGCCGCGATCATCCAGCCGCAGGCGTAGGCCATGCCTGCATGCCACGGCGCAGCGCAAGTCATCTGCGGTGCGTGATCGGGGATGAGGACGCCGCTGAAACCGTTGCGTTTGAGAATCCGCAGCACGCGCAGCATATCGAGATCGCCCTCGTCCACGAAGGTTTCCTGATAGTGGGGCACCTTGCCGCGCACGTTGCGGAAATGCACGTAGCCCACTCGGTTCTGGCGGCTGTAGCTATCGACTGCGTCGTAGATGTCGCCATCGGTCATCTCGGCAAGTGTGCCGAGACAGAACTCCAGCGCGTTGCGCGGGCTGGCATGGCGGTCGATGAGTTTCTGATAGAGTCCGGGCTGGTTCACGAGCCTTGGCTGGCCGCGAAGCATCGGCGTGGGCGGATCATCCGGATGCGCGGCGAGTGTGACGCCCGCTTCCTCGGCCACGGGGATCATGACATCGAGAAACTCGCCATGACGCCGCCATAACTCCTCCGTTGTGATGGTGGCGATGTTTCCGGGCGGAGCATCGCGGTCATAGAGCATGTTCCAGATCATTCCGTTAGGGATCGGCGTGTCGTTGGGACCATCCATGCCGACGACTTCCGCGCCGCCGCGGCCCCACGGGCCTTTCACGCGGCCAGCCACGCCTGCCAGTGAGAAATTATAGCCGATGATGGGGATGCCCGCGCGCCCGACGGTGCGGACGATGGTCTTGAGGTTCTCCAGTTGCTGCGCCTTCTTCGGGCCATCGAGAAGCACGTCATGCCAATGCGCGGGATCGAAGTTTTCTATCGCCTCGATTTGAAGTCCATGCGACGCGGCCTCGTCCCTAACGGCGATGATTTCCTCGTAGGACCAGAGTTTATCCGGATCACCCGCGAGTCCCCAGCCGGCATCATCGCCGAGCGGCTGGTCGCCGGGCTGGTTGTTGCGGGAGGAGCGGAAGTAATCCACCCAATGGACCACGAGATGTGTGGCACCGCATTGGCGGGCGAAACGAAAGTGATCCGCGTCGAGTTGATGGCGATAGAGTCCGAGTCCGAGTTTCATGAAATGCGAAATGGCGATTATCGTTTGGTCGTTGTGTCCGCAAGCCTTGTTGCAAAGAGCGATTCAGCACGTCCAGCCTCAACGCCGGTAAAACATAAAAGCCCGGAACACACGAGGTGCCCCGGGCTTTTCATGACAGAAAAGTATTTCAGATGCGGCGGCGGCGCAGCAATAGTGCGGCTCCGATCAAGCCCATCGCTGCTGCGGTTGGTTCGGGAACGATGGACACGTTGTTCGCGCCGAGGTTTTCACCGTTACCTTGGTTGTTGTTGAACAAGGTGAACCCGTCGATTCCACTGATCGTGTTGGTCGCGGTGAAGCTGGTTCCGCTACCGGAGCCGAAAGTGTAGGAGTATTTGTTGGATCCCTCATAGGTGAAGGAAAAACCGATGGAATTGTTAGGCGAGTATGCCTGACCGGAACCGAAGTCGCTACCGCCATCGTTCAGCAGCCAATTGGGCAATCCACCGACGAATTTAAGAGTAAATACCGTGGAACCACCGCTCGTGAGCAACAAGCCGATGTCGTTGCCAGTCGCGATGTTGGCGGTGTGACCGAGATTGATTGAGAAGGTCTGGCCAGTGCCAAGTGCTCCACCCGTGAACAAGCGGCTTGCGGTGGCGGTCCCACTCGGGCCACTGAAAAGTCCAAAGGACGTAGTGCCTTGTCCGGTTGTGCCGATGTATGTGCCTCCGTTTCCGGTGGCGTTCAGAGTCCATGAACCAAAACCGGTGCCTCCATTGTCACTACTTTGCCAGCCATCGCCGTAAGGGCTGTTTGAAGCGTTATCCAGTGCTACGCTGGCAGCCATGGCGCTGTGGCAAGAGATCGCGATTGCGGTGCAAATGGAATATCTTAACGGTTTCATGGGCTTTTGAGGCTGGATTTGAATTCAACAGGCATATTGAAACTCAGGCGCGTCTGCGGCGGAGCAGGGCGAGCATTCCGATGCTGCCTAGCAGGGCGGCGGATGGCTCGGGAACAACGGTGAAACTCGCTTTGTAGTTGGCTCCTCCGTTGTTTGAAAAATGGGTTTGAGTAGGACCGGTGGCTGTGGCTCTGGCGAAAACTTCCAAGGTGTAGTTTCCATTGCTCAAGCCAGTGAGGAGATTGGCGTTTTGATCTGTCTTGTCCCACTTCTGGTCAGTGCCGCTGATGTTTGAGTCGAAAGGCAGGCCGAACTCAATGAACGAACCTGGAGTGTCTCCAACCTTGAAAACGCGATAGTCGAAAAATGCTCCAGTGACATCGCTTCCACCATCTTTAAAGGTCTTTATTTCGCCTCCAACCAAGGTCAGGGTGTTGCCAACTGAGGGATTGAGGTTGCCAAAAGAAGCGCCTTGGAGGTCAGGATTACCGCTTGTGGCCTGCATGTCGTAGTACGACGTCGATGCGTTGATTTTGATGATGCCGTACGACTCGAATATAAAAGAGGCAGCGGTAGCATTTCCGGCAGCGAAGATTGCCACAGCGACGATCAATTGTTTCAGTTTCATGGGTTTAAGGGAGGATTGAAATTGGGACTTTTTCGTTTTAATGGCTGAAATCACTAGGAATTTTCATTTAAACCGTAGAGGCGTCAATGAGTTTTTCTAGTGATTTTTGAGTCCGCCGGGGTTCGTGCGGAGCATGGAATTCCGGCGTCTCTACTTTAAAATGTGGCGACCGGGCGGCGGGTTTAGAAAAAAGTAAAAAATTTCAGACTTCCTCCGCCTCGTCCAGCGGCAGGGCGTCGAGTGCGTCGCGGTAGGCGGTTTCGTCGAAGCCTCGTTTGTGACGCAGGACGGTGTCCATTTCCTCGCCGAGGCAGAGGGCGATTTGATGTTTCGCCTCGTTTTCCTCCATGCCGCCGGAAACCAGGCGCGCTAGGGTTTTGGCGACGTATCTCGTCTGCGGGGAGGCAAGCTGCTGCTCGACGGCGGCGAGAAGATCGGGGAGGAGTTCTTCGGACATGGTGGAATGCCCTTTCTGCTTATCGTATTTCCGCAGCGCCGAAATAAGGCACGAGCGCGTCCGGGATTTTGATGGAGCCGTCGGGTTGCTGGTATTGTTCTAACAGCGCGACGTAGAGGCGTGGCAGGGCGGTGCCGGAGCCGTTGAGGGTGTGGGGGAAGCGGTTTTTGCCTTCGGCGTCTTTGAAGCGGAGCTTCATGCGGCGGGCTTGGTAATCGGTGAAGCAGGAGCAGCTTGAGACTTCGAGATACTTGCCGTGGCCGGGTGCCCAGACTTCGATGTCGTAGGTCTTGGCAGAGGAAAAGCCGATGTCGCCGGTGCAGAGTTCGATGGTGCGGTAGTGCAAGCCGAGTTTCTGAAGAATGGACTCGGCGTGGGCGGTTAGATTTTCGAGAACTTCGAAGCCGGTGTCGGGATGGACGATCTGGACGAGTTCCACTTTATCGAACTGGTGCATGCGGATGATGCCCTTGTTGTCGCGCCCGGCGGACCCGGCCTCGCGGCGGAAACACGGGGTGTAGGCGACCATTTTCACGGGCAGATCGGATTCGGATAGAATCGTGTCGCGATAGAGGTTGGTGACTGGCACCTCGGCGGTGGGGGCGAGGAAGAGGCTGTTGATGCCGTGGTCATCGGCATCGGTGCCGTACATGTCGTCCTCGAATTTCGGAAGCTGGCCGGTGCCTTCCATGCACTCGCGTTTGACGAGGTGCGGGACGTTGACTTCCTCGTAGCCGTTAGACGATTGGGTATCGAGGAGGAAGTTGATGAGCGCGCGTTCGAGGCGTGCGCCCTTGCCGCGATAGACGACGAAACCGGAGCCTGCGACGCGGGTGCCATCATCCCAACTGACGAGGCCGTGTTGCAGCGCGAGTTCGACGTGGTCCTTGGGTGCGGCGATGTCGGGCTTGGTTCCCCATTCGCGGACGACGGGGTTGGCGCTTTCATCGGAGCCAACGGGGCAGGCGTCGTGGGTGAGGTTGGGGATGTTGAGCAGGAGGCCGTTTTGCTCGGCGGCGGCGGCGTCGGACAGCACGTCGAGGGCGGTGATCTGTTCGTTGATGGCGCGGACCTCGGCCTCGATGGCGGAAGTGTCCTCGCCCTTGGCCTTGAGCTGGCCAATCTGTTTGGAGATGGTTTTGCGCTGGTTCTGGAGCTGCTGTTTGTCGGTCTCGGACTTGCGGCGGGATTCGTCGCAGGCGAGCACGGCGTCGATGAGTTTCCAGTGTTCGCCGCCGCGGTGTTTGAGGCGTTCTTGGATGGCGGCGGGGTTTTCGCGGATGACGCGGATGTCGAGCATGGCGCGGCGACTCTCACGGGCGATGGGGGCGGGAATCAACGCGAATTTTTAAAGAAGTGCCGCGTGATCTGTGAGCAGCGATTAGAAAAGATTACGTAAATGACGATCACGGATCTCTTTCCCACTGATCACTGCTCACCGATCACGCGGCACTTCTTCTCCCTCACTTGATCGGCGTGAGTTCGACTTTGCGGAAATGGATTTCAGCGCCCTCGCTTTGGAGGCAGATGGCTCCTTTGGTGGTGCTGAGGGCGGTGGCTTCGTTCATAAGTGCGTCGTTGACGCGGACGGTGATTTTGTCGCCTTCGCAACGGACGAGCAGGGTGTTCCACTCGCCGGGTGGTTTCTCGGCGCTTTCTTGGCGCTTGGTCCAGCGGCGGCCTTGCGGGGTGGTGTTGGCGACGTTGAGCGTCTCGCCGATGGTCCAGAAGTCGCCGGCCTTTCCGGTGGCCAACTGGACTTCGACAGACTTCGGCCAAACGAAAATCTCGCGGGGTATGGAGGCGTGGATGAGGACGCCGCTGTTGCCGGGCTTGCCGCCGGAGGGCCAGCGCCACTCGATTTTGAGTTCGTAGTTTGAAAACTCTTTCGCACTGCGGAGGACGCCGGGCGGGCGGCCTTTGCAGATGAGGATGCCATCGGCGACGGACCAGATGGCTTCGGGTTTTACCTTCGGGTCGATGATGTCGAAGCTCCAACCATCGAGGTTTTTGCCGTTGAAAAGCGCCTGCGGCTCGGCGGCATGGAGAGCCGGGAAAATCAGCCAAGTCAAAATGGAGAGGAGTTTCCAGATCATGACGATTTGGTAGCAGGCGGGATTGTTCCGGGCAAGCGATGCGTGGCGGCGGAACTTTTGCCTTGGAGGCGGCGGGGGGACTTTCTAAGGTCCGCCCGGCGCAAGCCGATTCTCCATGCCTAAAAAAGAATTCACGATCCTCAACAAGCTCGGCATCCACGCCCGGCCCGCCGCGCAGTTCGTCAAAACGGCGAACCGCTTTCAGGCGGAGGTTTTCGTGGAAAAGGACGGCGAGGAAGTGGATGGGAAAAGCATCATGGGCCTAATGATGCTGGCCGCAGGCCACGGCTCGGTGATTACGGTGAGCAGCGAGGGCAGTGATGCGGACGCGGCGCTGGAAGCCATCGGCGACTTGATCGCGCGGAAGTTTGAGGAGGATTGAGCGGCCTTAGTGCGGTTTTTTCCCGCAGCCGCAATCGTGGCCGCAGCCGCCGGATTTTTTTGGCTTGGCGAGACGCACGAGGAAGATCAGCAGGGTGAGGGTGACGATGCCGATGGCGGTGTAGGTTTGCCAATTCATGGTGGGAAGATTTTGAAACCGCAAAGAGCGCAGAGAGCACAAAGAGGGAAGGAGGAAATGGTGGATTTTTGCGGTGTATGAAACTTAAATCCGAAAACTGAAGTTGAACCACAATGGTAGCGCAGCGGACATGGACGAACACGAATCTCCAAAATACTGAGTCAAATTACACAGAGAGCACAGATTTTGAAGAGGTTCTAAAAAACAAGCCATGCGCGGAAAGGTGTCGTTCACTGGATTGGGAAATCTGCGTAATCTGTGTAATCTGTGGTTAATCGCGCACGGCCCAACACCTGCAACTTCGGTGTTCGGGTTAAAATCCGAGAAGTGTGCCGAATTGGAATACGACGAATGAGGCGAGGTAGGCGAAGCCGCCCATGAAGGCGAACTGGCCGAGCGCCCATTTCCATGAGCCGGATTCCCGCGCGACGACGGCGGAGGTGGGCAGGCATTGGAGGGCGTAGATGAAGAAGACGAGGATGGAAACGAGTGTGAGCGGGGTGAACAGCGGCCTGCCATCCGGCCAGGTGGCGGCGCTGATTTTATCGCGGGTTTTTGCGCGGGTGGCCTCATCGTTTTCCGCTTCCTCGACTCGGAAGATGATTCCTAACGAGGCGTTGAAGACCTCGCGCGCGGCGAAGGACGTCAGGATGGCAGTGCCGATGCGGCCATCGAAACCGAGCGGTTTCACCACTGGCTCGATGATCGCGCCGATGCGGCCCATGGCGCTGTAGGTGAGCGGATCGGTGGTTTCGTCATTGGGCTTCGGGTAGGTTTGCAGCGCCCAGAGCAGGATGGAGAGGCCGAGGATGAGTGTGCCTGCCTTGGCGACGAAGGACCAGCCGCGCTCTAACACATGGCGGAGGATGTAGCCCCACTGCGGCGCGCGATAGGGCGGGAGTTCGAGCATGAAGTGGTTCGCGACGGTATCAGGGCCGAGTTTTTTGCGCAGCAAGCGGGCGGTGATGAAGGCGGTGAGCGTGCCGAGTGTGTAGATGGCGAAGAGGATGAGCGCTTGTTTCCATGTGCCTTCTTTCTCGTGCAGCAGCATCGGGATGATGAGGAAATAAACGGGCAGTCGCGCCGAGCAGCTCATCCATGGCGCGACGAAGATGGTGACGAGTCGTTCCTTCGCGGAGCCGATGGTGCGCGTGGCCATCACGCCCGGAATGGCGCATGCGAAGGAGCTGAAGAGCGGCAGGAAGGCTTTGCCACTGAGTCCGGCCTTCGCCATCACGCCATCCATGAGAAACGCTGCGCGCGCCATGTAGCCGGAGCTTTCTAACAAGCCGATGAAGAAAAACAGCAGCACGATTTGCGGTAGGAACACCACCACGCCGCCGACGCCGCCGATCACGCCATCGACCAACAGCGAACGTAGGTCGCCATCGGCCATCCGCGATGTGATCCACGATCCGAGTGCGCCCTGGCCGGACTCGATCCAGCCCATCGGGATTTCCGCAAACGAAAAGATCGCCCAAAAGACAGCGAACATCGTGGCGAGAAACACGACCCAGCCCCAGATGGGATGGAGCAGCCACTTGTCGAGTTGGTCGGACAGCGTGCGCTGGTGCGCATCCGGGCGGCGGGCGGCGAGTTCGCAGAGATTGGTGATGAATGCGCGGCGCGCGATTTCTGGATATTCCGCGCCATGGAGCCACGCGGCTGGATGGGCGACGGGAAATGGGAAACGCAGCGCTTGTTTCAGCTCGATGATCCCCTTCCCCGCGCTGGCTTGCATGGGGATGACGGGGACGCCGAGTTCTTCGGAGAGCTTCGCCGGATCAAGGCGCAGGCCGGCTTTTTCCGCCATGTCCACCATGTTCAGGGCGATCACGACGGGCAGTCCGAGTTCGATGACTTGCAAGACGAGCTGGAGGTGGCGTTCGAGGCTGGATGCATCCACTACGCAGACGACGAGATCGGGTTTTGTGTAGCCGGGGAGCTCGCCTTTGAGGGCGTCCACGGCCACTTTTTCGTCGGGCGATTGCGCGCGCAGCGAATAACAACCGGGCAGATCGAGGACGCGCAGTTTCCTGCCGTGCGGGGTGAAGGTTTCACCGGACTTGAACTCTACGGTGACGCCGGAGTAGTTGCCGACTTTCTGGTTTGAGCCGGTGAGGGCGTTGAAAAGCGTGGTTTTTCCGGCGTTCGGATTGCCAATCAGGGCGATGGTGGATGGAGCGTCCTGCATGACCAATGCGGGATCAAGCGACCGCCTCTACCAGCACTTGCTCGGCGAGATCACGGCTGATCGCCATCCGCGTGCCGCAGACCGAGCAGATCAGATTGCGCCCACCGGAGAGCTTGCGGACCTGTAATTGCTCGCAAAACCCGAGATCGCGCAGGCGGTCGCAGCCCGGCCCGCTCAAGACGCGAATCCGCACATCACAGCCCACCCCGACCTGGTTGAGGGTCATGGCACTGTCGATTTTCAAATCGGCTGCAAGCGCGAGCGGCATCTGCGCAAACGATCTCCAATTGAGACTGGTTTGCAACAAGAAATGTAGTCATGGACTTCAGTCCGTGATCTTCGGTGCGAAGAACGGACTGAAGTCCATGACTACGTTTCTTCGATCCGATCACCAATACCCTTCAGAAAACCACTCTTCAACCCAGCCTTCTCAGGATTCCGCGCGATGTATCGGCGGAAATGTTCGAGCTGCTCCTCGCTTCTCACGATGTGATCGAATGCCTCCGCCTGCCACAATTTACCCGCTCTACCGAGCAGCAGGTTGATGGCGCGGGCACTTGATCCTTTCCAGATCTTCGTGATCGCACCCAAGGTGATGTTTTCGGCAGGTTCCACCAGAGCGTGGAAATGATTCGGCATGATCACCCAGGCATCGAGCTGGTATTTTACCCCATGCCCTGCGGTTAGAAGAGATACGAGGATTTCCGCAGGGCCGCTACCGGCGAGAACGCACGAACCGTGACCTGCGTCCAGCAGCTCATGAAAACGGGCGGTGAACGTCCTGTGGAATTCGATACGCTCCGCATCAGGCAATTTGTCCGTGTCCACATCTGGAGGAAACCCGCGCTGTGATAGCCAAGTCCGGCGTTGTTCGTGCCAGTGATCCTTCAAGTGACGCGGAACGGAGTCTTCCAACCTGGCAGTGACGAAATAGGTGCGTTCCCACTGCCGCCAGTGCGGTAAATTGAGACGATGCCTGCGGACCGGCTCATCACTATTGTATGGCGTGAATGCCATGAAACGAGGATGTGGATTGGCCAAACGTAGTCAAGGACTTCAGTCCGTGATCTTCGCTGCCAAGAACGGACTGAAGTCCTCGACTACGTTTAAGAACGCCTCCATCCTGCCTGCGATGCGAACGATCTATCCGATTCTGGCGCTCCTCACCATGGCCGCTCATTGTGTGGCGGCACCGGTCATCGCCATCCAGCCCCTTGGTCCGATGACTGCGGAACGCCTGGCGATGGTGAAAAAAGGTCTCGAAGCCGCCTATGGAGTTGAAGCAGAGATTTTGGAAACCAAACCCTTGCCGAAAGAGGCATGGTATAAGCCGCGCAGCCGTTATCGCGCGGAGAAGCTACTGACTTTCCTCGATGACAAAACGCCTGAGAAATACCGGATCGTGATCGGTCTAACAGCCAAGGACATTTCCACCACCAAGGAGGAACACGAGGACTGGGGCATCTTCGGCCTTGGCGAATTGGACGGGCGCGTCTGCGTGGTTTCCACCTTCCGGCTGAATGCGCGTGGAGCCGATGAAACCAAACTTCGCTTTCGTTTGCGAAACGTGGCCGTGCATGAAGTGGGCCACGTCATGGCGCTGGAACATTGCCCGATCAAAGGCTGTGTGATGCAGGATGCCGAATCGAGTATTGAGACTGTGGATGGCGAGAGTGGGGGATTCTGCGATGGATGCAAAGTGTTGTGGCCGCGCTGGTTGAAGAGAAGAACGAACTGAAGGCCTCGACTACGTTGCCGAACGCCCATAATCTGCCCACGATGCGCTGGCACACCGCCCTTCTGATCTATCGGCTGCTATTGCCGCTGCTGTTCCTCGCGGCGTTTCCCGGATGGATTGTGAAAATGCTGCGCCGCGGCGGCTTCGGCACCCGGCTTGGCGAGCGGGCGGCAATTTACACCACCGCGCCCGACTTCGAACCCTGCGGCGTGGTCCACATCCATGCCATCAGCGTCGGCGAATGCCTGCTCGCTCTGAAACTCATCCGCGCCTGGCTAGTGCGCGAACCAGAACGCCGCTTCTTACTCGCCACCGGCACTGCCACCGGCCACGCGGTGGCCACGGCTGCGAATCTAACAGGACTGCGCGTCACCTATTCACCGCTCGATTTCCCATCGATGGTCCGGCGTTACCTCGGTCGCTTCGAGCCTGCGGAAATCGTGCTGATCGAAGGCGAAGCCTGGCCGCACTTGCTGCTCGCATGCAAGAAGCGCGGCATCCCGGTCTCGCTGGTCAACGCCCGCATGTCCCCACGCTCGGCACGGCGATACCGCAAATTCGCAGCCTGCATCCGCCCGCTTTACTCGATGCTCGATGCCGTCGCCATCCAAGAACCCGAAGACGCCGAAATCTGGTGCGACCTCGGCGTGGCCGCGCGAAAGATCCACAACACCGGCAGCCTCAAGTTCGATCCCGGCGACGGTGCTCCTGTTAGACGGCGCGAGTTTGATGAAATGCTCGATGCCTTCGGAAAACGCCCGCTCATCCTCGCCGCAAGCACTCATCCCGGAGAAGACGCGTGGATCACATCCGCCATCCACAAGGCTGCACCCACCGCGCTGCCGATCATCGTGCCGCGTCATGCAGAACGGCGTGATGAAGTGAAAGCCGAACTCGAGCGTGCGGGCTTCGATGTCGTGTTGCGCTCGCGTTTTCAGGCACCCACGGCGACCGGTGATCGCCGCCACGTTTTCCTCATCGACTCCACTGGCGAGCTGCGCGATTGGACGGCGCACGCGGATGTCGTCATCATCGGCAAGAGCTTCCTTGCCACCGGCGGACAAAATCCCAGCGAGGCCATCCTTGCAGGAAAACCGCTCGTTTTCGGGCCGCACATGGAAAACTTCGAACCGCTCGCCAGCCGCCTCGTCGCCGCGCGCGGCTGCATTCGCGCCACCGATGAAGCATCACTACAAGCAGCCATCATCGCCGCACTCGATCCAAAAATCTCAGGCCCGATGACTCGCAGTGCATCCCAACTGCTCGCACGCCATGACGGCGCCACGCAGCGGATTATCGAGCTGCTGACGGCCGCCGGAACCACGGGAAATTGACGCAACGTGGAGTTTGTCATTTCCAAAATCGCTCCCTAGAGTGCGCGCCGTGAGCGATTCCGATAACGATCCAATGAGCAGCCTGCTGTCCAGCTTCGCGCTTGGTCCATCATGGGCGCGTGCCACCGGCAGCAGCCAGCAAGACCGCACCGCCAAGCCTGATGGCAAGTCCAACGAACGTCCGCCACGCCGCGATGATCGTGGCAGTGATGATCGCAGAGGCGGCACGCGTGATCGTTTTCAAGACCGCGATGGCGGCCGCAAACCCTTCCAAGGACGCGGCGGAAAATTCGACGATCATCGCTCCGGCCCGCCGCGCATCGAAGAAGTACAGCCCGCCGATGGCGTGCGCGTCATCCTCGTGCCGGATGCACATGCCGTGCATCTCATCGGCAAGGAAGTCCATCAAGTCGCACGCGTCTATCCGCTATTCGATGTCGCCAAAATTCTTCTAGCAGAACGTTCCCGTTGCCGTGCCGTATTCGAAGCACCCGAGCCATACGCGCCGCTGCTGCGCGGTAAGCTCGATGAATCCGTCTTCCTCACCCGCGAGGAAGCCGTGCGCCATCTCTGGAACTCCGAACTCAAGCAACAGCTCATCGAAGAGGAGACCATCGAGGTCGATCCACCGACAGGAAACTTCCAACTCGTCGCCAAATGCGGACTATCCGGCGTGTGGCTCGGCCCGCCTAACTTCCACGCCTATCAGGTGAACCTCCGCCGCATTCATCGCGAGCGTTTCCCTAACATGCCCTTCGCCGCATACTCCGCCAAAGTCCGCACCGAGCGTGGCGAGGAAGCCGTGAACGCATGGCTGGAAACCATGAAACAAAAGACCCGTTGGCGCATCAAGGGCGATGGCGACGAAGCATGGATCGAAGACCGCGCCGAGGCCGAGCGCGCACTTGCCACGCGCTGTTTCGATCAAGCCTTCGATTCCACACGCTGCGCGGAAGTCCTCGCCTCGATCGCGCCGGAAAATCTATCAGCCTCGTTGATGGCTTCTTTGAAACTCGCAGGCAACCACGCGCGCAATCATCCCGCCATCCTCATCCCCGCCGTCTGCAAGGCCGTGGAAGCCGAGCATCTGCCCGTTTTTAAACGCCAGGGCAAACTCTTCACCGGACCTGCCCGCCCGCACCCGCTTCCCCTCGGCCAGACGCTTGCCGAGCGTCCTTCCATCATGGTCGAGTGGATACGTGCTAACAAACCCGCCAAGCTCGAAGGCCTCTGGAAAGCAGTGCTCCCCGAAGGCAGCACTGCGCCGCCCGCCGAATTCGCAGCCGACCTCTTCTGGCTCCTTCATCAAGGCCACATCCTGCTTTTCACCGATGACACGCTCATCGTTCAG
This sequence comes from Akkermansiaceae bacterium, assembly GCA_031372635.1. Classification (GTDB taxonomy): domain Bacteria; phylum Verrucomicrobiota; class Verrucomicrobiia; order Verrucomicrobiales; family Akkermansiaceae; genus Luteolibacter. The sequence goes on along the minus strand of JANMLQ010000081.1, from coordinate 29,239 downwards.
GAAGTCCGCGAAGCCCAAAGCCCGGACGCGAACGCCGAACCCAAGGCCGCTAAGAAGAAGAAAAAGAAAACCAGGAAACCCAAAGCCGAAGGCGACACCAGCGCCGCTGCGGAGGAATCACCCGACGAGGCTCCAAGCACGACGGATGGCACACCTGACCTCACCGAAGAAGCTCCCGCATCCGAGCCAGTGGCAGAAGAAACACCCGCGCCGCCCGCAGTCGAAAGCAGCAAATCCGCAAACGACGGGGAAATTTCCGCCACCGGGGTTGACGACGCGTTCCCCCTATGATTGAAACCTCCCGACCCGCTTCAGGAACGATGGCTGAGTGGTCGAAAGCACTCCCTTGCTAAGGGAACGTACGGGTAACCGTACCGAGGGTTCGAATCCCTCTCGTTCCGCTCTTCGGGGCCATTAGTAGCCATTGGCTACTTGGACTGCTACAGCCTGCTGGCAAAGATTCGCAGCATCAGGAGCCGATGTTTAAAGTGCAACGCGCTAACTGAGTGATTGAATCAATACAGTTCTGCTTGGATACACGGATCAAGAAGAATGGACTTTCACCGGCATGGCGAAGTGCCGAGTCGTGACTGATTACACGGGAGTAACCCTTACCTGTGCAGCCTGGCGGCGGAAAAGCGGCAGTAGGCTGCACGCAGTCCAAGGGGGCGGATCAAGCAGCGCCTTGGCTGAGACGCGCGTTGAGTGCTTGGAACGCGGCGTCATCCAGTAGCGGGCGGGCGTTTTCCTTCCAGCCTGCAGGTGGCTCGGGCAGTGTGATCCAACTACGGCAGCCACCGAAGCTGGCTTGATAGGAGAAAACCCAGGGTTCGGCGAGTTCGCGCACCCGCACGATGGCGAGATGAATGCTGCCGGAGGCCATGCCTTTGCCCTCCCAGTCGAAGCGGTCTCTCACAGTGGACTCGGAATAGATGTGCAGCGGCTCGAGGGCGGTGACTTTTTCCCAACCCGTGAGGGTGACGGCCCACAAGGCTTCGGCGTGGTGGGTGATGCGGATCTCGTCGCCGGGTTGCCACTCGGGCATGACCTTCACTTCTCCTTCGCGGACTTGATCTCCCTGTGCGTGGAAACGCGTGGGGAAGAGGAAGAAGGATTCATGAGCGAAGGAGAAACCGTGGCGTCCTTCGTGGATGCCGCCCTTGCGCAGGAGGATCGACTGGCGGCCCGTGGCGAGCGCGTCACAAACGATCTGCCACTCTTTGAAACCGGTGGGCGTTTCCATGTGAAATGAGATCAACCGAGATCATTCGCAGTCACCGAAGTCTGCTCGCGTGCGCCGAGGATTCTCGCTTGGAGGATCACGCGATCGGCCGAGGTTTCGAAGCGGTAGCTGTGGCAATTCGGGCAGAGCGCCGCGCCGGAGCCGACGATCGAGTCGCAGCCCTCACAGACTTTGTAGCCCGTGGGATTGGCGGCGATTTTCGCGGCGGTGGCAGCGCGGTTCGGTGGAGGGGAGTCGGACATGGTGGCGATGAAAAAAGCGGCACCGGGGAGCCGGTCCGCTTGTTTCGTGGGAAATTTCCGGAGGGATCAGGCGATGGCCGCGATCGCCTTGGCAGTCTTGCTCTTGAGGTTCGCAGCTTTATTCGAGTGGATGACGTTGCGCTTTGCGGCCTTGTCCACGGCTGAGGTGAACTCGGAGCTGGCTGCGGCTGCGGCGACTTTATCACCGGCGGCGATGGCGCTGAGGGTTTTCTTGCGCAGAGTCTTCATGCGGCTTTTTTCCGCGCGATTGCGCTCGGTCCGGACGATGGTTTGGCGCGTGCGTTTGATCGAGGATTTGTGATTGGCCATGGTGGTGTCTTGAAAAAGTCAGTAGCCCGGAGGCGGGCGGGGGAAAATAGGGAATGAGCTTCGAGTGTCAAGCTCGTGTTTCGCGGATTGTCATCCGCGATTGGGGGAGCCTGAAATGCTGGTGGATGCGGCGTTCTGGCTGGAGCGCTTGGACTGGATGGAGCCGCGGATGACGAAGACGTCCGCGCCGTAGCCGACGCGGTTGTAGAGGTCCGCCACGTCCTTGCTGGCCATCCGGATGCAGCCGTATGAGGCAGGTGCGCCGAGGCGTTTCTCCTCGGGTGTGCCGTGGATGTAGATGGTGCGGTGGAAGGTGTGGCGGTTGCGAGTTTCGGTGCCTTTCAGCCAGAGAATACGGGTGACGACGGGATCACGGCCGGGTGCGTTCGGCTTGAGGACTTCACCGGTAGGGCGGCGTTGTTTGAAAACGCAGCCGATCGGTGCCTTGTCGCCGATCTTCTTCGCAATCTGGAGGCGTCCGAGCGGGGTGCAGTGGCTGCCGGGGCGGTCGCCCACGCCGAATTTGGAGGTCGAGATCTTGTAGGTTTTGACTGGGGTGCCGTCGCGGACGAGGAGCATTTTTTGATCGCTCACACTGACGATCATCTTGTTGCTCGTGTCCCTGCCGAAGATGCCGGTGGAGCCGCAGCCGGTGAGGCCGATGCTAGCAAGGATGCCAGACAAGCCAATCAGGAGGATTCGGGTCGTTTTGAATCCGGGCATGGTTTTCTCACTTGCGATTCACAGTTTCTGGCTCAGGTGCCGCGGCGCCAGATGGCAACATGCGGGAGAGTGAACTGAGTGATGTGTAGAAAAATCCGATCGGGAAGGGAAGCAGAAGAATGGCCGAAGTCCAACTTCCCCTCATCGCGGCATCGACCACGACAAACAGGAAGAAGAAGCCGAATAGCAGCTCGACAAAGGGAGTGAGCGTCTTCATGGCTTTGTAGCTGCTCTTTTTCCAATCGGAGCGCGGGTTCTGGCCGATGCCGTATTTCGGAGTGCGGACGAAGGCGGTCTGGTGGTTGCAAAGCGCCTCGATGACGGCTTTGGCATTGCTGATGGACATCCCGATGCCGAGCGCGAGTAGCAGTGGCAGGTAGGGGATTTCTTTCCACCATGAGCCAGGGCGGAGTGCTTTTTGGGACACCATGTAGAACACGATCACAGAGACTGAGGAGAAGAAGAAGATCGGGATATTGATGATGTAGTAGGTGAATTTTCCGAAATCCGGCTGCCATTTTTGGTTCGGATAAATCAGGAAGCAGAGCACGATGAGCAGCAGGTAGGCGAAGTTGGAAGTAAGGTGGGCGGTGGCCTCCATCTTGATGAAGAGCGGCACGTCGGCGCGCCAGATGGCTGGCAGGACTTTTTTGCAGACTTGGATGGAGCCTTTGGTCCAGCGGTGCTGCTGGCTCTTGAAGCCATCCATGTCCACCGGTAGCTCGGCGGGGGTTTCCACGTCGTTGAGGAAAATGAAACGCCAGCCGTTGAGCTGCGCGCGGTAGCTGAGGTCCATGTCCTCGGTGAGTGTGTCGTGTTCCCAACCGCCGGCGTCGGCGATGCAGGACTTGCGCCAGATGCCGCCAGTGCCGTTGAAGGTGAAGAAGCGACCGGAGCGGTTGCGCGCGGTTTGTTCCAGCTCGAGGTGGCCATCGAGGAACATCGCTTGGATGCGGGTAAGCACGTTGAAGGTGCGGTTGAGATGGCCCCAGCGCGTCTGGATCATGCCGATCTTGTCATCCGTAAAGTAGTGGATGGTTTTCTGAAGTAGGTCGGGATTGGGGACGAAGTCGGCATCGAGAATCAGGAGATACTCACCCTTGGCGAAACGAGTGCCGTTTTCCAAAGCGCCTGCTTTGTAGCCGGTGCGGTCGGTGCGGTGAATGTGCTCGGCATCGAAACCGCGGGCCTTGAGGCGCTCGATTCCATCACGGCAAATGCCGACGGTTTCGTCCGTGGAATCGTCCAGAAGTTGGATCTGCAGCTTGTCCTGCGGGTAATCCATCGCGGAGACGGCATCCAGCAGGCGGTCCACGACGTGCATTTCATTGAAAACCGGAAGCTGCACCGTCACCAGCGGCAGATCCTGGAACAATTCCTTCGGCTTTGGATGGTTGCGCGCGTGTTTGAGGTAGAGAAACACGATCGCCAGACGGTGGGAGCCGTAGCCAGCAAGACCGATGAGGACGAGAATGTAGGCGGCGTACCAGATGGGAGAGGACCAGTCCATGATGCAGGATAGAGTTGAATGGTGGTGGAATCGTCGGTTGCCGGGGCGGTCGTGATTTCGATGCTTTTTGATGAAGCTATCGCCCAGACGGCTGCAAATGATTGAAAATCAGGCACCGGACGCCGGAGGCAAGCAGGCGGGATGCCGACTGTCAAGCTCCCAGAACGGTTCTGAGGCGGTGCATTACGACCGCTCATCCCCTCCCCTTTCACATTCCTGGCGGGCGCTCACTCCCTGCGATTGAGCGCCATCATCACGAAATACAGAAGCTGGGCGACCGATCCCACGGCGGCGGCCACGTAAGTCATGGCGGCCCAGAACAGGGCGTTTTTCGCCTTCTCATGCTCCATGCTGGCGGCGTAACCGCTCTTATCCAGCCAGGCGAGGGCACGCCGGCTCGCATCGAACTCCACCGGCAGCGTGATGACGGAAAACATGGTGGTCACCGCGAACAGGCCGATCCAGATCCAGAGAAACGTGGCGTTGTGCATGAAGCCGACGCCAATGAAGCCTAGGATCATGATGTAGTTCAGCGCATTAGTGGAAAACTGCACGGCGGGCACCAGCTTCGAGCGCAGTGCCAGCCATTCGTAGGCTTGCGCGTGTTGCAGCGCATGCCCGCATTCGTGGGCGGCGACTGCGGCGGCGGCCACCGTGTTCATGTGATACACCGGTTCACTGAGGTTCACGGTTTTTTTCACCGGGTCGTAGTGATCGGTCAGTTGGCCGGGAACGCTGATGACTTGCACATCAGTGATGCCATTCTGGCGCAGCATGGTTTGAGCGATCTCCGCGCCGGTCATGCGGATCGGGATCTGCGAGTATTCGTTGAAACGGCGCTTCAACATTCCGCTGATGAGAATGCTGGTGAGCATCGTCACGCCGATGATGACGATGTAGGTGAGTGAAAATCCACCGGGCGCGATACCGAATAGTGCGAGGCTGTTTGCAATCATGCGCGCAAAATATCCGGGATCACTGGTTCCGCAACTCCCAAGCTGTTTGAAAACCCCGGCCGGATTCCAAACCGGGTTTCTATCAGTTCCCGAGGATCTTCATCACCGCGAATAGAGCGGAGAGCACGATCACGCCCAGTGCGGCGCTGCCCGCGACGCGGTCGGTGATGGTGGAGCGCGGGCGTGCAGGCGAGTTGGACTTTGGGAAAACGATGACGGCGTAGAGCATTCCGGCGAGCAGCCCGCCGATGTGAGCCGCGTTGTCGATAAAGCGGTAGCCGATGAATCCGATCAGCCCGGTGAGCAGCACGCCTGCCAGCAGACGCCGCCGTGCCTTGCTCGGGACGAGTTCGCCGTGTAGCGACTCGAACACTAACAGAAATCCAAGCCAACCCATCAGCCCGCCGGACGCACCCACCGAAGGAGCCGCGAGGAAGCGCGCGGACGCCTCGCCGCCGATGCATGCGGAAAACAGGAACACCAGTGTCAGATGTGGCCAGCGCGCGAAAACCTCCAATCGCTTGCCGAGGTAGAGCAGCGCGGAGGCATTCATCAGGAAATGGATCAGATTGTCGTGCAACATCGGGGCTGTGAACAGCCGCCACGTTTCCCCGTGCAGGTAGCGTTCCTTGACGAGGCCTGCGGCGGCAAGCGCGTCTCCGGGAAGAAACTGCGCAAGACCCACCGCGCTGATGATGACTAACAGCAACCGGGTCATCGGCGCTTTCTGAGATTCCAGCCACGTTTCAAAACGCAGCAGCGGAACGACTTCCGCGATGTCCCCGTCCGTCCAGCGGGCGAGTTCGCGCAATCGTTTCCGCGCCTGATACCAGGGGATGAATGCGAAGATCAGGAACATCAGCAGCGTGATGCCCATGGACATCGACGTCAGCATGGCCTTGCAGGCGAACGCGAAACGCCCGGCTACAGGAGGAGCGATCAACCATCCCTGATAGAGCAGGTAAATGCCCAGTCCGGCGAGCAAGATGCCAAACCAGCGGAGCTTGCCGTGCGCATCGGTGAGATCATCCGCCGCCATGCGTTTGCGGGATGCCAGCATAGCATCGCTCGCGCCGGACACCTCCTCCGGCAGGACCATGTGAGGAAAGTCCGGAGTCCAAGCGAGCACCACGCCGGCATTGCGGTCTTCGCGGATGGCTTGGATCAGTGTTTCCGGTGATTCGCACGGATGTTGTCCACCTTTCAGATCCACCCAGCCCCAGCCACCGGGGGCAGGGGGAAACGCTTCATCACGCGCCCAGATGGGGACGTTTGGATTTTCGCGGGCGGCTTTCGTCACCCTGTCAAAGCGTCAGAGTTGGCCGGGCTTATCTGCCGGAGGAGCAGTAGCGTCGGCGGGAGGTGCTGCGGGTGGAGCAGGCTCGACAACGGGAGCGGGAGCAGGCTCGACAACGGGAGCGGGCGCTGGAGCAGGTTCAGGCTGCGGAGCTGGGGTTTCCACAGGTGCGGGAGCAGGAATCACGACCGGAGGATTATTTTCCACCGGCAGTTCCTCGCTGAGGGACTTCGGCTTCACGGTTTCCGCCGGTTTTTCTGGCTCTGCCTTCTCCACTTTCGCGGCAGCGGTTTTGTCCTTAAGGAGGCTGGTTTTCTGATTCTTGTGGCCGATGAGCACGGCGAGAGTGAGGCTCAGAATGAAAAACAACGAACCGAGATAGACCGTGCCGCGCTGGAGGACATTGGTGGTGCGCGCGCCGAAGACTTGATCGGTCACACCGGCACCGAATGCGGCTCCAAGACCTTCCTGTTTCGGGCGTTGCATCAGGATGACCAGTGTCATCAGAAGGCAGACAATAACGAAAACCACCAACAGGAGGTTGATGCTGATGGAGAGCCAATCGGTCGCAGCTAGAATCATGGGCGCGGGACTATGGGAGCCGCCCCGCACCTTGTAAAGCGGCGAGTTGCCGCAAAATTTTCGGTCGTTTTTCGCAGGTCTGCGGCTTGAAATCGAGGCGCTGCTTGAGGCTTCCAAGTCACCGTTTCTGGCGGGCTTCTGCGGCTTGTTTCTCGAACGCCTCGTCGAGTCTCTTTCGGAAATCCGTTGTTGGGTGAGCGTGTGTTTCCACCACCAGTAGAGCGATGGATCAGACTCGGCGGCGTTCAAGTCGGTCAGGGTGATCTGCTTGAGTTCGGTGAAAGCTTTGGGAAGATCGCCATAGACTTCTTTTTGAGATCGAGCGGCATTTATGTTCTTCTGGAATTTTTCCCCTGATTTTTCCGATCTGCTCGTTTCCGTTCCAGCTCTCGAAGCGGCTGTTGAGCAGCTTCATGAAGTCACTGCTGGTGGACTCCACGCGAGCGACTCTTTCGCCTTGGGAAACGAAGCGTTTCCAGTCTGGAGTCTGCCATGATTTCATGTTGTCCACCCGGTAGCCGAAACGCCGCACCACCGTATCCTTATCGGCATCCGTGACGCGTGAGTCATCACGGGTTTCTTCCCTGAAATGGGAGACGATGCCGATCACTTTGCTGTAGGCCAGTAGGATGGGACCGCCGGAGTTTCAGCCCTTGATCATGGCGTCGATCTCGACGAGTTCCGGGCCGATGGCGAGGTCTTAGTTCACGGCGGTGACGAGCTTATCGAGCGGGACTGCGGTGCCATCCGCGCGCATGGCTTTGGGGATGTCGAAGCCTGCGACTTCGGCTGCTGGGGATGGCTTCGTTTCTTCGCCTATGACCTACACCGCAAGCGGCATGAGTGACGGTAAGAACAGCAGCAGGAAACGAGTCACTCTATCCATTTCCTCAATCGTCAATGGCAGGAGCCTCATGACAAGATGGGTGGAAGTTGCGCGAAAAAAGCCGGACGGAATTTCTCCCGCCCGGCTGGATTCGCAGCAACTATGAATCAGGGAGCGCCGTCCTTGATGTCGATGGCCGAGTATTCGCCGTCTTTGCGGCGGTAAACGATGGTCAGGCAGCCACGGCGCGCGCTTTTGTAGAGCACGAAGGGGCGGTCCGAGAGTTCGAGCTGCATGATGGCGTCTTCCTTATACATCGTGCGGATCGCATAGTGATCGGGATGCACGATGTAGGGGATGGGATCCGCTTCCGAATCCTGCGGGTGGTCCAGCACATCTTCGTTGAAATAGCGTTCATCCAGATGCCGGATCGACTCGTTGCGATGCGGGCGGTTCTTCTTCATCAGCCGCGTCTTGTGCTTGCGCATGCGGCGGGCGATTTTCTCGATGGTCTCATCCAGCGCGGCATACATATCCTTGCCCTCGGTGTGGGCTTCGATGGTGATATGGTTGGCGCAAAAGAGTATGATTTCGGCAACGTGCCGGTTTTTCTGAACGTCCAGAATGGCTTTGGCTTCGATGATCCGCGGGTAGTCGAGGTGCAGTCCCTCGATTTTCTTATGGGCGTGATCGCGGAGTGCATCAGTCACTTGCTCGTGGCGGACCGTGACGGTGATCGGCAGATTGACGTTGGCAGTTTGCATGGTGTTTATGGTTTGGTTTGGGTGAATGGATGGCGGTTTCAGTCGCCTTATCCGTCATCCAGAATGAACGAGAATCCGTGGGAACGCCATGCTGTTCTTTGAAAAAATTTCCGCATGATTTGCGGGCATGGCACAAGGACTGCGGACACTTGGAAATCACGAGGCGCGCCGCAATTTCACTCGGGCTTGGTGAGATCCTCGAAGCTCGGTATGGCTCCGGACGGCGCGGGTTCTTTGCTGGCGGCGGCTTGGAAGAGATCCTTGAAATTGTCCGTCGGACTGGCGGCTGTGCCGGAGATTTTCACGCTGATCCAGCGGAAGCCATCGGTCGGCGGGCCGAACATTCTGTCGAGCCGTTTGTTGTTGGTTGACTGGATCGTTGCATTGATGAGCGCGACGGCGACGCCGACTTCCATACTGCCGGAAATGCGCAGATCGCGGGTCATCGCGAGGCCGCCGCGCAGGGCCATCCAGTCCTTTTTCTCGAAGTTCAGATCGCTGACGCTGATATTGCCATCGGCACGCCGGATGGCTCCGCTGGCGTCTGTATCAAAGGTAGGGCTCAGGAACCATTCGTCCGCGAAAATCTGAGAGAGGCCGAAGAGGAAGGGAAAGCCGCTGACCTTCATCGGTGAGGAGATGCTGTTGCGGAAAGTGACGGCCAGCGAGGTGTCGGTGACCGGAGCGGGAGTGAATGACAGGTAGTTAGATTTTGCGGAGGAAACTGTATCGATCCTGCCATCGATCAAGCGTCCCAGTTCCGGCCCCATGATACCTGCCGTGGGATAGGATTCGAGTTGGACCGCAAGCGTGGATGCGCGGGACGGATCGTAGGGCGAGAATGTGCCGCTGAGTTCGAAGCCGCCACGCGTATCATCATCATGGCGGAGCCGGAGGCCGACGACATCCACCTCGCTGCCACGGAATTCAATGTGTGAGCGGTCCATCTTGAGTTTGGGCCAGCCATTGATGGTGATGTCGCCACGGTTAAGCAGTAATTGCGCGCGGCCACTGGCGTTTTCGGGATGGAAGGATGCTTCCGTGTTCATCATGCGGATCAGCGGCGCGGCGGGATCACCTACTAGAACATGGAATTTCGGAATCGCGTAGAGTTTGAAAAGGATCGGCAGCGGCCCTGCGTGAGGCTGCACATCGCGTGCGGGCTGGTCCGCTTGTGGAAGCCAAATGTTCAGCTCCCCTTCAGCGGCGGTCACTTCCTCGCCCACCAGAGATTTCCCGAGGAAACTGGCTGGGGAGATCTCCGCACAGATTCCGCGCACGGTGAGATTGCGCAAGGCGTTTCCGGCAGGCCAGTTGAGGGTGATGCTGCCGGCATTCGCACCGGTCGGGTTCATGCGGAACTGCTTGAGATCCGGTTTTGCGCCGCTGCTTTCCGCGATCATGCGGACGAGTCCCTCGCGGAATGGCGCGCTGTTCGCATAAACGATGGCCGCTCCGGCTGCGAAGAGCGCCAGCAGTAGCAGGATGAGTGCTCCGGAAATCTGGAACATGCGCGAGCGGGTGCCTTGCTTCACTTCCTCCTTGTGCGGCTGATGGGAACGGCGCTTGCGCTTGCGCACTCGGATCGCCTGGCTTCCATCCGCGCGTGTCACCAACTCGCCGTCCTCGATGGGGTCTTCCGCCGGGCGGATCTTGAGTCTCTCCATCATCTCGTCGATGGAGTATTTTTCCGGCTCGCTTGGGGCGGACATGATAGAAGTTGGGGATAAGGCGGATCAGCGGTCCCGGTAAGGGCGACCGGTGGGATCCAGCAGCTCAACGTGAACAAGGAAAACGATGGCGGTGGAAACCGGCCTCTTGGACTTGGACTGGAACAGCCTACCGACCAGTGGAATGTCTCCTAAAACCGGAACCTTGTCGTTCACGTTCTGAATGCTCTCCGCCATCAGCCCGCCAATGGCGATCGTGGCCCCATCCGCTACGGATAGCTGGGTGGACGCTTTCTGGACGCTGAAAACCGGCATCAGAATCGTGTTGTCCGTGACTCGCGCAGTGGTCGGATTTCCAAGAATGTCGGTGGTCGTCGAGTTGATCGGGCTGCCGTAGTTGACGAAGCCGTCGAAGTCGATGAACGAGGGATTCAGTGTGAGATCGATGTAGCGTTTGTTCGCATCCGCCACTGGCAGGACTTCCAGCTTGATACCGACCTCCCGCATTTCAAATGCAGTGGGAGTGGCGGGGGTGACTGGCGATGTGCCAGCGCCAGCGCCGACGGAATTCGGAAGCTCGGGTGGCTCGTATTCGGTGGGATAGATGAATTCCCGGGAGATGGACACGCTGGAAGACTGGCCGCTGCGGGTCATGACGGCGGGTCTCGCCATCAGGTCCACGCCCTTTTTCTGATCCAGGCCACGCATGACCAACTGGGCCTGCCCGTCCGTGAAAAGTCCGGTCACCGCCATCACGCCAGGGGCGACTCTGTTTGCTTGGGACGAGCGGTTGGGATCGGCGATGAGGCCATCAATGCTGTTGCCGTCGATGCCCTGTGCTCCGGAGCGCAGGCCGTTGGTGGAGACATTGGATGCGAGCTGCGCGGGATCCGCCGGAATGCCGTCCACGGATGTGCCGCCGACGGGGGAGACGAAGTCGGTTCCAAAACGCCCCGGTGTATTTCCGACCGTGCCGCCGCTTCCGAAGAGCGTGTTAGGGGAATTCAGTGCGAATGGATTCACCAGCCAGTCGAAGCCGAGTTCCTCCAGATTGGTCTGCTGGGTTTTGATCATCGTGACCCGCACGGCGACGGTGACAGGCTCCGTCTGGGTGGCGGCCTGCACGATCTGGGAGATGATTTCCTGATTGGTGGCAGTGTTGAGAATGCGCAGTGTATTGGTCGCGGGGCTGTAGCTTGCGTTGGAGCCATCCGGGAAGGTGACGCCATTGCTAACCAATGCTTCCTGGGCGCTCATGCGCTTGGTGAGCAGGCCATCCTTAGGCGCTGTCTCGAAGGGATTGTCCTCGGTTGGAGCCGCGCCCGCGCCAGCATTGCTGAGGTTTGTGAGGAAATCCGGCGGCACACGATAGCTGCGGGAGATTAACTCGTCCGAGGTCGAGCCATGTGGCGTGATGACCACTGAGAAGTCATCCGTGCTGAACGAAGTCTGCGTGATGTCCGTGATGTATTTCAAGACTTGGCGCAGCGGCACATTAGTGAGCCGTAGGTCGAACTTCTTACTGCGGATGTTTTTAGCGACTTCTGAATCCGGCGCGCCGAGATTGACGGTGAAGTTGAGTGATTCTGAGGCTCCACCTGCGATATTCACCTTGGTAGTGGAGGTGCGGAGGAAATCGAGCGCTTCTTCCAAAGTCGCCTGATCCAGAGCGATCTTCGGGATCATGATGCGGTCGAGCTTGGCGGCCACGCTAACAGAAGTATCCAAATTCAACGGACCGCCCGGATCTTCCGGGCCGACTCCGAGTTCGGGAGCGGAGATCGGCGTTTCCCATGCCGCGTCCACCTGAGTTAGCATTTCAGAGCGGGCGTGATCGTAGGAGGACTTGTGATATGCGGTTTTCGCAGCAGCCACTTGCTCCATGCCACGGCGCGCCGCCGAGTTGGTGGGGTCGATGCGGAGGATGTCCTGATAGGTTTTTCCGGACTCGTCGAACTTGCCGAGATTGTAGGCTCCCTCGGCGGTGTAGAGCAGGCGGCGGACTTCGTCGATGTCCTTTGCGGTCTCCGCTGTTAGAGCGGGATTGGTGCGGATCGGATCGTCGAGTTGGGCGCGCATAGCGAGTGCGCCGGGATCTTGCGGAGACACGCCATCAGCGAGCACCTTGTCCACGGCGGTCTTCGCACCGGCGACGTCGCCTTTTCTCGTAAGCAGGCGCGCTTGTTCGACGGATGCCTGGGCGTAACGATCCGTCGCCGCCGTGCGCAGTTCCGAGGAAACGGGTGCGTCCGGTATTAAATCGCGGGCACCGGCGTATGCCTCCACGGCTTCCGAGAAACGGCCCGCTTTGTAGGCTTCGTCGCCTTTGCGCAGCAGTTCCTCGGCTTCTTCGATGTTGGTGCTGCGGCGCATGCGCTCGCGTTCCGCCAGGCTGCCAGCGTCCTTGGGTTCACCCGCCTGTAGCGGAAAAACCAAGCAGGCTGTGGCTAATAATGCGGCCCGGCCGCGGATCGGGAAAATGGGTTTGAAAATCTCCATGCGGATGCTTGCAGGTACTCATAGAGAGCCGAGGCGGCGAGGGTAAGTGCAAAATCCGGAAAATTCATCTTTTTGAAAGCCACGGGAATTCCAACTGGATTTCCAGCTTCCGATGGATGATCTGACGCCGCCGGAAGCAGGAAGGAAATTTTTCTTCCAGAAGCGGCAGGATGCGGTCCACGAACGGCTTGATGATGTTCATGCGAGCGAGTGTTCACATGAACCGATTGGTGTCAATCCTGCGTTTTCAAACTGCCTGCCGCGAGGATGTTTCTTGCAGCGGTGGCGTCCATTTCGATCTGGCCGCGCAAGGCATCCAGCGAGGGGAATTTCGTCTCAGCGCGGATGTTTTCCACGAAGTGGACGTCGATTTCCTGGCCGTAGAGATCACCGAAAAAATCCAGTAGATGCACTTCCAGCATGCGGTTTCCCCCATCCACGGTGGGCCGGACGCCGAGATTCGCCACGCCGTTCCACTGCTTGCCCGTGGCATCACAGACACGCACCGCCCAAACCCCATCCGGCGGGGTTTGCACTGCGAGGACCGGCAGATTCGCGGTGGGAAATCCGAGCGTGCGGCCGAGCTGCCTGCCGCGTGCGACAATACCGCAAATGCTGTAGGGCCTGCCAAGCATGCCGGATGCAGCTGCCAGATTTCCATCGCGTATAGCCTGGCGGATGCGCGTGCTGCTGATGCGATCACCCTCGAACATCACGGGCGGCACCGCTTCCAGATGGAAGCCGCGTTTTTCCGCCTCCATCCGCAGAAACGGCACATCGCCGCCGCGGTTGTGACCGAAGCGCCAATCCTCACCCACCGCGATCGTGCGCACCGGCGCGGCGGTGAGTTTCTCGATGAATTCAGACGCCTCCATCGCGGCAAACTCGGCATCGAAGTGCAGTGGAATGAACAAGCCGATGCCGAGATCACTGACGATTTTCGCCTTGTGATCCAAGGTGGCAAGCAGCGCCGCTGGAGCTTTGTTAGGAGCGATCACCCGTATCGGATGCGGATCAAAGGTCAGCAACCCAGCCACACCACCCTGCGTCTCGCTCGCTCTAACAGCACTCGCGATCACGGCCTGATGACCGATGTGGACGCCGTCGAAAACGCCCAGTGCCAAATGCAGCGGCCCGCCAAGCGCGGCAAGCTCTTCAATGCGGGTGCGGATCAACACAAGCGCGGGTTAGCAGCCGCCCGGCCTTTCATCAAGCACCGCTATTCCCCTAACAAAACCTCGACGCCCTTGCCCTGTAGCTCCCCGATGAATTTCGCGTCCGCATTCTTATCCGTGATGAGGCAGCTCAGATCGGATACCTCGGCGAAGAAAAACGAGGCTTTCAGACCGAGTTTCGAGTGATCTGCCATGAAGACCACATCCTCGGCGTAGGAAATCACCCGTTCCTTGAATGCCGCCTGCCGCGCGTTGCGCTCGCTCACGCCACGCTCGGGATGCAGCCCGCTGCCGGAGAGGAAGGCGCGGTGGATATTGTAGCGCTGGAGGGATTTTTCGGCGGTCAGTCCGATGAACGACCGGGATTTGGCGTCGAAAAGCCCGCCCGTGCACATCAGATCGAGATTCGGCCTTTCGGATAGAGCGGTGAAAACATTCAGCGCGTTGGTTAGAATCGTGAGCGGCAAGTCCGGGAGAAACTCGGTCAGCGTCAGCACGGTGGAACTCGCATCTAGGAAAATCGTTTCGTTTGCCTGAATCCGACTCGCCGCCAGCCGGGCGATCGCTTGTTTTTCCTCCCGCCGGATCGCCTGGCGCTCGGTGAATGGCAGATCGCCGCGGATCTTCTCCGGCCTGCTCGCCCCGCCGTGGATGCGGATCAACTCGCCGCGCTTTTCCAGCAGCTCGAAATCCTTCCGCACCGTCTCGTCCGTAACGCCGAGCGCCTCGGAAGTCTCCGTCGTGCGCAGGGAGCCCGCTGCGAGAAGCAGATCCAAAATCCGGCGTTGGCGTTCGATAGCGAGCATGAAATCGTGACTTTTCTGTGTTTCGTTGGGAATTCTTGGGATTTTCGTTGACTTGTCAACCGAATCCAACAAAAACAAAACCAAGTCATGGCCGAAACGCTCAAATCCTCCACGCCGCGCGCCGTCGTCGAACACATGGTCCGCGAGCAAATCTACGCCAAGCTCGGGCTCCAGCTTCCCGCCGCCTCCAAGGCTCCGAACGCTCTACTCGTCAATATTTCCGCCCGCCACTGCCACCTCACCCAGGCCGCCGTGGAAGCGCTTTTCGGGAAAGGCCACCAGCTCACTCCGATGAAGAGCCTCTATCAGGAGGGCCAGTACGCCGCCAAAGAATCCGTCACCCTCATCGGCCCGCGCAGCCGCGTGATCTCCAACCTCCGCATCCTCGGCCCCTGCCGCAATCTCAACCAGATCGAACTCGCCTACACCGACGCCATCTCACTCGGCTTCGACATCCCCGTCCGCATGTCCGGCGCCATCAAAGGCACACCCAGCTGCATGTTGATGGGTCCTAACGGTTATTTCGAGCTAGAGGAAGGCGTCATCCGCGCCCAGCCGCACGTCCACATGCATCCCGACGATGCCGCCTACTATGGCGTGAAACATCTCGATGAAATGAAACTCAAAGTCCACGGCCCGCTCGGCATGACCTTCGACAACCTCATCGTCCGCGTCGATCCATCGTTCAAACTCGAAGTCCACATCGACACCGACGAAGGCAACGCCTGCGGTCTCAAGCCCGATACTTTCTGCGAACTAATCAAGTAACTCCATCTCACAACCACATCACCAACAAAACATATGAGCGCACTCGGCATGATTGAAACCAAAGGCTACGTCGGCAGCGTCGAAGCCACAGACGCGATGGCAAAAGCCGCCAACGTCACACTTATCAACCAAATCCAGATCGGCGGGGCCTTCCTCACCGTTCTCGTCAAAGGCGATGTCGGCAGCGTGAAAGCCGCCGTCGATGCCGGAGCAGAGGCCGCCGGCCGTGTCGGCGAACTCGTCTCCGCCCACGTCATCGCCCGCCCGCATCCAGAACTCCTCAGCCAGTTCGGCATCGCGTGAAGTCGTTCCGACTATCAACCATCAACTAACAACCATCAACTTCTCACCACCATGGCCAAACAAGCAATTGGCATCCTTGAAACCAAGGGCCTTGTCTCACTCCTCGAAGCCTCCGACGCCGCCCTCAAGGCTGCTGACATCAAAATGACCGGCTGGGAAAAAATCGGCTCCGGTCTTGTCACCGGCTTCTTCACCGGAGATGTCGCTGCCGTCAAAGCCGGCCTCGATGCCGCCGCATCCGCCGCCGCCAACCTCGGACAAGTCACCTCCGTCCAAGTCATCCCACGCCCGCACGACGATCTCTCGAAGCTCGGTGCCTGGCTCGGCTGATTTGAAATTTCAAATCTCAAATTTCAAATCGCGAGATGCTCATCCTCGTCGCCAACCTCGGCTCAACCTCCTTCAAATACCGTCTCTTCCGCATGGAAGAAAGCGGTGGCGAGGTCATTGCCAAGGGCGGCTACGAGCGGGTGGAAGATCATGCTGGTGTGATTGATGACGCCCTCGCTACGCTTCAGCGCGATGGCGTCATCGCCAGCCCGGATGAAATCGAAGCCGTCGGTTTCAAAACCGTGTTAGGGAAAAACCTCAGCGGCTGCGTCATCGCCGATCAAGCAGCCATCGACGCGCTCGAAGGCTTCGCCGCCGTCGCCCCCGCTCACAATCCGCCCTACGCGAATGGCATCCGCCAGTTCGCCAAATCCATGCCGAAGGCAAAACTCGTCGCTCTTTTCGAGACCGCCTTCTATCAGTGGACCAGCTCGGCTTCCTACAACTACGCCATTCCTAAAACATGGCGTGACATCGGCATCCGTCGTTATGGTTTCCACGGCGCGAGTCATAAGTTCATCGCCGAGCGCTCCGCCGAAATGAGCAACCGCGAAGACGTGGCAAACATTGCCCGCCGCCTCTATCTCGACGGCCCGCAAACCATCACTGGCAAGCCCTTCCGCGTCGTTTCCTGTCACCTCGGCGGCTCCAGTTCCGTCACCGGCATCCTCAACGGCGTCGCCATCGGCACCAGCATGGGCTTCTCGCCTCAAAGCGGCCTGCCGCAGAACAACCGCGTCGGTGATCTCGACTCCGGGGCCATTCCCTACGCCGTGCGCGCACTCGGCATCTCACTCGACGAAGCAGAACGCCAACTCACCAAAGAGTCCGGCCTGTTAGGACTCTCCGGCGTCTCCAACGACATCCGCGACGTGCGCCAAGCCGCAGCCTCTGGAAACACGCAGGCGCAACTCGCGCTCGACTCTCTCATCCATTCCATCCGCCACTGGATCGGCGCTTTCATGATCGAACTCGGCGGCATCGACGCCCTCGTCTTCACCGCCGGCATCGGCGAAAACAACGCCGACATCCGTGCCGCCGTCTGCATGGGCCTCGAAGACTTCGGCATCCACCTTGATGCTGCAAAAAACGATGCCTGCCGCGCCACCGAAGACGACATCAGTGTTTCCAACTCGCCCGTTGGAATCCTCGTCATCCCCGCCAACGAAGAACTCGTACTCGCACGCGAAGTCTTCCGCAAACTCTCCTGATTCAAAGTCTCTAACCACCAAACAAACAATACCATGGCCAAACAAGCAGTAGGACTCCTCGAAACCCGCGGCCTCGCATGCCTCGTCGTCGGCGTTGATGCGATGCTCAAATCCGCAAACGTCGAACTCGCAGGTCCGATGAAACAAATCGGTAATGCAATGTGCAACGCCGTCGTCACCGGCGACGTCGCAGCCGTCAAAGCCGCCATCGACTCCGGCGCCGCAGCCGCAGCCGCCGCAGGCGGTGAAGTCATCAGCGCCCACGTCATCGCCCGCCCGGACGATGCCATCGACGGCGTCCTCCCCAAAGACACCGCCGCCCGCGCCCCGCGCAAGTGAGTTAAGGAAATTGGAAAGCGCGGGTGCGGCGTCATGCGTCACACCCCGCTCCCAAATATCCAATCACCCATATCTCACAACCCTTCCACACCATGTTCCTCGCGGAAGTCATCGGACAAGTCGTCTCCACCAAGAAGGACGAGCAGATGGTCGGCAGGAAACTGCTCCTTCTCCGTCCCAAACTGGTGGATGACAAAGATCCCACCAAGTTCAAGGACGGCTCCAACACCATTGTCGCCGTGGACACCGTCGGAGCTGGCGAGGGCGAACTCGTCATGTTCTGCCAAGGCAGCTCCGCCCGCGCCGCACAAGGCCTCAAGTCCATCCCGGTGGACGCCGCCATCGTCGCCATCATCGACCGCGTCGAAGTCCACGGCAAAACGCTCTACAAGGGCGGGTAGTCGTTAGGCATCGGCCAGTTTTAACCACAGATTACACAGATTTCACAGATTGATATGGATGAAGGACTTCATGCTGAACTGACCGAGCGCATCATTGGTGCGGCGATGGAAATTCATCGTGAACTCAGGAACGGTCTGGATGAAAAACTTTACGAAAACGCCCTATGCATCGAGTTTGCAGATCTTGGCATCTTCTTTGAGCAACAAAAAAGGCATACCGTCTTCTACAAAAAACGTCCCATCGGAAATCTCATCCCCGATTTGATCGTCGATCAGTCCGTCATCGTGGACACCAAAGTCGTCGAAGCATCCAACGACGCTCACATTTCCCAAATGATTGGCTACCTAAAAATCACCGGCCTCAAGGTAGGACTTCTCATCAACTTCAAACACGCTTCCATTAAAGTGAAGCGCATCACAATCTGATTCCCTCTGTGTAATCTGCGTAATCTGTGGTTAAAATCCCCGATAACAGTTTCAAACTCCGATTCCCCAAACAATCTCCGCATCGAATGAAAACTCTCGATCCCGAACTTCTCCGCTCCGTCGTCGAATCCGTCGTCGCGCGTCTCGCCGAAGGCACAGCGAAACCCGCAGCCGCACCAGCCGCCAAGACCTCCTGTGGTTGTGGTAACACCTCCTCCGGCGGTGAGCGCGGCGTTTTCAACTGCGTGGAGAAAGCTGCCGAAGCCGCAAACGACGCTCATCTCAAACTCAAGAAACTCGGCGTCGCCGGTCGTTCCAAGGTCATCGAGATCGTCAAGACCATGTGCGTTTCCAACGCCGAGCCATGGGGCAAGTTCGAGATGGAAGAAACCAAGATCGGCCGCCTCGATCACAAGATCGGCAAGCTACTCATCACCAAAAACGTCCCCGGCACCGAATGGCTCCAGCCCTACGCCATGAGCGGCGATGGCGGCATCACACTTGAGGAATACGCGCCCTTCGGCGTCATCGGCGCGATCCTTCCCGTCACTCACTCGGTCCCCACTCTAACAGGAAACGTCATCAACATGGTGGCTGCCGGAAATTCGATCGTTTTCAACCCGCACCCCGGCGGAGCACGCAGCGCCGCCATGGCCGTGCGCGCTTACAACGAAGCGATCTTCCGTGAGATCGGCGTGGACAACATCATCACCACCATCGAGCAGCCCACGCTCGAATCCTTCGATGCCATCTGTAAGAACCCGATCATCTCCCTGCTTGCCATCACCGGCGGCCCAGCCGTCGTCAATGCCGCGATGAAATCCGGCAAGCGCGCCATCTGCGCCGGTCCCGGAAACCCGGTCGTCGTCGTCGATGAAAGTGCCGATCTCGCCCGCGCCGCTCGCGGCATCGTCGAAGGTGGCGCGTTCGATAACAACCTGCTCTGCATTGGCGAAAAAGCCGTCTTCGTCGTCGCCTCCGTCTTCAACCGCTTCTGTGAAGAACTCACCAAAGCCGGTGCCGCACGACTCACCGCCCAGCAGTTAGAAAAACTAACCGCCGTTGCCTTCAACGTAAAACCCGGCGAAGGCGGCGGCTGCGCCCATGCTTCCGTCAACCGCGCCTACGTCGGAGCCGATCCCTCCAAGCTCGCCGAAGCCGCCGGAGCCTCCATCCCACACGGAACGCAACTCCTCTTCGCAGAAACCGACGCAGACCACCTCTTCGTCCAGGAAGAACAGATGATGCCAATGATGCCCATCGTTTCCTGCCCGGACTTCGAGACCGCCGTGCGCGAGGCCAAACGCGCCGAGCATAACTACCGCCACTCCGCCATCATCCACACGCTCGACGTGAACCACATGACCTACATGGCCAAAGAAATGGACACCACCATCTTCGTGAAAAACGGCGCATCCGTCGCCGGTCTTGGCCTCGGCGGCGAGGGCTACCTTTCCTACTCCATCGCCACCACCACTGGCGAGGGCATCACCACTCCCAAAACCTTCACCCGCATCCGCCGCTGCGTCCTCGTCGAAAACCTCCGCATCATCTAACTCTTCATTTCAGCGTTTCAGATTCTCAGCATCTCAGCTTTTACCCAAATGATCCCCGCCATCGTCGTCGGCCACGCTGTCAGCAGCCATGCGCATCCCTCCCTCAAGGGCTGCACCATGCTGCTTTGCCAGCCGCTCGGCTTCGATGAAAAACCCGAAGGCGCGCCCATCGTCGCCATCGACCTCTTCGGCGCTGGCCTTCACTCCAAGGTCATCGTCTCCACCGACGGCGTCGGCGCACGCCACCTCGTCCACGACGAAAAATCACCCATCCGAAACTTCGTCCAAGGCGTGATCGATTGAGTAGAAACTGAGAAACTGAAAAGCTGAGATTAAGAAACATGACACCTCATTCACCATTTTGCGCTTTCCAGGCTCGGCAGAATCTCCGCTCTCTCATTTCAGCATCTCAGCATCTCAGCATTTCAGCTTTTACCTAACAGTGCGCATCGCTCAAGTCATCGGCAGGGTCACCCTGAACGTCCAAGACCCCTCCTACAAAGGAGGCCGGTGGCTGATGTGCAATCCGCTCGATGCGAAGGATTTCAACACCGCGTGCGGCAAGCCTCCGGCACTTTCCACACAATCCTCCCTCGTCACCTACGATAACCTCGGAGCCAGTGACGGCGACATCGTCGGCATCGTCGAAGGAGCCGAAGCCACTGCCCCGTTTGATTTCGACATCCCCATCGACGCCATCACCGTCGCCATTTTCGACTCACTTCACTACGAACCACCGCTTCCATCCTGATCTCAAAGAATTAACCACAGATTACAAAGATTACGCAGATTCCGACAAAGCGCAGTTCCCTCTCATCCATCCAAATCTCTTCTCTGTGTAATCTGCGTAATCTGTGGTTAAAAAAAACCCGAATCCATTCTCCAAACTCCCATCATGAAAAAGAAAGTCTTCACCGGAGCCGACATCGAAGCCCTGCTCAAAGCAGGGAAATCCGCCGCCGACATCCCCGCCGACGCGGTTCTAACACCATCCGCCAAGGACATCCTTCGTAGCGGACTTGGACCCGTTCGCGCCACCGCCGTTTCCACCGCCAAGGCCGAACCCATCCTGCCGGATTACGAATTCCATTGGACTCCCGGCAAGGATCCGAAAACTCCTGCGGAAATCGAAGCCTTCTTCAACTCGCCCGCCATCACCAAGCTCAAGGAAACCATGGTCGGCATCGGCAAGCGCATGTGGGATCGCGAATACACCGATGGCAACGGCGGCAACCTCACCATCCGCGTCGGCGACAACCTCGTACTTTGCACACCCACGCTTGTTTCCAAAGGCTTCATGACCGTCGAGCAAATGTGCCTCGTCGATCTCGAAGGCAAACAACTCGCCGGGAAATACAAGCGCACCTCCGAGTGCATGACCCACCTCGCCATCATGAAGCGCCAGCCCAAGGCCAAGGCCTGCTGCCACGCGCACCCGCCGCACGGCACCGCCTTCGCAGTCGCCGGCGTTCAGCCGCCCACCTGCATGATCCCCGAAGCGGAAGTCTTCCTCGGCCAAATCGGCATGGCGGAATACCGCACGCCCGGCACGCTCGCGAACGCTGAAGTCGTCGGAAACGCCGCCGTCGATCACATGGCCGTGCTCATGGTCAATCACGGCGTCATCACCTGGGGCAAGGACATCGAAGACGCCTATTGGAAGATGGAAAACGTCGAGTCCTACTGCAAAACCGTCTGGGTCGCCTCCCAGCTCAAGGGCGGCCAACTCCTCACCATCACCGGCGGCCAAGCCAAGGAACTCATCGGACTCCGCAAAACCCTCGGCATGGACGACAAGCGCGCCAACTGGACCGAGTGCCAGCTCTGTGATAACTCGGACTTCCACCCCGGCACCGTCTGCCGTATCCCGGATCAGCCTTCTAACAGCTCTGCGAAACTCGACCCCGAAGCCGAGAAGCTCGTCCAAGCGCTCACTGATCAGATCATCGCTTCAATGAAGTGAAGTGACGACGCGAGGTAGCAAGCTGCTTTTCGTCGGCTTACCATGGGCTTCGGCGATTCGGAGATCGCCGCTCCTTGTTCCCGGCGGTGCCAACGCGCAAACTGGATAAAGGAAGCAACTTTTGACAGTATGCCAGTGTTCCAGGAATTCCTGCCACTTCGGCAATCCAACGGCCATCCGCTTCCTGTTCCTTAAAGCAGTTAACGGCGGCGTGGCGATAGGACTCCATAGTCTCGTTCTCTGCGGCTATCAGGACCGATGAAGGGCGATGATGCCGTTATGGGTTTGCGTTTTAACCAACCAGCGACCGTCTGGAGTTCGAGCTTGTTGGAGTCCGCGCTTCAGCGTGTTCTTGACGATTGCAAGCTGAAGCGTGAACTCCTGATAGACTCCTTGAGTCATGACTTGGCACAGCGGTTGTGGCCTTACTTCTTCGCGCCGCAGGAGCAGAGCCACTCGACGTTTGGACAGCTGCCGCATTTTTTCGCGTCGTATTGCATGCGGGCGGTGATGGGTTTGGCGGAATCGCTTTCCTTGTATTGGACGATCAACCACTCGCCGTTTTTCGGGGCGGTAACGGTGAAGCCGCTTTCGCTCTTGGTGACTTCGAGTTTGACGGGTTTTTCGCGGGTGCCGCCGGTGGCGGTGAGGCTTTGTGCCGCGACCTTCACGGGCTTCATGTCCTTATCGAGCACGGCGATGTGGAGCTTACCGTCCTTTTCGGTGACCTCGCCGTGCATGAACTCGTTGGTGCTGAATTCGAGGATGCGGCCCTTGTTGGGACCGATTTCGATGTCTCCGTGGCCGAAGGCGAAGTTGGCAGTGAGGGCGAGGAGGGTGGAGGAAATCAATCCGCCGACGATGGCGACGGCCACGGGGTGAGGATTTCCTCGCCTGACAAACCGAGTGACGACATCGGTAGCCAATCCTACGGGAATCGCAGCAAGAGTGATGACGGGGCTTTGCTCTCCTACAGCCGCCGGTGCTTTTCCGACGTATGTCGGCGGCCCTCCTACGGCTTCCGCAGGCGCACCTACGGCGTGCGGCAGCTTTGCTGCGGGTGTAAATGACGTATTAGGAGCGTTTCTAAACGAAAAAGGGCTGTTTCGCGTGAAACAGCCCCGTTTATTGAGCAAGCGGCGGGTATTTGTCAGGTTCAGGCAGGCGTGACCGGAGTCGTTGGCGCGGCGGCTGCCGGGCTGTAGCTGGTGGGGATCTGGCCGCGGATGAGATCGCCATTCGTCGTGCCAGCGGGGAATACGGCGGTGGCCTCGGCATACCACTGGACGCACTCGTCTTCCAGCCGACCGATGAGGGTGTTGAAATCACCCGCCGCCCGTCGCGCCTTGGTGCCGCTTTCCTTATAATTGCTCTTCAGTTTCCGCAGCGCGGGCACGGTGACGGAACCTTCATAAAGCGCGCGAAATGCCTCGAAAGTGTTTCCCGGAGCTGGCACGAAATCCTCGCCGAACTCCTGCGACCAGGCGGCGAGAAGTTCCTCGCCCTCTTCCTCCACGGCACGGTTGGAATCGCCACGGGCGCTGAGTTCATTCACCACCGGGCGCAGTGTCGGATCTGCGAGAGCGCGGGAACGCATCACGCCCACCGCCTGCAAGGTGCGGGTGTGAAGAGTCGTGTAGCGGGCGTCCAGCGCGGCGAACTGGATACTTTTATCCGTCGCGGCGGCTTTCGCTTTCTGGGCGAGCGTGCCTGTCTTGGCTCCATCGAGTTGCTCCACATCTGCCGTCCAAGCAGCGGCAGTCTTGGTTGGCCAGACCCAAGAGTCCGTGGGAAGCGTGGCGAGAGTGTTCTGAACGGCGCTCGTCTTCTCCGTGCGGGTGATGACGAAGTCGATGCTGGTGCTGATGTCGAGGTTCATGGTGTCTGGGGAGGTCGTTGTTCTAATGGTTAAATAGCGGATGTACGACTGACAGCTAGAGATAGATGCGTCAAGCCGCGATAAGGAGCTGCGACCTTACTGTCGCCTCTTCGTGCCTGATGAAAAAGAGGGACAGTAAGGTCCCGTCTCCTCAAGGCGCTGGAGCCGCTCTCTGATCTTCACCTTTTGACGCGAGGAGGCGTAGTGAGTTCATGATGACCAGCAAAGTCGCGCCGGTATCCGCTAGGATGGCGAGCCAGAGTCCGGCGATGCCGAGGAAGGCGAGGACGAGAAAGACGGCTTTGATCGCCAGCGCGAAGATCACGTTGAATCGGATGATGCGCAGGGTGCGGCGACCGGTGAGGATGGCATCCGCCACTTTGGTCAGGTCGTCCTGCATCAATGCGATGTCCGCTGTCTCGATGGCGGTGTCGCTGCCGATGGCTCCCATGGCGAAGCCGACGCTGGCCACCGCAAGCGCGGGCGCGTCGTTCACCCCGTCGCCGATCATGCCGACGTGGGTGTATTGGCCGACGAGTTTTCTGACCTGATCGACCTTTTGCTCCGGCATGAGGTCGCCGATGGCTTCGTCGATGCCCGCTTGCTCGGCGATGGCGGAGGCGGTGCGTTGGTTATCACCACTGAGCATGATGACTTTTTCGATCCCCGCAGCGTGGATGAGGCGGAGTGCTTCCGTCACCTCGGGGCGCAAGGTGTCGGCGATGGCGATGATGCCGAGGATCTTGCCCGCGCATCCTTCGTGTGGAGTGTGGCCAAGCACGGCGAGGGATTGCCCCTTCGCTTCGATGCCGGCTAGAATGGCTTCGATTCCGGGGGTGCAAACTCCTGCTTCGTGGGCCATGCGGTGGTTGCCGATGAAATGTGGGTGCCCGCCGATGGTGGCGCGTGCGCCTTGGCCAGTGACGGATACATAGTCGGCGGCGGGTTCGAAATCGAGATTGCGGGAACGCGCTTCATTCACGATAGCGACTGCCAGCGGGTGCTCGGAGTGGCTGTTGATCGCGGCGGCGATGTTGAGGATTTCCTCTTCGGAGAATTCGCCGGTTGTGGTGATGCCGGTGACCTGGGGCTTGCCCTGGGTGATGGTGCCAGTCTTGTCCACCGCCAGGGCGCGGAGTTTTCCGACAGCCTCCAGATATACCCCGCCTTTCACAAGCACTCCTCGTCTTGCGAGTGCAGTGAGACCGGAGACGATGCTCACCGGTGTGGCGATGACCAGGGCACACGGACAAGCGATCACCAACAAAACGAGTGAGCGGTAAACCCAAGGATTCCATGCTTGCCCCATCAGCAGCGGGGGGATGACGGCGACGAGAATCGCGGCGATGAAAACCGCAGGTGTATAGAAAGCGGCGAAGCGATCCACCCAACGCTGGGTCGGCGGCTTTTGCTCCTCCGCCTCGCCGACGAGCTGGATGATGCGCGCGAGGGTGGAATCGCCCGCCGCCTTAGTGACGCGGACGGTGAGCGAGCCTTCCTGATTGACCGTGCCTGCGAAGACGGGATCGCCGGGTGCCTTATCGACCGGCACGGACTCACCGGTGATCGGCGCTTGATCGACGGATGAATTTCCCGAAATGACCTCTCCATCAAGCGGGACGCGGCTGCCACTTCTGACACGGATCTCCGTGCCGATGGCCACTTCCGCCACCGCGATTTCCCGCTCCGTGCCATCCGCCCCGAGAACGATGGCGGTGGGCGGGGAAAGTTCCAACAGCGCCTGCACCGCCCGGCGGGCGCGGGTGGCGGCCCAGGATTCGAGGAGTTCGGATAAAGAGAAGAGGAAGACCACTGCGGCGGCCTCCCCGTATTCGCCGATGATCCACGCGCCTGCGACGGCTACGGTCATGAGCACGTTCATGTCCAGCCGTCTCGCTAACAAGGCTTTCCAAGCAGCGGGAAAAACCAGCAAGCCACCGGCAAGCGTCGCAACGGCGAAGGCGGCTGTTTGCAGCCAGCTCGGCCCCATATCCATCCAGCCGAGAACCAATCCTATCCCCGTCAACATGCCGGCGGCGGCGACAAGTAATCCCTGCGGTAAAGGGCTTTCGTCATGGCCGTGCTCGCAGCCGGAGCATGACGGCTTCCTGGCTCCGGAATCGTGGTGGGCAGACATGATGGGGTAATGTTAAAAATTCCAAACCACATAAAACACCCCGGATGGATTTGGTCCGGGCTTTGAATCGTCACGCAAGGACTGGCTGATGCTCGCCTTCAGCGCCCAGTTCGCATTGAACGTGTAAATCACTCCGAGCGTGGTGGCCAAGGTGGTGTCCTCCGATTGATCCAGCGGAGTGAGTCCGTAGATTTCCGTCCCGACGGCGATGTGTTTGTTAAAATTATAGAGGGTGGCGATGCCCCAGAATGCCACGTCGCTGGCATTGTCATCGAGCGCCCACTGGTAGCCCGCTTCGGCGAAATGATACCAGTTTCCCACCGTCTTGCCGAACTGGATGGGAAGCTGCGCCCGCCAGACGCCATCATTCAATCCATCGCTCGCACTGGCGGTAGGGAGTGTGACTTTGGGTGCGATCGACATCGCGGGGAGCCAGCTTTGCGGGTCTTCTTCCAGAAAACGCCACTTCACCTTGAAATCGGTGGTGCCGAAGCCCATCGCGCTCTCCCCGATGTCTGGATCACCGCCGATTTCGGCGATCGTCAGATCGAGGCGCACGGTGGGGACGACGGCGTAGTTAATGTCCAGGATCGGCGCTGCCCACGAATTACCGGTAGCATTGTGCTCGGAGAACGCGCCCAGCTTGATTTCCCAGCCAGGAGAAAATAACGGATCGTCCGTGAAAAAGGGTGAATCCGCACGGGCACTGTCATGCGAGGCGAGGGTGAAAACTCCTACGAATATCCAGAAGACCTTTCTCAGTCCGGTTTGTGGTTTGCGCGGTTTCATTTTGTAATAAATGATCATGCCGGAGACAGTTAGTAGCAACAGTGCGGCACCCCAGAACATTCCAAGAACCATTCCTCCATCGCCCAAAGCTTCGCCCGAGTGGAGCTTGAGAATGAACGAATCTTCGTCGTAGCCCTCTTCTCTCAACACCTCGGCCGTCCGGGCGTTCACAACGATTCGCCGCCCGGCTTGCTGGCCTTGCGGGCCGAAATAGAACGTCACGGCAGGCGCATCGCCCTTGAGTTGCCACACCAACTTATCGAGTGGCTGATTACCTGCCCGAGCGGTCGCCGCGACTCTGACTTTTTCAAAATCGCCGCCGAATTCGGTGCCCATCGTCGCTGCTGTAACCGGAGAAACCATGTCACGGATGCGCTCGCGCTCGGCTTCCTCCGCACCGAAGAATTTCACACACTCCAGCCAGACGCCAGTGATGGAGGTGAGGACGAGGAAAAGAGCAGCAGGCAGGCCGAGCCAACGGTGGAGCTTCCGCATGTTGATCTTGGGCTTAGGATTTTCCGGTAAGTTGCGGGTGGGAGTTAGGTCGCTCATGTCAGCCCGAAAATAAACACGTCTTTCCCCTTTCCAACGATGAAAAATTGAGGGCTACCGCACTCATCACTCATCACTCATCACTCGTCGCAGGTGCAGGCGTATTCCGGATTGCTGCATCCCTTGCAGATGTTGAGATCGAGCGGGATGCGGAAGTTCTTGGATTTCGCGTCAGCGGAGGGCTTCACCTGGACGACGATGGTGTAGTGCTCGCCTTCAGGCAGCGGGGCTTTAGAAACGAGCAGGTCGCCCTTTTTCTCGAACTCCAGTTTCACCTTGCCGGTGGGTGCCTCGGCAGTGGCGGTGACGGCTTGCGCGGCGGCGGGCTGGGCTTTCATGGAGGCATCGTAAAAAGCGATGCTGATGGTGCGGTCTTTCTCGATGAAGAACTCGGCCTGTTGGTTTTCGATTTCGAGGATGCGGCCTTTGCGTGGTCCGGCCTTGACGGTGACTTCGGCGAGGGCGCTGCCGGTGAAGGCGATGAGCAGGGCGGCGGTGATGAGCTTGCTGATGGTTTTCATGATTCGATGGGCTGTTGGTTTCTTGGTTTGGTTTTTCTCTCCAGCCACTCGTAGAGCAGAGGCACGACGAGCAGGGTGAGGAAAGTGGAAGTCATGATGCCACCGATGACGACGGTGGCGATGGGGCGCTGGACTTCGGCTCCCGCCCCGGTGGCGATGGCCATCGGGAGGAAACCTAATGAAGCAACGAGCGCAGTCATGAGCTTGGGGCGGAGACGGGTGAGCGTGCCCTCGACAACGGCGTCGCGCAGGGATTTTCCTTCCTCGCGGAGCTGGTTGATGAAGCTGATGAGCATGATGCCGTTGAGCACGGCAATGCCTGATAGGGCGATGAAGCCGACGGCAGCGGAGATGGTGAAGGGCATCCCGCGTATCGAGAGCGCAAAGATGCCACCGGAAACGGCGAGCGGCACACAAACGAAGATTAACACAGCTTGGCGGAGTGATTTGAAGCTCAGGAAAATGAGGACGAAGATGAGGCCAAGTGCGAGCGGGACGACAACGGTGAGGCGCTTCTTCGCTTCCATCAGATTCTTGAACTGGCCACCGAACTCGAAGTAATAACCATCGGGAAATTTGACCCGTTCATGGATGGCTTTGGTGGCCTCCTCCACGAAGCTGGCGGTGTCCCGGCCCCTCACGTTGATCAAGACGGAGACGCGGCGCTGGGTGTTTTCGCGAGAAATTTGATTCACGCGATCCTCGAGTTTTACTTTCGCGACTTGCCCCAGCGCGAGCATCGCTCCGTCCTCGGTGCGGAGGGGCAGGCGTTCCATGGCGGGGAGATCGGCACGGCGTTTCTCGTCTAGGCGGACGATGAGGGGGGTGCGGCGGTTGCCCTCAATGAGCGTGCCGACCTCGGACCCGGCGAGCGCGGTTTCTATCAGGCGGTTTAGGTCGTCGGCGTGGACGTTGAATTTTTGCATGGCGTCGCGGTCGGGCTGGATCTCGATCATGGGCACCTTGCCGATGGCGTCGAACTCGGTTTCGGCACCGCCGGGTATGGAGTTGAGGACAAGGCGGACTTCACCGGCGAGGCGTTCTAACTCGTCGTAATTCTCGCCGTAGATCTTGCAAACCAGATCGGCGCGAGAACCGGCCATAATTTCGTTGAAGCGCATCTGGATGGGCTGCGAGACCAACAAATTCTGGCCGGGGACCAGATCAAGCATGCGTTTTCTCATGAGTTCGCCGAGAGCTTCCTTGGTGATACGCTTGCCGTCCACCATGCGCCATTTTTCGACGGGATTGAGCATGACATAGGTGTCGGAGACGTTCGGACCCATGGGATCGGAGGCGACTTCGGCGGTGCCGATGCGGGAGAAGACATCGCGGATCTCGGGGAAATCGCGGCGCAGGATGGTCTCAGATTGTTTTTGCAGTTCGACGGACGAGGTAAGTCCGGCGCTGCTGCTGCGGATGAATTGCAGGGTGAGATCGC